>DASUTP010000465.1:0-13913 GCA_036374515.1 Chryseolinea sp. | reverse complement strand
ACCAGCTGGGATTCCAATCTGAGCGACAGTCATTGGCAGCCCTTCATTAACTTTATTTTCAATAGTCACTGACAGCCTCGCGGTTTCATTTACCAGCACCGCTGAGTTACTCATCAACGTTGACAAGCTTACCTTGCAATCTTGGCTTGACATCGGTTTCTTCGTGAACCACTGAACATCTACTGAATATGGTAGAGGATTCTTGGTTTCTTGAAATCGAATCTGAAGGTTCTGTGTGCCGGTTGATAAATATTGTGAGAATTTGTTCGAAGTAAGCTTACCACGTGATTCACGTTCGTAATTTATTTGGTCAGCCAATACGTCGTTAACTAAAATTTGTATTGATCCATTATCGCCCGTGGTTCGAACTAACTTCGCATATTCCGTTAATGCTTTGAGTGCGACAGTTGTCCCCTGAGTTGACCCAAACTGCCCGTAACTTCTAGTCTTCAGTAAGTGTTCTATGCATTTGTCCAGCAAAGTCAAATCAGGAGTACGAGATTTCATTAGTGCAGTACACCATTGAGAAATCGTCTCGCTTTGAAGCGAGTTTCCATAACTCCTGACAATTGAATGCTCTGCTTTAAAACTGTTAAACCCTGAGCTCTGAATCTTAATTTTAAATAGCTCAATAAGTGCTAAGTAATCTTCCTCCCTTTCAAGATTATAAGCTGCACAAGCAATTAGTGCCATTCTATACATATCCTTGCTCTTCACAACTTCGTCATACGCTTTCATGTATTCTGGCATGATTTCTCTGGTGCCGATTTCTGACAGTGCGTATACTATGTAAGCATTCGTGACGTCTTCTGAGGCGGCAGAAAATCCATATTTTCCGGTCGACTGTTTGAAGCCACCTTTTCCGTTTTTCCGATCTAGCAACCATTGCCGTGTCCGAGAGATCACATCGTCATCCACGCCAGTAAATACTTTCTTCATTTCCGAAAACTGAAGGAGGCCATATGCGGTTAAACCTTCGTGTGCAGGGGGATGCCCAAACCATTCGAATCCACCACCTTTGATTTCATACGCCATTAATTTGTCATACCCATTTGATATGTAACGCAATGCCAACTTCTCAACGTCTGGTTTAGATAAACCTGACTCTTTCAGGAATTGCAGAGCTAAAATATTAGGAAATGTACTTGATGAAACTTGCTCAAAACAGCCATGGGGTTCGCGAAGAATTGATTCGGCGCCTACAAACAGATCACTTAGAATGTCAGGGAATGCAGTGAGTTCAGCTTTAACCGAGTTCTGTTCGACATCGCGAATGTCAAACTTCACTGTCTTATCCATTTCTTTTGCAGAAAAGCTAATTCGCATTGGAAAGCCGATTGGGCGTACTTGAATATTGTGGATTAATTGATCTGTGAATTTCTCCGATCGAATTACTATTGAAATTGGATAGTTCCCGGGTGTTCCGTTTGGACGAATGGTAAACCACACTGTGCCTCTCGTCTTAGGTTTGATTTCGATATTTTTGGACGACGAACCATCAAGTGACAGCCCATCAGGAAGGTTAAGCGTTACATTTACAGTTTTCGAAGATGAAGTTTCGTTGTTCACGTAGATAGGCAGTTTCAGAACGTCCTCAAATCCCAAAAATTCGGGAAGCTTTGCGTCCAGGGAGAGGGGCATTTCGGTGTGATATACTTCTTCCTTCCTTCCAATTAATCCGGCCCCTGAAAAGCCTTCTGCTGTTATGCGAAAGGCACTTACAGCGTCATTATTTTTGAACGACACCTCGGCTTCGCCGTTTTTATCAGTTACTATTGTATGACTCCAATGAACTGTTGTTCGAAAGTCCTTTCTTGTTTCTGCATTTTTTCCATCGGTACTAGCTGGCGCATAGAATTCACGCGTTGCTGAGAATTTTCTCGGAGCAACAGTCAAACTCGAAAATTTTGACGGTTTTTTCTGAGATTTAAATGCACCATATCCCAGGCGAGTGCGCGTACTAATTAATATGGCACCATTTGATGCGGCACTTCCATAAAGTGCAGTAGCCTCAGGTGAGGTGATCACTTCGATTGAGAGTATGTTATCAGGGCCAAGAATACTGCTATTCGGAAAATTCTTGTTGAGGCTTGTACCTATTACGTGTCCGTCTATCACATATAGGGGTTCACCACGTCCTGCAGATAGCGAGCTTAATCCACGAATCATCATGTTAGTCTGCCCGGCAGGGCTACCAGTTTGAGGTTGAATTACGATCCCTGCCACCCGGCCTTGCAAAGAATTCTCGACAGCAGACGCTGCAAAAAGACCTTCAACAGAATTCTCTGTTACCCGAACTACCGCCCCTGCAAAAGCTCTTTTTTCTTCAACTCCGTAACCAGTGACTACAACTTCGCTTAGTTGCGCGACATCACTTTCTAGATCAACATCGAGTGAACTTACGTCTTGTGGTAGCTCCGTGATATTTGCTTGGCCTTCAAGAATAGGTGCAGATAGTGCAATTTCTTCTCTACCTTTTGGCAGGGTGACAGTGCCCTCGCGATCGTTCAGTGAAATTGAGAAATTCAAGTTCTTGTTAATCACAATTTGACCCGGTTTTTTTGAAAGCAATAGAACTGGAATTTTTGGATCGATATTTCTGAATAGAAAATGTCCTTCTTGTGTGGTCTTTAGCTTGACAATCCGTTTTTTTCCACCTAATTCTATCAACGTCACTTCAGAACTGTATCCCTGCCCCTTATTATCTTGAAGTACGCCACTTAAATTTTTAATTCTCTCGGCGACGAAATCAAGATTTTTGTCCAAAGCGAAAACCTCCTGCCATTTAAACCTTCTCCATCCTTGGGTCATCAACAAGTAGTCTAAAGCCAGAGCTGCCTTTTTCTCGCTATCATCAAAATAGAATGCAGGCTCCTGTATTTCTCCTTTGACCTCAGAAGACAGTAACAATCTTGATATAATATTATCCTGCTTATCGTTAGCAAACGAAGTTAATTGGTCATCAATGACCGAAATCGAAAGCTTTGCCGAATTGGGCTGACCCTTCTCATCAAGTGTTGTAATTTTGAGCTTTACAGTTTCACGCGGTTGATATTGCTTCTTGTCAGGTTCGAGTTTGATCGTTAATGATTTGTGGTTGTTCAAAAAAACGAGTCTTTCGCACTGCTCAAGTCCCGACTCGTTGAACAGAGTAAAGACAGCTATCCCAGCTGGAAAATTTCCCGTCGATATATTGACACGGTTCGTGCCAGATTGTAATCCTAGTTCCTGCGAGTATACTAATTCACCGTGTACGGTGGCTGTTAAGTAAGCCTTCGATTCGTTTGCAGAAAATACCTGAAATTCAAGCGAAGTAGAATCCCTATGATTCAAGCCTAATGTAAAACCTCGGGGGAGAGGAGAGGGAAGGGGTATCAAAGTTCTATTTTCAAATGGCTTTTCGATTCGCGCATAATATTTTTTTCCTGGAGTTGCAGTGATATCAAAAGCGCCCATGCCCATATGATAACTTTCTAGCGTTGCCACTACATTATTACTTTCATCGACCACGACCCCTGCTAAATCGGCACCTTTCCCGTACTCATTTACAGCCTTAAATGCAATGCGGTTTCTAATATTCTCAACGTAGTGCCCGCCTTCAGGGAAGAATTGTAATGTGATTTTATCTAGCGTTATCGGGATTGAGCGAGATATCGACTCCTCAATACCATTTGCTTTAACACGAGCAGAAAGCAATCCATCTGTAGAACTTAACGTATCTGGTAATGCAAAACGAATGTGTGCCTCGCCAATTGAATCGGAAGATATGGCTGCATTGAATATTTTCTTGTTATGGATTCTTACTGTGGCTTCAACGCTGGCGCCTTCAATTTTTTGATTTTTGAGGTTGAGAATTTCTAACGTTGCTTCAACCGTATCCCGCGGGCCATAGGATTCTTTTTTATATTCTAGCTTGAGCAAAAGGCGCGGAGTCAAAACACGTTGCACAGTAATTTCCTTTGTAAAAAAAGTCTCTTTGCCGGAATTCCGCATCCATCTAGTATAAGCTTGTATTTTGTATATTCCTCCTGGTGTGGATTCCGAGAGCTGAAAGTCTGCATGGGCAGTTCCTTCCTGTACGACCAGTTCCAATGTCGATTCAATATTTCCCTTCGGATTGATCAGTTCAACGTAAACCACATCGCTAATTAGAGTTGGCTGATAAGTATTGCCATTCAGAACGAATACATTCAGCCATACATCATCGCCTGGTTTGTAGAACGATTTGTCTGACTGGACATAAATTTTTTCTTCGGGATACTTCGCATTGAACTCCTTAAGTTTTTCCCTTAATTTTTTTACAAAGCTGGGCTCTTCATTGATTGTGAAGCTTGTGAATAAGATTGCTACGAATCCTAGTGCCAAAATCCGATTTCTTCTTCTCATACGATTTAGAGCCTTACGGTTATTTGTATTCCATAGCTACGCGTCGATGGTGTATTGAAAAGATCAAGCCCATTTCCTGTATTGTAGCTGAATAATGTAGCCGCCGGATCGACCCCGCTGTATGGCGTAATTAAAAATAGGTTTCGTGCGACCAATGAGCACTTTAGCTCCTGAACTTTCGATTTGGGTAACCGCAGTGAATACGAAAAGACAATTTCACTCAATCTAAACCAAGACGCGTCCTCGATATAATCTTCGCCGACACCATCCCAACCATATCGCACCCACCTGTTTTCGTTAACACTTTTATTAGGATCGGAAAAACTTACTGGCTGAACATTTTGATTGTTGTTCCCGTCGACTCCTGTATAAATGTAATTGCTGATATTTCTTTCTGAGCCACTGCTAGCCGAGCGTCCGAGATAGTCCAAAGCAGCATTTGTTCCATTCCACATATCGCCGCCACTTTTAAGATCGAACTGAAATGAAAAATTGAACTGCTTCCATCTAACGTACCCGGACCAGCCCAGCAGAAAATCAGGAATTGGGTTGCCTATCATTGTTAGACTCGCATCTTCCAATGGGAAGCCATCTTCACCAATTATCAAATCACCGTTAGAGTTTCTCCTGTACGTTGTTCCATAAATAGCACCCAGGGGCTTGTCTTCTGCAAGAACAGATCGTATTGATTGAAAGCCAGCAAGGGCAATGCTTTCATCGGCTGAGGATAGCTCACGAACCACTGCATTGTATTTACTCCACCGCACCTCTGTACCCCAACTTCCGTTATACATATATCCTGTGTAGCCAGCCGAGGCGGTACCACCATAGTTTCTTATGGTTGCAAGATTCTGCAATGCGTATTGTGTTCCTTGTTGTGCGGGTGCAATAAAATCTTTTGTAACATTGTTGAAGTAAGCAATCTCAACCGACAATCTGCTACTCATGCCACGGAACTTCAGCCCACTTTCAAGTTTGGTCTCTATTTCTGGCAAAAGCTTTCTATTGAACAGGATCTCATTGGCTTCGTAAAAAGACGTGTAGTTTTCCACTGGTGAGTTTGTTGACCCGTAGGACCAATTCGAAAAAAGTAGTGGTGCCTCACGAATTGTTCTTGACGCTGTCGAGTATAATCTAAGATACTCAATTGACCATATATCAACTAGTTGCGCTAAATTCAAAATAATATTTCCTGAAGGAAAGAAATTTGAAAATGCGCCGTTTCGAACAGTAGAAGAGAAGTAAATACGGTTCGTAAATTTAACGTTTAACAAGTCGTAATATTCATATTGGGCGTTGACAATAATCTCGTGTGTCATTCTGTGGAGATACCTTTTGAACTGCACTAATGAGTCCGCATCTGTTACCTCGTTGAATGGACCTGCGAGGAAGTTGAACCCATCTAACCGTTCAATTTCACGATTGGTGTATTGAGATTGATACGACAAACCCACCTTCAATTCGCTATCGTACAATTCGAAGCGATATGTTGGAGTCAGGATTAAGTTGGCAAAAGTTTGTTGCTCGTTACGTTCTGTTAGTCTTCCGTTTATATATGCTGAATATCCTAATGGAACTCCAAAATAATTTCTATTCCATTGTGCGTCTACATTCGTATTAAGGACAATGCTAAGCGGGTTGGATGAGGAGTGCCTTAAATTTAGCGAGGCAAGAAAACGTTCAGAATGATCATTGTCCGGTAGGTCATTAGCCAAACCATATGGATTGTCGACATACCCTGGAGCATGAGATCGTTGGGTCCCGTCAGTTAATTTGTATGATTCCTCGTGATTACGTGCAGATTTAGCTGAGTGTCCGTTGGCATTATCAAACGTGGTTGGTGTGCGATAAACTGCTCCCACAATTGATGCGAGGTTGGCTCCTCGGCTTAGCAGATTCCCATTGGATCGATTGTATGAAATTGTAGTGTTTGTGGTTAAGTGTTCTGCCAGTTTGAAGTTTTTCATACTCGCACCAATATTTATCCTTTCGAAATCAGAGTTCGGAATTATTCCTGAACGGCGTCTATTTTCAAGATCAAATACGAACGTGCTATGCTTTTTTCCCGGCAGCGTGAGCATCAGCTCGTTTACGTTTGCGACTCCGATTCTAAAAAAGTCCTTTGCGTTATATTTCTTTGCAATATTTCCATTCCCCGAACCGATGGTCACGAGCCGTCCATTTTTATCATAAGGGTAGGAGCTTCCATCGTATTCCAACGTGGCTATCTGCGGTCCCCATGAGAATAATTCCTGCTGATCCGCTCCGATCCACTGGTACTTACCATTTGAAGGCTGACCTTGTGTATAAGTATTTTGAAGCGAAGGAAGTTTGTTGATCTTCTCAAGACTCAAGGAGCTGGAGAACTGCAAACCAAATCCAGTCCTTGTATACGGGTCCGAATCTGATTTTAACACGTACCGATTTCCTGATTTCTTTATTTTTCTAATAGCAGAGGGATCGACAGGACTTTTGTTGGTATATGAAGGTGACTCGCTTGTTAGCGTAGCTAAACCTAATTTATCCTGCGGGATTGAGTCTTGATAAAGTGACCTAGACAGTAAGTCCGGGCTTTTCATCTTTTTGTGGACATCTCGAGATCGAGTATTCGACCCCGGCCGTACTGGTTGCAGATTATCTTTGGTGACCAGTACTTCTCGGGTCTGCATTCCGATAAACGAAAATACCATAGTCGATCCAATTGGTACTGTGATTGAATAATTGCCATTTGCATCCGTTGACGTTCCTGTACTTGTGCCTTTGATTGTTATGTTGATCCCTGGCAGGGGGCTTCCATCCTCATTTGAAGTAAGGCGACCAGTGATTGTCCGCTCCTGAGCGGAAGCAGACGTGAAAGCCAGACATAAAATAATCGAGAGTATAAACAGCTTCATAGGTTAGTTCAGCGATAGGATGCATTTGTGTGCCAAATTCCATAAAGAAAATGCAATTTTATCTGATAAGAAACTTGTGTGGGATGCCGATCCTAATAAGCTGACTTACTGTTCCTGTACTATTCAACATGTTTAGGTAAAGACGATGACAATTTTTGTACAGCCTCAGACTAAGCGCATCGAAGATATGATCGTACCTTTCTGTTGACACTATGTGCTTGTGGCCCAATAATTTCGAGACTGTATATATGTCCACGCCATGCGATAGCAACAAAGTTGCGTGGGTATGACGGGAAGAATGAAAATGTGATCCTCTTCGTGACCCCAGCCGCTATAGCCCATCGACACAGTTCGATAGAAGTTTTAGAACTGTAGTTAAGTCTTTTGTAGTTGATTTGCTAGGCGAGCTCAAGCGTTGTTTTGTTTTCGATTACCGCGAGATGATCTGTTGATGGGTTTAAATACAATTTCTAGAAGTCGGAGGAGCGTTTACCATTCCAGTACGTGTCGAGGTAAAGTGAGTAGCCGCCATTTTTGATTCGTCTCTGACGTAATCGGACGGGCTCTTTGCGATTGAGATCTACGATACCTTTCGAGGCATAACTCAAGCGTTTAGGGATTAATAAAGACGTCTTATTACCCGGTTTGTTACCGGTACTTTTTGTTCATCGAGCACCATAGTATCAATCGAGTAACAAAGTGGTCCTTTTAACGTAATGATTTCTGCTTGATGAAAAACGCTAAGTGTTTAGTAATCAAAGCATAAACACACGAGCCGACCTTTCATTGCAAATTTTGTATCGACTTCATTCTGAACGACTTTCAAAATTCACTTCCCGATGCATTATAAATATGATAAAGTTTGATATTATTTACTACAAAGTAGTATTTAGTCCAAAGTCTGTTATTTTTACTTCAAAATAGTATTATTCACAGATGAAACGTATTCAACTAGGTGAATTTGAAGAGATCGTCCTGTTGACTGTAGGGGTTCTTCACGGTAACGCGTTTGGGGTGACTATCAAGGATGAGATCGAACAACGATTGGATCGCGAGGTAGCCATCGGTGCGTTGCAGGTCACATTGCGAAGGCTGGAGTCGAAGGGTTTTCTAAAGTCAAAGCAGGGAGATACAAATGAAGCCAGACGCGGCCGTCCGAAGCTTTTTTTTGAAATCACTGCGTATGGAAAGAAAGCGCTTGACTATAGCAAGGAATCACGAGATGAACTTTGGAAGGCGCTTCCTAAACTGGTGTTGAAGCTTAAATAACTGCAATGAGAAGAGCCGATCCACCGCGTTTTATCATGCGCTTCCTGAAATGGTTTTGTAAACCGGAGTATCACGCTGACATTGAAGGCGATTTGCTTGAGATCTATGACAGGAGAGTAGCAGAACTCGGCAGAAGCCAGGCGAATTTGCGCCTGTATAAAGACGTCATCTTACTATGCAGACCCGGAATTCTCAGGTCCGCAACATTCGATCAACCACTAGCCAATAACGGTATGTTCAAAAGTTATTTTGTAATGGGGTGGAGAAACCTCTGGAAAAGCAAACTGTATTCTACACTTAACGTGCTCGGCCTTACATTCGGGATGGTCTGCTTCCTATTGATAGGCCTTTACGTTTATGATGAACTGAACTTTGACACGCAGCATCTGGAAGGAGATAGAATCTATCGTGTGATCACACATGAGAAGAATCCGAATAACGACGCCACTACCGTTGCCGCCGCCGGATATATGCTTGCGGAAGAAGCGCCACTAGCGTTGCCGGAAGTAGAGATGACCACGCGGATGCAGAGATCAGGCAGAATCAATCTCATTGATCCTGAAAAACCTGTTTACGTGCAGGAGACGGTTACCGTCGCCGATGAAAACTTCCTGATGGTATTTGATTTTCCAGTTCTTGAAGGAGACAGACGCACTGCGTTGAAGGAACCTAATACGATCGTCATTACAGAGGACCTAGCCATGCGAATCTTTGGGCGGACGGATGTGATCAACAAAAATGTTCGGTTTGACTACACGGAAACTCCGCTAAAGATCACTGCTGTTTTGAAGGATCACCCGCAGAACTCAAGCTTTTCATTTACCAGCGTGATGTCTATAGCGACGTATTTAAATGATGAGGATTTCAAACGCAATGCACAGCATGATTGGGCCTCCACGGGCTTCACGGTCTTTGCCTTGCTACGTCCCAGCGCTAATCCCGATTCTGTTGCGCGAAAGATTACCCGGCTCGTACACGCCAATGCAACGCTGGAGCCTGGGACAATCCTGTCACATTCAATGCAACCATTAAAGGACATGCACCTGAAGTCGTTAGGGATCGCTGATGGCGCCCGCAATTCAAATGTTGATAGCATCCCGCAAGGAAACCCTGTCTATATCACCGTGTTTTCCTTCACAGCAATTTTTGTTCTACTCATCGCTGGAATCAACTATACAAATCTGACAACAGCAAGGGCGTCGAGCAGGCTAAAAGAAATTGGTGTGCGAAAGGCAATTGGTGCGGTTCGTGGTAACCTGGTCAAACAATTCCTGGTTGAGTCGCTGATCACAACGGTGATTGCATTCTTTTTTTCTGTGCTAATTGTCGCCCTTTTATTGCCGGTGTTCAATGATTTTGTCCACAAGAGGTTTGAGCTTTTCAGCTCCGTGGGCTTCCAGTTCTGGGGTGCTGCCGTAGCGCTTATCATTGCCATTGGATTGTTGTCAGGAGGGTATGCAGCGATTTTGCTTTCGCGCTTCAATCCGGTTTCCTTGTTGAAGGGTTTGATGTTGAGGTCTGGAGGCGATTTCTCGGTGAGAAAAGCTTTGGTCGTTCTGCAGTTTACCATTTCTACAGTCATGATCATTGGTACAATCGTGCTGTTCATGCAAGTTCGTTTTCTGAACGACACCGAACTTGGCTTCGACAAAGATCTGATGGTGGTGATCGATGTGAATGTTGCAAAGGCGCGTTCAAACTTCGAGTGGGTAAAGAATGAGATGTCCAGGGTAAGCGCCGTGAAGCATGTTTCAGCAACATCGCGCGTGCCAGGAGAGTGGAAATCTATACCGAGGATCAAATTGAAAAAGGAGGGGAGCGTCCGTGAACTGCAAATGGCCTATACCATTGCAGCTGATAAGGATTTTCTCAGCACCTATGAAATCGAGTTACTCAAGGGGCGAAATTTCCAAAATGATACAGATACGATGTCTGTCATTATCAACGAAGCTGCGGCGAGGATCCTTGGCATCACCGAGGTTTCCGATGAAGTAATGATACCGCAGGTAGCGCGAAATCAATTCTTTACGCCAATCTATGATGACGCAAATGCTTCATTTAATCCACGGGTCGTAGGAATCGTGAAAGATTTTCACTTCCAATCGCTGCGTGCGAAGATAGAACCTTTGATCCTCACGTATCATTCCAACCCGATCTTTCCGATTGATTATTACTCTGTGAAGATCCACCCGCACAACATCCAGGCAACGCTCGACAAACTGAAGGCGATCATGGTGGTCAATGATGAGCACGAGCCGTTTGAATATCACTTTCTTGACGACCAGCTTGCCTTGTTCTACATTGAAGATCAGCGGAGCCAAACTATTCTTGGTTGGGTGGCAATTGCCAGTGTCGTGATTGCATGCCTTGGCCTCTTTGGGCTTGCCACCTATTCCGCTGAACAGCGTTTGAAAGAAATCGGTATGCGAAAGGTGTTAGGTGCGAGTATGTTAAGTATTATGGCATTGCTGTCGAAAGACTTCGTTAAGCTGGTTCTGATTGCCTGCTGCATTGCATTTCCGGTTGCATGGCTTGGTGCAAGCCGATGGCTTCAGGAGTACGCCTACCATATCGATATTGAATGGTGGATCTTCGCCCTCGCAGGTGTTATTGCCACAGGGATTGCTTTACTAACCGTGAGCTACCAGGCGATCAAGGCTGCAGTTGTAAATCCAGTGAAGATATTAAGGTCGGAGTAAACGGATTGAGTTAGACATCTACAGGAAGACGTTTGATTTCAGACTAAAAGCAAGAAGCCACAAACAAGGTCAGACAACTACTTCCCGACTTGATTCTGAACGACTTTCAGAATTCACTTTCCGATACAAAATATGCCCTCCTCTGATTGTCAATACTTTGCGTACTATGAGTAACAAAATGGTAACGAGAATTACCTAAATATGCCTCAACATCTCTAAATATCGCTAAAGAACAATTGAGTGTTGTGTTACTCGGTCACAAAGGTAAGAAGAGTGGTAGAGATCATCAAGCGACCTCAATCAGCTCTGACTTTTCCCGCTTCATTTATGATATGATAACCTTTAACTCATAACGAAAGTCTAAAGAAAGAGAAGTTCTAAACTTCCCGTAGATAAGTTATTGAGATTTGTTATTCAAGGCTAAGGTATTAGGCAACAAAACCATCTAAACATTTTTCAGTAGTCAGCAGCCACTCCATCAGCGTATCTCATTAAACTCTCTTGTTTGTCAAGTAACATGTGCTTAAGGGGTTGCGTAGTGGGGCCAACATAGCTTTCAAGTCAGAGGTACTTATTTTCTATTCTTTTATGGATTTCCTGGACTGCGTTTTTACCAGAACCTTGTCGGAATTTTGCCATCTCTGCAATCAACTTTACTGGTACCGGTTTTCCAAGTGGAAATTTGATGGAACTTGTGGCAACTTCGAACTCAGACAATTCATCTTTATATTTTTCGAAAACAGTAAACGGTGGCGGGCACGAAAGTGAGTAATGGTTAGCATAAGCTGAATAGTAGAATATCCAAACTCCATTGAGTCTAAATGCAGGCATTTGATAACTAATCACTTCTTCCGCTTCCGGTACAGCCTTTTGAATTGTTTTCTGAACAAGACGAAGGATTTTCTGAACATCGGCAGGGAAGCTGCCGATATAGCCATCCACGTTCTCAAATTTCTTTTTTGCGGCTCCCATAATAGCTATTAGTTAAAGTTTTAGATTTTGACTTGAGGAAAATTGAAATGATTGCTGAATAGATCAAACCGAAAATAATCGATGCAATAAGACCTTGTACAATAAAGTTTGCAAGCGTGAACTGCTTTGCCGCATCGGCTTCATTCATTTGATTCGAAGTAACCATGAAGCGGATGGACTTATCAAGAAAATCTGGTGAGATCACGTTAGTAAAAATCGGGTACACCGGCCCGAGAATTGTGGCAAATAGACTAAGTATCAGCCCACTCTTAAAAATCTGAATGTAAGAAGCATGGTCGTCATAGTGTTCAATCTTTTTTTTCCGCATCGACAGTACATAAATAATTACTGAGGGAATTATGATCAAGGTATTGAAAATGGCTCCCGCGGCAATTCTGGAATCATGAAAACCCAAGCTTTTCCCGATCAAGGACCACACCATAGTCATTGCGACATAAATAACTGCCCATTTCAATTCTGTTTTAATGATTTTCATTTTTGTTTAGGGGTGAAGTTCATCATCCATTGAATTCCAAATTTGTCTTTGCAAATACCAAAAAGCTCACTCCAGAATTCAGTTCCCAAAGGCATGATAATATTTCCTTCCTCTGCCAATGCATCGAAGATTCTGTTTGCTTCGGTTTCATCATCAAGAGTGATACTAATGGTGATATTGTCGCCCGTTGAGATTTTCTGATTCATTGAATCCAGTACATCAGTTCCCATTAGAATGTTGTCACCCACAGGTAGCGCGACATGAAGAATTTTAGCTTGATCGGTATTCGACATTTTGTCTCCGCCAGGCATGTCTCTAAAACGCATCAGTTTAGAGAAGCTTCCGTTGAATACCTTTTTGTAGTAGTTGAAAACTTCTTCAGTGTTTCCGTTAAAATTCAGGTAAGTATCTAGTCGTATCATTTCGTTTTTTTATACAAAACTATGTCTCTATAGCCCGGATCAGCATGGGTATTTCGACATTCTGAGGGGGTTATTGCGACATTCAATATGATTATATTAGCGGCATGAAATCAATTGCCATTGTTATCGCAGAAAATGCAGTAGCGTCAAGTATAACAGACACAATAAGACTATTTGATAAAGCAAATGAACTTCTCCTGGCACGTGGCGAAAAAAAGATGTTCGATGTAACCCTTGTTGGATTTTCAAAAGAAATATTTATCGGCAATAGGAATTTGTTCTTTAGAGCAGACAAAACACTTGACGAGATTGTCGATGCTGACCTGATCATTATTCCTGCACTCACAGGGGATGTCGTAAAATCTACACAGCAGAACAGGCATTACTTTCCGTGGCTGATCAAGCAATATAAACAGGGCACTGAGATCGCCAGCTATTGCGTTGGGGCGTTCATCCTTGCTGCGACTGGTCTTCTCAACGGGAAGAAATGTGCAACGCATTGGATGTATTCAAACGAGTTCAATTTTTATTATCCCAAGGTCACTTTGGTCGATGATAAAATCATAACAGAACAAAATGGAATTTACACGAGCGGAGGAGGGACATCTTATTGGAACCTGCTTTTGTTTCTTCTTGACAAATACACGAACAGAGAAACTGTGATTGCCATAACCAAGTTTTTCTTGTTGGACATTCAACGAACCAGTCAGGCTTCGTTTGTGATGTTCAGAGGCCAGAAGGAACACGGTGATGAACTGGTTAAGGCAGTTCAAGA
>DASUTP010000464.1:0-4887 GCA_036374515.1 Chryseolinea sp. | reverse complement strand
AGCCTGGTACGACTTCCATCGGCCATTCAAAATGCCCTCAA
Source organism: Chryseolinea sp. (assembly GCA_036374515.1). Lineage (GTDB taxonomy): Bacteria > Bacteroidota > Bacteroidia > Cytophagales > Cyclobacteriaceae > Chryseolinea. The sequence goes on along the minus strand of DASUTP010000464.1, from coordinate 4,846 downwards.
ACAACGCGAACTTCAGGAGCAGCGGAAAAATGCGGAAGCAGAATTGCGAATTCAAAATGAAGAGCTGGTCAAAGTGAACCAGGAAATGGATAGTTTTATTTATAGTGTTTCACATAACCTTCGTGCACCCTTGATGTCGGTGCTTGGCCTGGTAGACCTGGCGAGCCGTGAGGACATTGAACGTGGAGGTTTTTTCCGGGATTATTTCTCCATGATGAATAATAGCATCGCTAAGCTCGATGATACTTTAAAAGAAATCCTGGATTATTCCCGTAACTCCCGTCAGCAGATTGTTCATCAAAAGATAGATTTCAGGAAAGTAATCGAAGAAAGCCTGGAACGTTTAAAATATTTGGAGGGCTTTGACGCCATGCAATCAAACATCACAATAAAGGCAGATGGTGCATTTTATTCAGATGAATATAGGCTCACCGTTATCATGAACAACCTTATCTCCAATGCGATTAATTATCGCGATCCGGCCAAGGAAACTTGTATCCTTAATATCAGCGTGCTTATTACAAAAGAAAAGGCGTTGGTTTCAGTTGAGGACAATGGAATTGGTATCCCCGATGAATATAAATCCAAAATTTTTAACATGTTCTTCAGGGGTACTGTAAAGAGCAAGGGTGCGGGCCTTGGCCTCTATATTGTAAGAGAGACCGTCAACAAACTCAACGGAAAGATTAACATTCATTCACATTATCGAAAAGGAACAACCGTTGAGCTGGAATTACCGAATAATTTGGTGTAGTATCCTTTGCATCGGTTGCGCGGATTCAGGCTCCTTTATCGATCACAAGCCAATACATTCCAATTTCAGAAATAGTTGTCACAAAGCTATTGAGCTCGACAGGCTTCACGATGTAGCTATTAGCGCCAAGCTCATAACATTTTTTTATGTCAGGATCTTTCGCGGAAGACGTTAGAATGACCACAGGTATCGTTTTTGTGCGGGGATCGGATTTCAGGTGCCTCAATACCTCTAGGCCGTCCACCCTGGGCATTTTTAAATCCAGCAAGATCACTTTCGGCAAACTATTCAGATCTCTTCCACGGTATTGACCGGTTGCGAAAAGAAAATCTAATGCCTCGGCGCCGTCCACCAAATGAATAATATGGTTGGCCAGGCGACCTTTCTTCAGCGCCCGTATCGTAAGCTCTGCATCTTCAGGATTGTCTTCCACTATAAGAATTTCGATTTCCCGATCCCGTGTCTCATTAAAGTTTTCCATTATCGCTGGTTTGGTGGTTCTTGCAACAGGTTTTCATACGCACTTAGAAAACAAAAGCTCACCAACTCCCGGGATAGGGTAAATTGGTGAGCTCCTTCTGCCAAAACTATATCTAATTTCCCGGATTGCCAAGTATACCTTATCTACGAGTAAAACATCACATCTGGATTTTTCAAAACCTTAATGGAATTCGAAAACAAAACGCGCCGAAATCTGTTAGCAAATCGAAATATTTTGCAAACGGTTTGTAAATTGTAAGATAACTTAACCAATGCTCGACATGATACCTTGGCTGCGAGCGGTTGTCACGCTACTGTTTACTGCAACGTTGCTCACGGACCACCACTATGGATGGTGTCAGTTACCAGTTATTACGTTCGAGGTTATCGGTACAAAGGAAGGATTGCCCAGCAACACCGTTTTATCTGCAACTCAGGATCATTCCGGATTTATGTGGTTTGGGACCCGCCAATGTCCTGTTCGATATGATGGGACTGAATTCAAGGCTTTCACCACATTTACCACTAATTTTATCACTGGCATCCAGGTTGATAAGAACAACGATATTTGGGCATCATCCGATCGAAGCGGTATTGTCAAGATCGATTCGCGCACGCTGGAGATGTCTGCCGTCGTAAATGACAAGTTAGGCAGCGCGAAAACCACGGGAGACTTATACATCGATCACAGTGGACAAGGGTGGTATAGCGACCATCATGGCGTCAATCGCATAGACCTGCAAACCAGGAAGACGCGACATTATCCTTTGCGTCAAACCACTTTTATTTGGCTTAAAGCTGCCTTCATTGAGGATACCCAACATAACGTCTGGGTCATTGGCCGTGATAACGGGCTGTTTTTGTATGATCGGCAACGCGATACCCTTGAATGTGTCTTAGGCACAGATAGCAAAAAACCAAATCAGTTTAATCAGCTTTTAATGAGCCGCGCGACCGTCGATGAGGATGGGATTTTATGGATAGGCACTTTTAACTATGGACTTTTAAAATTTGATCCGCGAAGTCGCGCGCTTGAAATTTTTGAAACGGGCCGGACGGAGAATCAAATCTCGGCCATCGAAGAAGGCTGGGACGAAAACGGGAAACGGATCTTATGGGTTGGCGACAAGCATGGACTTGGAATTTTCCGGCCTGACCAAAATAAGTTCTATTTCTTTCCTGATATTCTATCAAAACCATATGAGGTCAACAACATCTTCCGGAATGACGATGGAATAGTCTGGGTTTGTACTTCCGACGGAGTCATTAAATATCATCCCTTGAGCAACGTAATTCAGAGTATTCCCGTACCGCCGGAAAAGTTAGGGGAAAATGTGACGATCAATGTAATTCAGCAGGACAAAAGGCCAGGATACGACCACATTTTTTACCTGGGCACTTCCAATAACGTTATGCTGCGGTGGGATCGCAAAGCAAATGACTTTTCTTCCATTAGCTATCCGGGAGACGCTGCTGACACACGTTGGATCGAACAACGTCCCGATGGAACATTGTGGATCGGAACCAATCGTTGGGATTTTCAGCGACCGGGAATTTTTGTGTATGATCCCGGACCGGAAAGATTTTTAAGCCCGCCACTTTCCCGGAATGTCAATAAATATTTTTCAGTACCGTTTTTTATGTATGGCGACTTTGTGGATTCTACATTATGGATCGGGAACTCTGACGATGGTGTTCATGCCCTCAGTGAGAAGCACGACCGTGAGGTGACTCCCTGGTCTGCTGAAACCATGAAAGAATTTTTGGTGAACAACAATTTAATAAACGATATGATCATTGACCGATCGGGAAGACTTTGGATCGGGTGTTATAAGGGGGTCTATTATTTTGACGCGGGCGCGAAAAGGTTTATCAAGGCAGATCCGGAGGAAGTACCGGAAGCCCTGGACGACACGGCTGTAAATTCTCTCATGGAGGACCGGCATGGAAACGTCTGGGCCGCGCGTTGGGGCAGCCTCACCAGGATGTCGGAAATTGGAAAGCTGGATAAGATCCTGGGTACACAAGATGGGTTTAATGATCGCGAGATCAAAGGTCTTGTTGAGGATCACAGCGGCAATATCTGGATCGGAAATCATGAAGGGCTTTATTGCTACTATCCTGACAGCAATCGTTTGATCAGGTTTACTACAAATGACGGGCTGTTAAGCAATAATACGGTGGACCGCGTTTTTATTTCCAACGACAAGCGGGAATTGCTGGTCGGGCAGATGAAAGGTTTCAACCTCGTTAAAATCCAAGACGTCATGAAGACGTTCGATGAGCCGCCGTTAGTTGTGAATAGCTTTAAAATTCACCAAACGGAATATCATTTCGACTATTCAGATTTAATTCGGCTGAGACCGTCGCAAAATGCTTTCAGTGTTGACTTTATTGCGCTCAACTATCGGAAGCAGGATGACAATCAATACGCATATTACCTGGAGGGTTTCGAAGAGGAATGGAACTACATAGGCTCGAAACACGTGGCATATTACACAAATCTGAATCCGGGCCAATACACCCTGCACATGAAGGCGGGCGACGCTTTCGGAAATTGGAATGACAAAACTTTGCAAATGAATATTGAACTGCTTCCTACCTTTTTTCAGACAGCATGGTTTAAAATTCTCGTGGCCATTGTTGTTGCAGGAATTCTGTATGGGTTTTATCGGTACCGGATAAATCAGCTGTTACACCTGCAACAGGTCAGAAATCGAATCTCTGCAGATCTGCATGACGAACTGGGCTCCACCCTGAGCGGTATAAGCATCATGGGATCGTTAGCAAAAAAGGGGGCTGCCGACCAACACGTGTCGGGAGCACTTGTGGACAGGATCATGGAGGACGTCCGGCAAATAAGTGGCTCGTTGGACGACATTGTTTGGAACATAAGTCCAAAAAATGATTCTTTGTCCAGTGTAATTGCCCGCATGACGCGATATGCGTCGGAGCTCTTCGAGGCCAAGCAGATCGTTTTCGAGTTTGATATCCCCGAAAGGTTGGGTGATGTGAGGCTCTCGATGGAACAGCGTAGAAATGTATACCTGATCTTTAAAGAGGCCGTTAACAACCTTGCAAAATATTCCAAGTGTTCGCACGCATTTGTGAGCATCCGGTTTGAAAAAAGGAACGTATCATTAGTGGTAAGGGATGACGGAGTTGGTTTCGATCCAAATGCACCGACCGACCGGAATGGACTAAGAAATTTGAGACAACGGGCCCGCAGTCTAAACGGCTGGATCGATATTCGCTCAGCATTTGGGAAAGGAACGAGTATATCGCTGGAATTCCCCTTAACCAAGTGACCCAAACGGGTTATTGTACCATGAATTTGAATTGACTTTCTTGGCGTCTCTTAAATATCCTATCATGGAACCCGTACGAGTTTCGGTTTACGAGGACAATGGAAAATTGCGAGATCTGCTAGAATTGCTGATCGGCAACACTGAAGGGTTTGTAATGGCAGGTTCCTATCCGGACTGTACACATGTAACGCAGGATGCTAAACGTGATCACCCGGACGTAGTGATCATGGACATCGATATGCCTGGGCGCAGCGGAATCGAAGGTGTTCAATTAGTGAAGGAACTTGACGTAAATATCAAGGTC
>DASUTP010000463.1:0-3309 GCA_036374515.1 Chryseolinea sp. | reverse complement strand
ATTCGAATTGCAGCAGACCACAAGCACGGATGATATCCGCGCATTTGAAGATGTCCTGAGGAAATTTTTGGAAGCAGTGAATCAAAGGCCTGAAATATCTTCTGCCTATTCTTTCTTCACGGCACGAACGCCCGGATACCGTGTGGACATCGATCGCGAGAAAGCCAAGAAACTTGGTGTGTCGGTAGCAGAAGCATACGGCACTTTGTCCACATTGTTGGGAAGCTCGTATGTAAACGATTTTAACCTGTACGGAAGGAATTTTCGCGTCGTGGCGCAAGCTGATACGGCGTTTAGAAGAAGCATAGAAGACATCGGAAAGTATCACGTCCGGAATAGCACAGGAAATATGGTGCCGCTCAGCACACTTATCACATCGACCGTGATAGAGACCCCACCGTTGATTTCACACTTTAATTTGTACCGTTCGGCCGAGATCATGGGCGCAGCAAAGCCCGGCTACAGCAGCGGGCAGGCGATTGAAGCACTGCGGGAAGTGGCCGCGGAGACGCTGCCGGTAGGCTATAGTTATGAATTTGGAGGAATGAGTCGCGAGGAGGTGAAAGCAGGAAGCAGCACGTTGTTAATTTTCATGATCTCTGTTGTCTTTGTGTTTTTGTTTCTTGCCGCTTTATATGAAAGTTGGTCAGTGCCATTTTCAGTTTTGTTTGCCGTACCGATCGGAGCCTTTGGTTCGATTCTCACCTTGACTTTCCTACCTAGTTTGACAAACAATATTTATGCTCAGATCGGATTGATAACATTGATCGGTCTTGCGGCAAAGAACGCAATCCTGATCGTAGAATTTGCGAAAGAACGGGTTGATGCTGGTATGGATACTGTAAAAGCAACCCTCGAGGCAGTACAACTTCGATTGCGGCCGATCATTATGACGTCGCTAGCGTTCATCCTGGGGGTTATGCCTTTGGCATTTTCACAAGGCGCTGGCGCGGAAGCCCGCAAAACAATTGGGTGGACGGTTGCAGGAGGTATGATCGCCGCTAGTTCACTTGCAATATTTGTCGTACCGGTGCTTTTTGTTTTAATTACCAAAATTTCCATGAGAATTTCGAGTTCAAGAACAAACGAACTCAACGTATAATTGTCTGTATTCGAGTCACGTAAATGAAGAATCCCTATAATAGCACCTTGATCGTTCTTATTCTGGGTGCATTGGCGACTGTAAGCCCGTTTTCAATCGACATGTACCTGCCGGCATTCTCCCAGATAGCGGAGGACTTCGGCACAAGTCCGGCAAGGATCTCATTTTCAGTAACGAGTTATTTTATCGGGCTGGCTATGGGCCAAATGATCTACGGCCCTTTGCTGGACCGGTTCGGCAGGAAAAAACCCCTGTACGTAGGGCTTACAATTTTCATCGTCACGTGTATTGGCTGCATGCAATCTCAAAGCACAGAAATGCTTGTTGCCCTCAGGTTCTTGCAGGCGCTTGGAGGTTGCGTGGCTTGGGTGAGCGCTTTGGCAATGGTTCGTGATTTTTTTCCAGTACAAGAAAGCGCCCGGATATTTTCGCTGCTTATTCTGGTTATTGGGCTATCGCCTTTGTTGGCGCCGACCTTGGGTGGCTTCATCGCTACGGGCTTGGGCTGGCGATGGGTTTTTGCTGTTTTAGCATTGATCGTGTCTTTGATTCTGATAGTGACGTTTCTTTTCTTGCCGGAGGGGCATAAACCGGACAAAACTGTTTCGCTCAAACCAAAGCCAATGCTTTTAACTTTTTTCACCATTCTTAGGAATCCCCAGTTTTATACCTATAGTCTGTCGGGAGCATTTGCCTTCTCCTCATTGTTTATCTACGTCGCTGGTTCCCCCGTGATTTTTATGGAGATCTTCCACGTGAGTCCGCAAGCATACGGAGGCATATTTGCGCTGCTCTCTGTAGGGTTTATAGGTGGAAGCCAGCTGAATATTTTCCTCAATAGGCGGTATTCCAGCGAACAGATTTTTCGTGTGTCCTTATACTCGTTGGTGGCAGTCAGTATCGTTTTTACCATCGGCGCCTTGAATAATTGGTACGGACTTGGAGCGACCATCGCCCTATTCTTTGTAGCGCTATCATGCGTGGGCCTGACGAACCCCAACGCGACAGCTTTAGCCCTTGCACCCTTTTCGAGGAATGTGGGAAGCGCTTCTGCGTTGCTGGGTTTTTTGCAAATAGGCGTTGCCGGTTTCGCGTCGGCCGGAATCGGTTTTTTTAATACAACAGACAGCATTCCCGTGGCCGTTGTTATGGCCTGCACGTCGCTAATGGCGCTCGGCATCCTTATGTTCGGCAGGAGAAGGATCCAGCAAGAGGTCAACGTAAATGAAGATGCTACCAGTCCCGTAATGCATTGATCCCGTCAATCCGGTGAAGCGTTTCCGTTATCTTGGGTTCGATAGGGATCCATATCTTTTCTTCCGCGGGATTATGCTTCCCTATTTTTTTCCCAGGATCTCGAAACGAGGACCATCATCAAGGTCATAGTCTGAGCCTTCAGCCATATTCCAAAAATAAACAGAACGTATCCGGTCCCCGCGCTTCCACCGCCAACGTTGGTGAATAGGGCGTACGAGGGTATGTTAACGGTCGATTCCATTAGAAACGTTATAGATTTCCTTTACCTTCCACGACAATATGTAGCAAAAATCTTAAATGACATTTTCGGTTAAATGGCTACATTAATTTTACGTTTTGGGGACCTCCCAAACGTAAATAGCTCAAAATTAACTAAGATATGACGAACGACGAATTTGCAACGCTGGCACTATCCTTTCCAGGAACGGAAGAGAATCCTCATTTCGACAGGAGGGCCTTTAAAGTGACAGGTCGAAGAATCTTTGCAACGCTACATGAAAAAACCCGAACGGCCAACCTAAAACTTCCAACCATTGAACAATCCGTATTTTGCCTTTTTGATGAGAAATCGGTGTATGCCGTCCCCAATAAATGGGGGGCACAGGGTTGGACTACTTTTGAATTAAAACATATTCCTAAAGAGCTCATGCTCGACGCCTTAGATACCGCTTATAAAGACGTTGGCACCAAAAAGAAACGGAAATAGAATTCTTAAAGGGAGCGCAATCGATGCCGGCAATTTTTGAAAAGCGACCTAAAATTCTCCTGCAATATTTATCTTATCAGTCATGGAGGATTTTGCATTTTATGACTTACCTTCGGCCATAATTGTTCCTATCCATGCGCTATCATCTCAGTTGGTTGACTGAAAAGTTTGACAAAGGTGAGACTGAAACCCTGAATTACATTTTCTTTTGGGGTCACACAAATAGAGGTTCGCGACCAATCGG
>DASUTP010000462.1:0-5911 GCA_036374515.1 Chryseolinea sp. | reverse complement strand
TTGAGTGGAGCTTGTAACGATAAAAAACCACAGGGAGCAGGCGGTCCCGGCGCCGGAAGGCAGCAGGGACCGGTTTCTGTCGATGGATTTGTTGTTAAAGAAAGGACGATAAGTGAGAATATTGAAGTCCCCGGTTCCCTTTTGCCATTCGAAGAAACGCAAATCAGAGCGGAGGTTGGGGGCAGGATTGTAAAATTGAATATCGATGAGGGGTCAACTGTGCAAAAGGGAACCCTTATGGTAAAACTATTCGACGACGACCTACAAGCCCAGTTAAAAAAGTTGGAGGTTCAGTTAAAAATAAAAGAGAAGTCTGAGGAACGAAGCAGTGAGTTACTGAAGATCCAGGGGATCAGCCAACAGGACTATGATTTAAGTGCACTCGATGTTGAAAATCTGAGGGCTGATATCGAATCGACAAAAATTGCTATTTCCAAGACGGAGATCAGAGCGCCATATAACGGGAGGGTTGGGTTGCGAAATGTAAGCCTTGGAGCGTATATAGCCCAGAACGACGTCATCACGATACTTCGGCAGGTTGACAAATTAAAGCTTGAATTTTCCATTCCTGAAAAATATGCAAAGGAGATCACGCCGGGATACGTAATAAGTTTTGTTGTTGATGGCGGCACCGGCTATCACAAAGCCAAAGTTCTGGCAACTGAAAACAGCGTTGATCAAAGCACCCGTACCCTCAAGGTTAGAGGTTTGGTTGACGCAAAACATCCCGAGCTCATCCCCGGCGTGTTTGCAAAAGTAAATCTGCAGCTTGGAAAAAATGATAAGGCTTTGATGGTGCCCACGCAATCTGTTATTCCCACGGCGCGGAATAAACAAGTTATTGTCGTTCGTAGCGACAGCGCTCACTATGCCGTGGTGGAAACCGGCATCAGGGATTCGGTATTTGTTCAGATTACCAGCGGTGTAAAAGTAGGCGATACGGTGGTAACCACAGGATTGATGGCGATACGGCCGAACTCCAAAATCAAAATTGCAAGGGTCACAAACAAGTAGTTGGGAGACTTTAACGTACAGGGTTATGAATATTTCAGAATTAAGCTTGCGACGACCAATACTGGCCTTCGTTATGAACATCCTGATCGTATTGTTCGGGGTTATCGGCTTTAACTTTCTGGGGATTCGCGATTATCCCGCCATTGATCCGCCAAATGTTAACGTGAGGACGTCTTATTCGGGTGCCAACTCCGATATAATTGAGTCTCAAATCACCGAGCCGCTTGAAAAATCGATTAACGGAATTGCGGGCATAAAGAATATTACCTCGGCGTCTAGCGTCGGTATAAGCAATATCAATATTGAATTTGAGCTTGGTGTAGACCTGGAAACAGCCACCAACGATGTCCGCGATAAAGTGTCTCAGGCAGTAAGGCAACTACCCCAGGACCTGACCAGCCCGCCCGTCGTTTCAAAGGCAGACGCCAATGCGGATGCGATATTGTCCATGACGGTGCGAAGCAATACGCGAAATTCGTTGCAACTGACTGAATATGCTACCAATACTTTGGTGGAAAGGCTTCAAACCATTTCCGGCGTAAGCAGCATTCAAATTTGGGGTGAAAAAAAATATGCAATGCGCATCTGGCTGGATCCTGCCAAACTGAGTGCCTATAGCCTTACTCCCCTCGACGTACAAGCAGCTTTAAACAAAGAAAATGTTGAGCTCCCTTCAGGTAAGATAGCAGGGAACAACACCGAATTGACAGTTCGAACATTTGGACGGCTTTACACGGAGGATGATTTCGAGAACGTAATTATCAAATCGGGACCTACAGGTGACATCCGTTTAAAAAATATCGGTGAGGCTGTATTAGGACCGGAGAATGAAGAATCACAAGGCAGAGAGAGCAATGTGACCATGGTGGGTTTGGCGATTGTGCCGCTGCCTGGGGCAAATTATGTTGAGATCTCGGATGAATTCTACAAGCGAATCGAACAAATAAAGAAAGATATTCCGGAAGATATCGAACTGAAAGTTGCGTTGGATCAAACCAAGTTTATCAAACGTGCAATTACCGAAGTTGAGGAAACACTCATCATTTCAATCATCCTGGTGGTGTTGATAATTTATTTGTTCTTCCGTGATTTTATCATTGCCATTCGTCCCCTGATCGATATACCGGTATCGTTGGTGGCTACATTTTTTATAATGTATTTGTGCGGATTTTCGATCAATGTGCTCACAATGCTGGGAATCGTATTGGCAACGGGCCTCGTGGTCGACGATGGAATCGTGGTCACGGAGAATATTTATAAGAAGCTCGAGTCGGGTATGAATAAATATCAGGCGGCTAAAGAAGGATCGGAAGAAATATTTTTCGCCGTAATTTCTACTTCCATTACCCTAGCCGTTGTTTTCCTGCCTATCTTATTCCTTGAAGGATTCGTAGGACGATTATTCCGCGAGTTTGGGATAGTTGTGGCCGGCGCCGTTCTGGTTTCTTGTTTTGTGTCTCTCACGCTGACTCCCGTATTAAGTGTCAAGCTTACGCGGAGCAAACATCAACACTCATGGTTCTACCATAAAACAGAACCGTTCTTCAGCGCCATGGAAAATGGTTATCGCCGGTGGCTCGGAAAATTTATGAGAGTCCGGTGGGTCTCTTTTGTCATTATCGCCCTCTGTTTTGCATCCGCCTATTTTGTAGGGACTAGCCTTCAGTCAGAGTTGGCGCCGATGGAGGATCGGAACCAGTTCCGCCTGCAGCTTACAGCAGTCGAGGGAACATCATTCGACTATATGGATCGCTTTGTTCAGGAAATGGTTCAGTTCGTTCAGGATTCCATTCCGGAATATGAAACTGCGCTTTCAGTTACGGCCCCGGGCTTTTCCGGTGCCGGAGCGGTGAATATGGGTTTCGTTCGCGTTACGCTTTCAGATCCCAGCGAGCGAGTCCGGTCACAACAGGAAATCGTAGATATGGTAAGCCGGAACCTTAACCGGTTTCCCCAGGGTAGAGCGTTTGTTATTCAAGAGCAAACAATTTCTGTTAATCGTCGTGGAGGCCTTCCGGTGCAGTTTGTTATTCAGCATAATGATTTTGAAAAACTAAAAGCCGTGCTGCCAAAATTTATGGAGGCGGCGAATTCAAGTCCGGTATTACAAGGCGTTGACCTTGATTTGAAGTTCAACAAACCCGAGCTCCGGGTGCAAATAAACAGATTGAAAGCTGCCCAGCTAGGAGTTAGCGTACAGGATATAGCCCAAACACTGCAGCTTGCCTATAGCAACCTCCGTTTCGGCTTCTTCACCAAAGAAGGTAAACAATATCAGGTTATGGGTCAGGTAACCAGAGTCGACCGCGATGATCCCGATGACCTAAAAAATCTTTATGTTAGGACGAATTCGGGGCAGTTGATTTCACTGGACAACGTTGTGACTGTTGAAGAATCGACCACACCTCCGTCTCTGTACCATTTCAACCGGTATAAATCGGCAACTTTGTCTGCGGGACTTGCGCCCGGCAAGACCGTTGGCGATGGGATCACTGCTATGGAGGAAATCAAGGCTGCTGTGCTCGACGACACGTTCACCACCTCATTGACGGGTACATCACGCGATCTTTCGGAAAGCTCCAGCAACACCTCGTTTGCTTTCCTCTTGGCATTGATTCTTATTTACCTGGTCCTTGCGGCCCAGTTTGAAAGCTTTGTCGATCCACTAACGATTATGTTCACCGTGCCTTTGGCCATCGCAGGTGCAATTTTGGCATTGGCCATCTTTGGACAGACAATTAACATTTTTTCGCAAATCGGTATGATCATGCTGATAGGCCTTGTGACCAAGAATGGAATCTTAATTGTTGAATTTGCCAATCAAAAAAGGGAGGAAGGATTGTCGAAAATAGACGCGGTGCTCGAAGCTTCGCGGATGAGGCTCCGCCCCATTTTGATGACGAGCTTAGCCATGGCGTTAGGTTCTTTGCCCCTCGCCTTATCGATTGGAGCAGCATCTACCAGCAGACAACCATTGGGGATTGTCATTGTGGGTGGGATCATGTTTTCTCTGGTCCTCACGCTGTTTGTAATTCCAGCCATGTATTCATATTTGTCACGTCAGCGCAAGCATATCGAATTTGATTTGAAAGCTCCGGTCAAAAAGGAACTAGCCTATGAAATGTAAATGGACGCTGTGCGTCTTTCTCAATTTTTCTTTCTTTGTTTTCAACACGTCATTCGCGCAGGAGGAAATCACTCTTGAACGGGTGGTCGCTTTGGCGCTTGAAAAAAATTATGATGTGCAACTGGCGGAGAATGTATCTGAGGCGGCTGCAACTGACAACGCATATTCGTTTGGCGTTTTTATTCCTCAGATAGAGGCCATAGGAGCGACGCAATGGAATAGCAATAATCAGGAACTGAGGTTCGTAGACGAATCCAGAAATAACAGCGGTAAGGCTGAGTCGAACAACATTACGGCAACGGCGCAGCTTACCTGGATGCTTTTTGACGGGACTCGAATGTTTGCTACACGTGAACGCGTCGCTGCCATTGCTGCGCAGGGTGAACTTTTTGTGAAAAACCAGATGGTAAACACCATAGCCGACGTCGCATCCAATTATTTCAACATCGTCAGACAAAAGCAACAGCTGCGGGCGATAGAAGAACAAATGGCGGTGAGCGAGGAACGCGTGAAGCTCGCGGAAAGGAAACTTCAGGTGGGAACGGGCGCCAAACCCGAGTTACTTCAGGCTAAAGTTGATTACAACGCACAGCGAACCCAGGTGGTCCAGCAAGAAGCGCTGATACTCGCCCTCAAAGAGCAATTGAACGCGCTGGTTGGGATGCAACTGCCTGCCCCTTATGAGGTACCCGATACGATTATCGTGAACCTTAATTTGCAGCGCGAGGAATTATCAAATAATATCGAGAACAGCAATTTTGGTTTACAGGTTGCCCGTAGCGAAATGCGTATTTCAGACCTCGCTCTACGCGAAAGAAAAGCCGAGCTGTTTCCGTTTATCAGTTTTAATGCCGCCTATAATTATTCAAAAACTGACAATACACAACTCATCAATCCCTTTGGCGCCTTGTACAATAAAACCGATGGCTATAACTACGGGTTTTCCGTGAACGTACCGATCTTGACGGGATTTAACCAGCGGCGCTTGATCCAGCAGGCAAGGATCAATACCCGAAGGCAATCTTTGGTTTATGAGCAGCAAAAGATCGCAGTAGATGTAGGTCTTCAAAATGCTTATGTTGCCTATGACAACGCAAAGAAGGTCCTGCTCATCGAAGAGGAGAACATTAAACTTGCAAAAGAAAATGTTTCAATCGCGCTGGAAACCTTCAAACGGGGTGCCACGACGTTTGTTGAACTTCGTACCGCACAGCAAAGTCTGGCGGAGGCGTATACCCGCCTGATCAATGCCCGTTACCTTGCCAAAGAGGCAGAAATCGAATTGCTCCGCCTGAATGGAGGACTGCTCAGATAATCTTAAAGGTTTGCTTCGGTTTTGCTACTATGGCATAACTATTTGACCAATGACGACTCAAATCCGGCAGGCTGCCGAGTATCTATTAAGCCACGGTGTAGTTCCCCCGGACGTGGGAATAATTTTGGGTACGGGTTTAGGAAACCTCATCGTCGACAAGATCAAAGATCCCATCACAATCCCTTACGAGGAGATCCCACACTTTCCAACGTCCACGGTTGAATTTCACAAGGGGCGGCTGATCTTTGGGGAATTCTCTGGAAAAAAGATCCTGGCGATGCAGGGACGTCTGCATTATTACGAAGGCTATTCCATGAAAGAAATTACTTTTCCCGTTCGGGTAATGAGATCCGTGGGTATCAAAGCGCTCTTAATTTCGAATGCCGCGGGAAACTTAAATCCAAAATGGAAGAAGGGAGAATTAATGTTGGTTGATGATCATATAAACCTTCAGC
>DASUTP010000461.1:0-4571 GCA_036374515.1 Chryseolinea sp. | reverse complement strand
AAGGGTACAACAAATTCAGCCAGGCAACCTTTGAAGCCTCCGATCCAAGAAAGTCAATACGGTAATCGTTCATAAAGGCTAAATAGCATGGAGAATCTGAATAGAACCTGAACGTTAATTACATCCACAGCCACCCCCGGTCTTTCCTCCATTAGCACCGGAAGCACCCTCACGATAAAGTTGAAAACTGGTTTCAAATTTCTGTGACTTGCGCGCTGCCAGCTCCATTTCAGAATCGTTGAGATGCATTTTCTGATATTCTTTTACAGCCGTGCAACTTGTGGCCGAAAGGGAAACCAATATGAAAGAGGAAATGAAAAGGCGCTTGAATCTTATAATCATGTTTTCAAGTTGATATTTCTGGTAGTATAAATCGTATCGTTATCATCAACGATAATGCAGGCGATACCTTTTATTTGATCAATTAAGTGAAGTCCAGCCTCGATGCCCATAACCATCACGGGGGTGGCCATTGCATCGGCAATTTCAGCGCTACCAGCAATTATGGTAACACTTTTGATACCACGTACAGGATATCCGGTCTTTGGATCAATTGTATGGGAGTATTTTATCCCATCGATGATTGCAAATTTTTCATAGGTACCTGAGGTTGCCACCGATATATCCGTAAGCTGTAACGAGGCGAAGGGCAAGTGTTTCTTGCGCGGATCAGCAATTCCGATGGTCCAGCCGTCACCATTGGGCTGACGTCCCCAAACTGTAAGATCTCCAGCTGCATTTACGATACCATCTTTAACGCCCGATTTTTTCATTACGGCTTTAGCACGGTCTGCGGCATACCCTTTGCCAATTCCACCGAAACCAATACGCATTCCGCTTTCTTTAAGAAAAACAGTCCGGTGTTGTTTATCGAGTATTACATTCCGGAAGTTGATAAGGCGTACCATTTTTTTCGCGGTTCGCTCATCCGGCAAGGAGATCATTTTCTGGTCGAAATTCCATAGGCTTTTATCGATGGAGCCATAAGTAATATCAAAAGCCCCTTGGGTTAGCGCCGAAATTCGGAGAGAGCGTTCAATTAGATCGAAAACTTCCTGGTCAACTTTTACCGGCGCAATGCCCGCTTTTTCATTGATCTGATTTGTTTGGCTGGCGTCACTAAATGTGGTCAGCAATTTTTCTATACGCTGGATCTCAGTAATCGCTTCTTCTATGCATGCCTGCGCCCAACGCTCATCATCAGCTACCACAGAGAATTCAAACTGGTTGCCCATAAGTTTGAGACTTTTGCGACGCACATGTTGCTTCAATTCAACCATCTTCTATTTTGTGGATATCGTCTTATTAAGCTCAACCATAAAATCGTCCTGGCTACCAAATTGGTAACCATCCCATTCCCTTAATATATGACCGTTTGCATCCAGCAACACAGTAAGCGGAAATTTACCTGCCGGATTATATTTTTCCGCGAGGACTTCGTTATGTTTAATCTGTTCTTTTGCGAGCTGATTTTTTTTCAATCTTGGAAAATCAGCGCGAACCAATACCAACTGTTTTTCTGCAAGGGCCAAGAACGACTCACTTTCAAATACCTCAGCTTTCATTTTAATGCATGGCGCACACCAGTCAGTGCCAGCGAAATTGAGCAGAATATATTTATGCTCTTTCGTAGCAGCTTCCTTGGCCTCCTCAAAATTGGTAAGCCATTCACCCGAGCCAATGATTAGTGATAGAAGACTTATTAGCAGTAGTTTCATGAATTATTTGAATTTAGCGAAGAGGGTAATGATGTCAGCATTTAATCCAGTTGAACGTTCATAGTGCCCATACCTGAGCTCCAACGTGTTGAACCTCTTTAAGCCAAAAAGACCACCGGGCGGAGCAAATCTGATTCCGCCTCCCAGCATGTTGCTTGTAAACGTCGAAAGATCGTAGTCGCTTGTATAGAATTCTTCGCTTACACTGTGCTCTTTGAACCTTTCAAAATATCTCACCCCGTGCTGCGTATAATACCGATAAAACGGGGTCACGGAAAAGAATGGGGTAATTTTGACGGTCGTTTCCAACTCCATTGTGTGAGCGTTCATGCCCCAACTGTCACGATAGTACCTGTAATAAGAGCGAATGATAAATCGATCACCGGCGAAATAATTCAGGCGCATTCCTAACGGAACCTTTATGCGTGAATCAGGGAGATTTTCCACCTTATGAGAGCCATCTGTGAAATAGGTCCTGTGATAGAGTGTGGCCAATTGTCCTTCCTGGTAGGCAACATCAGCCAAAAATAATACTTGCGTTCTTTTAGAAAGTATTTGACTTAAAGTAAACGAAGCACTGTAGGAGTTTCGTGGTTCCCGGCTGCTCTTTTCATTACTTGCGCGAAGCTCAATCGGCAGGATTACTGACCATGTATCCAAATAGACCTGACCTCGGACACCAAACTCCCGGTTCTTATCTTGTGAAAGTTTAGACCAACCAATTCCAAGTCCCTTTGAGAAATAATCATACTCCGTCGAAATAGAGCCATTGACGCTCACCGTTGATCTTTTCCTTTCGTTGGCGATCGAATACGTTAGCGAAGGATAGAACCTCTTGTCGGCCGAAGATGCAGACGAAACAGTGGTCGGATCAATTTTATCAGATGACGCGGAAGAATATGAATCAAAACCTATTTCTCCGGTAATTGTATGCTTACGCTGCCTTAAATCATATCGAGAAAGTTTAACGTCGATCGTGGTGGCAAAATCGGTAAGCTTTTCTGTACCAATACCTCCTGTTACTGCGGAGTTGTTACCATCCTGCTGGTAATAACTGGACACAAAATCAACCTCTTCCACCTTTAACTTCCTGTTTTTATAAGACGAGGAATCCTTGGAGACTTGGGAGAAACCGATCAGGGTGGAGAGAAAGATGCCTACGGCCGCCAAAGATATTCGTAGCATATTTTGAGATTCGTCTGCAAGTCCGCAAGACTTTCTGAATAAAGTCTGAATTTTGTGGGACCTTGCCTATCCCCGTATCCCTGGACTCGCGCCACGTTGACGGTCTTCGGGGGAAAGCGAGATGTTCATTCATAATGAAAACGCACAATTATCAAATCTGCAACCCTTATGATTCGAACCTGCAGATCTGGTAGCCATCGCGCAGCGTCTTGAGAAAGTAACGTACGATAAAAGGGGGAATTCCAATTCTTGCATTCTGCGCAGCATGCAAAGGAATGGAGACACAGGACAACATCTTGTAACCGTTATCCAGAAAAATATTTTCGGGGTGTTCCGATATGTCCGTAAAACTGGCGCCCAAGGCTACGATTTTTTCATGTATGGGCTTGCCGTATTTTTCAAAAAAAGATTGACGCATCAGATCACAATATACAATTTGCTTGGGAAAGAGATTTCGTAAATCTCTTATCAAACGTCTACGTTGCTCCTGCGTAAGATACATGAGTACACCTTCAATAATGATATGTGTGGTTCCTGGTCTTGTAAAAGGATTTAATTTTTCAGGTAGCGACTCCGTAGCAAAGTGAATCGGAATTCGGGTTAATGTGTTGTGAGCTTTTGAGGCTGCTAATCTGGAGTCCTTATAAGTATTAATAGCAGGTTCATCGACTTCGATCCATGATCCACCTTTAATTCGAAAAGCACGGGTGTCAAAACCTGCGCCTATTATGACAATCTGAGAATCAGGGGCAACGCTAAGCGCGTCGCGCAAATAGGCATCAATAATCGCATGCCGGGCAGCATTGCTTACGTTTGGCATTAGGTGATCTTTAAATTCACTCCAAACTTTTTGAGCCTCCTCGTTCATGAAATCCTTTGCAAAGGAATCTCCACATACAGGTTTAGGTTGACTGGCATCCCAGGCCCGAACACCCAGCGTGTAATATGCAGTGCGGGAAATCGGGTTTGACATAGATGGGCGGGTTATATTACAAACTTACCTATTTTTCGCGTGCGCTGCTCAAGCAAGAATCAACCAATTAACGTATCGCATCTCACGCTTCTCTCATCCTTAGATGTTTGTCTGGCCTCAAGTAAATATAGTTCTAAAAGAATAGGATTGAAGAAGTGTTCATCATTATCTTTCTCGTGAAGCTCTCTCAGCACTCCCTTATGAAAGTACATTTACAAATTGATTCGAATATTATTAGAGTAACCACTCATATATTTGCAATTATCGGACTACTCTTACTTTCCATTGACGACGCGATCGCACAGACCTCCTCGACACGGCCTAAAATTGGGGTGACCCTCAGCGGCGGCGGTGCAAAAGGCTTCGCTCATATTGGCATTCTTCAGGCAATCGATAGCGCTGGTCTCACGGTAGACTATATTACAGGAACCAGTATGGGAAGCGTAGTGGGTGGTCTGTACGCATCGGGATATTCAGGAAAAAATATAGAAGCCATTGCCCGTGATCTTGACTGGAGTATTTTATTCTCAACGGCGCCGCAATTAAATGTCATCGGCATTGAGGAAAAAGATGAGTATAACAAGTACGCGCTTGAATTACCGTTCCAAGAGGGAAAATTTAAGATTGGCACCGGTATAATTGAAGGTCAGGAGCTTTGGCTAAAATTCGCAGAATTATTTCACCCAGTATATAAT
>DASUTP010000460.1:0-6737 GCA_036374515.1 Chryseolinea sp. | reverse complement strand
TGGCAAAGCCGCGGTCCGCAAGCAGCAAACCGCCTGCCATGGCGCCAGCGCTCTTCAGGAAATAACTTCTTCTCATAAGATGTACCAAGTTTAGAGTATTGCAAGTTCTTTATCTGACTTACAATTTAAGTTTTTCCAGCCGGCGATTCCAAAGATTTACAAATTTCAGTTTCCAGTGCAAACCAACATATCGAGGATTTTGCTGTCAGTTGGAATTTGAAGAAGCAGATAATACCGGGCGAGAATCTTCTTTTTTCGATCAAAAATCAACGTACCTTCCAATTGCATCGTTACTCACTTAAAAAATACCAATGACCAATGCTTTCCTTCAGACTATCAGGTCGATCGCAGCTATTCCACCCGAGGAAGAGGCGAAACTTTGCAACATTACAGTGACTCAAAATATAAAAAAGGGCGGCAGCTTCATCCGCGAAGGCGATGTACCTCATAAGTTTGCGTTTATAAGCCGGGGCCTGTTCCGCTATTATTATGTAAATGAAAAAGGCAGTGAGTTCACGAAAGGTTTCTTCCCGGAACATAATTTTATCACTTCCTATACCGCAATGGTTAAAGGCAAACCCTCCTTTTATTCAATTGAGGCATTGGAGGATTCAACGCTGCTCGTCGTCGACTACCAGCAGTGGCAAAATTTATATCAAGGCCATTCCTGCTGGCTGAATTTTCTCTTTTCCCTGCTGGAAAAAGGATACATGAAAAAGGAATCCCGCGAGCGCGAGTTACTGATATCTTCAGCCCAAGAACGTTACGGCACATTTTTACGTGAATATCCCAACCTGTATAAAAGACTCAAACAACATCTGATCGCTTCATACCTGGGAATCACGCCCGTCGCCCTTAGCAGGATAAGGAAAGAAATGTCGTTCCCCGGTAACGAAGACCAAAATATTTCAATCCGTTAACCTAGGTTAATGGAATTCGGTGACAGTTCATATTCATTTGTTCAAAAAAATATGAAGCTGCAACATCAAACAATACTTATTACAGGCGGCAGTTCCGGAATTGGACTTGAACTGGCAAAACAACTTGTTGCAAAAGAAAACACGCTGCTGATATGCGGCAGATCGCAAGAACGCCTGGATGAAGCCAAAGCCATCATTCCAAGCCTCTATACCTTCCGGTGTGACCTTTCAAAAGAGGATGACCGCATAAAATTATTTGAATGGGTAATTACCAGTCACCCCGCATGCAATGTGCTGATAAACAATGCAGCCATGGTTCATAAGACGAGTTTTCTGTCGGACCCGGAAATCATAAAAAAGGCTACGCACGAAGTCGACACCAATTTGATCGCCCCGATTGTGCTTACCAAATTATTTTTGAGTCGGTTTGAACAAAACCAAGAATCCGCCGTGATCAACATTACAACCGGATTAATATACGCCCCAAGAGCTGTTTATCCGATTTATAATGCAACCAAGGCCGCGCTTCATGCTTTTACGCAGGTGCTGCGTCACCAGCTTATGAAGCTGCCGATTGAGGTAATAGAAGTTATGATGCCCGCGGTGGACACGCCGTGGCATAAAGGCGATGTTCCAAAGATTGCCATCCCACCGGTTAAAGCCGTCAATGAAATGGTCAGAAAGGTGGAAAAAGGAGAAAAAGAGATCAGGATAGGCGGCGTGGCACTGCTTTATATGCTTTCGCGGATAGCTCCAGCGTTGGCTTTCCGGAAGATCAACCAGCTATCATAAGACCTACCCCTGCCATGTTGAGGCTGGCAAGCCGGTCACACACCCCTCAGCAAGGTTATCAAGCTATTCCGACCGCAGCGAATTCACAGGATTCGTTCTCGCCGCTTTGATCGATTCAAAACTCACTGTCAGCCAGGCAATCATCAGCGCCGAAACAAAAGCAATCACAAAAATCGTCCAGTCGATTGAAATGTGGTAGGCAAAGCGCGTCAGCCATTGCTCCATACCATACCATGCCAACGGAACTGCTATAAGCGTGGCAATTAGGATGGGTTTTGTGAACGTAGCCGATAATAAATAAACTAGTTGAAATCCTGACGCGCCCAGTACTTTGCGGATTCCCAGCTCGCGCGTGCGTCGCTCTGCAAGGTAGGCCGACAAACCATATAGTCCCAAGCAGGAGATGACGATCGCCAGTACTGCAAAAACATTGAACAAGTTGCCCAGGCGTTGCTCGGCCTTGTACATATTTGCAATATCCTGGTCGACAAAACTGTATTCGAACGGATAGCTTGGGTTAAGTTCTTTGCATATCTGCTCGAGGGCCTGAATCGTCTGTTCCGTTTCTCCCGGTAACGTTCGGACTATTGCGAATCCGCCCCATGTATTGCGGTTCAAAAACATGGGTCCGATTGTTTCCTGAATAGGTTTGAAGTTGAAATCCTTGACAACACCGATGATTGTTCTTTCCTGTCCCCACACCGTTATCCTGGATCCCACTGCAGTTTCGACCTTCATGTCCATGGTTTCCAGGGCCGTTTCGTTTACGATGATATTGACCGAATCGGCCTGGGCATTTTCTCCATAACCATGCCCATCGACAAACGTTGTTTTAAAAACCTCTTCAAAATTTTCGTCAACAGCTGTATTGTAAAAAAGCGGTTGTGTATTGGGATCCTTGCCTTTCCATTCGACACTGATGGTTGCCCCGGAAGAGGTAGTGGGAAGCTCCGAGATAAATGAATAGTTGGTGGTAAATCTGTTGCTTTCAAGACTGGTGCGGAAGGCTTCGTATTTAGACCACAGATCCCCGGTCATCCGCACATACAAGAGATTTTCTTTGTCGTATCCAAGGTTCAATTGCTGAATGTATTTCAACTGGCGATACACAATCGCGGTTCCAACGATCAAGGAAATAGAGACGGCGAATTGAATGACCACCATTGTATTCCGGAACACGCTCCCGGATCCGCGCGCAGTGAAATTTCCCTTTAAGACCGTGGCCGGCATAAATCCGGAAAGGTATAATGCCGGGTAACTGCCAGCGATCAACCCTGTAATCACCGTAATGCCGAGCAATCCTACGATTATCTGAACGTTAGTAAAGTCAAGCGAAAGCTCCTTTCCACCCAGGGTATTGAAGTAAGGAAGTACAAGGAATATGATAAGTAGCGCGAGCACCAATGAAAGCATAGCAACGACCAAAGATTCCGCAAGGAATTGCGCCATGAGGTGAGGCCTTACAGCGCCAACAACCTTGCGCAGCCCAACTTCCTTGGCCCTGCGCGCTGCGCGCGCTGTCGCAAGGTTCATAAAATTCAGACAGGCCACAACGAGGATGAAGACGGCGACGACTGTAAAAATGTAAACGTTCTGGGCATTTCCATGTCCTGGTATATCGGCGAGGAAGTTAGAATAGAGGTGAACTTTCGCAAGCGGTTGAAGCACGAACGCACATTTCACCACGGGTTCGTTTTTTTTTGTATATCGCCTGCATTTTTTTCTCCAGGTCAGCGATCGCTGGCTCCGTCTGCGGGGCTTTTTCATTCAATTTAATGTAAGTGTACCAGTTGAAATTATCCCAGACATTCTCTTTCAGGTCACGATTGTCACGCGCGAGGTAACGCATAGGCTGGACAAAATCGAAGCGAAGGTGTGAATTGGTGGGAATGTTTGCGATGACGCCTGTTACTGTAAAATCATCCTTATTGTTTTTGCGGATGGTTTTCTCCAATGCGTCGGTGGTGCCGAAATATTTCAGGGCCATTTCTTCTGTGATGACGATGCCTTCCGGATTTTGCAGGGCCTTTTCCTGATCTCCTTTGATAAAGGGGAAGGTGAACATCTTAAAGAAATTTGAATCGGCATAAAGAAGGTTTTTCTCCTCGAACTTCACGTCACCCACCTGCATCAGGTCGCGGTTGAAACTGGAGATCCGGACAACTTCGGCTACTTCAGGGATTTCGTTCTGGACCGCTATCCCGAGAGGCGCCGGGGATACCGCAGCATGCACTTTCATTTCGGGCAGGGTCGCAGTGATCCGATACATGCGATCATGATCTTTGTGAAAACGGTCATAGCTCAGCTCATCGTTAACCCACATGCCAATGAGCGCCGTGCAACTGATGCCCAGCGCAAGTCCGAAAATGTTGATGAAAGAAAAACCTTTTTGACGGAGAAGGTTTCGAATGGCGACTTTGATATAGTTCCTGATCATTGGATATGTTCGTTTCGTTGGGTAAGACGCCCTGGCACGCGATAATGTTGCACCGAATGCAAGACAAAAATTGTTTTAAAAAACCATTATACAAAAACCTGTGATGCATGCCAATAATAATGCCACCATCGGGTTTCGGCTTCTGGCGCCAATAAATGGGCCAGCTTCTTACGAAAGCAGAGTGCACCGTTCGATTGTGTACAGTGTTGTGGTCGAAAACAAGTTTGGCAAATCTAAGGGCCAGGATGCAGAAATATTACGGGCGCAGGTCGCTCCGATCGCCCGTTCTCATTTTCATAACCACCAACCCCGTCTATACATGCTTACCCGCAGGCAAGACCTAATTATAACCAACAATTGGCCTTCCCGTCTGTTTTTTTTACTACACGGAGTGAAAAGAAACTTAACAAGAAAGAGTATGAATATTATAATGGGTGCTTCGGGGCAAGTCGGATCAGCAATTGTGGAAAAGTTAAACGCTAAAAACGTTCCCGTCAAAGCGGTTATCAGAAATCCCGAAAAGGCAAGTGCATTGCAACGATTCAAAGACGTATCTATAGAAGTCGCCGACGCCTTTGATTTACGTGCACTAAAAAAAGCCTTTAAGAATGGAACTTCGGTTTTATTGTTAACGCCAGACGATCCCAATAGCGACGACGTTGTGGGGGATACGAAACGCATGTTAGACAATTATGAAAAAGCTATTGACGGGTCTCAGATCGAAAAGATTGTGGGATTGTCGTCTATGGGTGCGCAGCTTGAATCAAATAGCGGAAGTTTAAAAATGTCCTACCTGCTGGAACACAGTTTCGCGTCGCTGACCGTCAAGAAAGTTTTTATTCGCCCGGCATATTATTACAGCAACTGGATGCAGTCCCTTTCTACTATTGAAGAGGAAGGTGTGTTGTCAACTTTTTTCCCCGTTGACTTAAAGATGCCCATGGTGTCTCCGCAGGATGTCGCAAAATTTCTGGCAGACATCATGACCGATGATAAAGACGACACAATCTTTGAGCTAGAGGGCCCTGAGTGGTATAGCGCAAGCGATATTGCAAATGTCTTTGGTCAGGTTTTGGGCCGTAACGTAGTGCCACTGCAAATACCGCGTGAAGAATGGTGGAAATCCATAAAGGACTTTGGATTTACCGACGATGTCACCAAAAACTTTATTGAGATGACGCAGACAGTAGTTGATGGAAAAGCAAAGGCAGACGGCGTGGGAACGGTCGTGAAGAAAATGGAAACACCATTTGAAAGTTGGTTAAAAGCGGCCCTTAAAAAGCATTACCAGAATTCAGACTCGCTATGATTTGCACATTTAATGGATGGTTAAGTTAGGCAGCAAAAAGAGCCGCTTCGATGAAGCGGCTCCGTTATTCATAGTTGTCAATTGACAAAGTGTCTTAATCTTTCTTCTTAAGATTGTGGATCTCGCGATCGATATCGTACAACGCATCCTTCGCACTCATAAGGTCATATATTTCTATACAACGGCGTGCCTGTTGTTCCTCTTCATATTGTTCGTCCAGATACCATTGCAGGAATCTTGCGGTCTGAAAATCGCGCGCCTTCTGACAATGCTCCGTGATCTTGTTAAAGTTTTCAGTGAGCTGAATCTCCTGGTCAAGGGCCATCACGAGGACTGACCGGAGATCTTCAAACCCGCGCTCCACGTTCGTTACGTCGGGAGATACAGCCAAAGCGCCGGCATCAACGATGTAATTAAAGATTTTCATCATGTGTTCACGCTCTTCGGCAGCCTGCTTTCTGAAGAATTCGCCGCAGCCGCGGAGACCTTGTGCGTAGCACCACGCCGACATGGAGAGGTACATCGCCGAAGAATGGGCTTCTGCAGCCATTTGCTTGTTAAGAATGTCCAGAACGCTTTCCTGGAGAGAAGTTTTTTGACGAAGTATTGAAGTTGTTTTCATTTCTTATTTTTCGATTTAGAGCGCCATAAGTCTGGCATAGTTGTGTTTAACAAAAATATGCTGTTAAAACACAATGATCTAAGAAATGGTGCGAATTTGGGGTAATTTAGAACGAGTCTATATCCAGAAAGAGTGCCTCATTGCCGCTTCTTCGGTGGTAATTCCCTGACGCATTAACAAATCTTCCAGCTTAAGCTCGAACATCCGTTGGCCATACAGTGAGCGAAGTCTTGTATAATCCGCAAGTAATAAGATTACTGACTTCCCGCAGCCGGATATGGGAACGCGAACCTGATCAAAGTCATTGGCGAGGTTCGTCATGTAATCATCCATATTTTTTCCCTGCATCGAAGAAAAAGTAAGCATAAACTCGCACGTCGTCTGATTAAATTTTTGGTCGCCTACTACCAGTTCGAACCGACTGCCAGACCGCGAAAGCTCCAATGCAAGTTTTTCTGTTATCCGGGACTCCAAGGAATTGAATTTACGTCAGCAAAGGTAACGACTAGTTTTCTTTATAGGTTACCCTTTCGTAGAAAAATTCTAAATAAGAACGTATCTTATTGTAAATCAAATAATTGCTCAGTAGCTATGGGCGACTGGTCGGTCCACCGGTGACACATGGTCCCAAGAGGAAGTCCTCCTGTTCGCGATAGG
>DASUTP010000459.1:0-6764 GCA_036374515.1 Chryseolinea sp. | reverse complement strand
GCGAAAGCAATCTTTCCTGGAAACCTTTCATATCGCGCGGCGGGCAATCGCTGGTCATGATGATCTGTTTCCCAGATTGGTGCAGCTGATTGAAAATGTGGAAAAACATTTCCTGCGTTTTCTCGCGGCCGGCCAGGAACTGTACATCATCTAATATCAACAAGTCAACCTGCTGATAGAAATTTTGAAAATCCTGTAGCTTATGATTCTGAAGAGCATTGAGGAACTGATTCGTAAAATCACTTTGGTCAACGTATAACACCACCTTATTCGGCATGTTATTTTTGATTTCATTGCCAATGGCTTGTACAAGGTGTGTTTTGCCTACACCTACGCCACCATACAGCATCAAGGGATTAAACGATGTTACACCAGGTTTCTTTGCTACTGCAACTCCAGCCGACCTTGCCAGCCGGTTACAATCACCTTCAACAAAATTATCGAAACAATAAGCATTATTAAGCCTCGAATTAATAGTCTGCGGATTAATCGCACGAAGCGAAAACGGCGAGTATTCGTCGGCATTGAACGAACCATTGCCAACACCACTGCGTCTGCTGCCTGCACCGTTTACAGGATAATTGACGGACACAGGAGGTGTCTGCTGATTGCCGCTGTCGACAACTACGGAATATTCCAGTCGCCCGGTGGGACCAAGTACGGCGTGAATTGCCCGTTTTAGAACAGGCACATAATTATCCTCAAGCCATTCGTAGAAAAACTGAGAAGGAACCTGGATGGTAAGTACATCGCCTTCAACCCGCAGTGGGCTGATAGGCTTAAACCATGTGTTAAAGTTCTCTTCCCCAACGTTTTCACGAATTACTTCCAGACAATCACTCCATACTGTTCCACAGCTAACATCCATTGATCTCTTAATCTTTTTTTGGTTTTAAAGCTCCGTTTGAGAAAGGGAGACAAAGATGTAAAAAAAGAGGTAAAGAAAACAAGCGGGAACCTCTTTGATTTACAGAAAAAAAAATCATTGCGAAATTTTAAAATTAAACGCAAGGCTGTTGGCAAAACTTGAGTAAAATTGAATAGAAATATTTTCTTCGATGTCAGAATCATCTATTCACGCTATTTTAAATGAATCTTTTCCTAAATCTGGAAAAGAGGAATGGATTCGCGTTGCTTCCCTCGAACTCGGCAATCAAAATGAAATCGAAAATTTAATTTGGAAAATTGGTGAACTGAAATTTTATCCGTATTACGAAGAAAAAGATTTACAAGATCTCTCCTATTTAAAACACTATCAAAATCCACGAGAGCAGGGTGGTTGGGAAAACCTCCCAATGGTTAAGGTTGCGGAGGAAAGCCATGCAAATGAACAGGCGCTGGAATCGCTGACCATGGGCGCTGACGGAGTTATGTTTGACGTAGTCGACGGCATTGATTTTAATATCAATCAATTATTAACGGAAATAAACTGGTCATTTTGCAGAATATCTTTTCTGGCAAGACCCGAAACAAAAATTGTGACAAAAATTTTAGACTATGTTAAACAAAACGAATATGCCAGTCACGAATTACGGGGATCCATCTTCTGGACCACGTTACCGCAAGGTGACGAAGTAAAATCATTGATTCTTTCGTCGCTGAAAAATTTGCATGCGCTCGGCATCATCGTTCAACCCTCGTCGCCCGTTGAAGAAATTGCGAAAGCTCTTGAACAAGGCGCCAGGCTCATGGACACCCTGACGGATCTGCAAATAGAAAGAGAGATGATTTTTAAGAATATCTGCCTGTCCTTTTCGGCAGAAGAAAATTTTTTAATCAACATCGCAAAAATTAAAGCTGCCAGGGTGCTTTGGTATCAACTCTCGCAAGCATTTGAAATACCTGCCTTCCTACCAAGTGACCTTTATATCCACGTTGTTTCTCGAAAATCAACTTCCGCTACGTTTGACCCGCATGGCCACATGATCAGAAATACAACGGATGGGCTATCTTCAGTGCTAGGGAACTGTAATGCTCTTACTTTATGCTCCGATGATCATATCAAATGGACCAGTAGAATATCGCTCCATGTATCAAACATTCTGAAAGAAGAATCCCACCTTGATAAAGTTATCGATCCAGTGGCCGGGGCGTATGCCATAGAAAGCATGGTGAATTCATTGGCAGAGGCAGCATGGAAGAACTTCCAAAGTAAGATGATCTCATGAAGCCGGATTTTTCTTCCATAACGTTTAACCAGTTTAAGCCCCCGCAATCCGGTACAACAAAAAAATCATTATGGACGAGTCCGGAGAAAATAGAAATCAAAACTTTCTATTCCGATGACGACGTCTCGCAGTATAACCAATCATTTGCCGCAGGGATCCCACCGTATCTGCGTGGGCCCTACGCTACCATGTATACCCTGAGACCCTGGACAATACGACAGTATGCGGGTTTCTCGACCGCTACAGAGTCGAATGCTTTTTACAGACGAAATATTGCCGCAGGTCAGCGGGGCCTGTCGGTCGCATTTGATCTGCCAACACATCGTGGATACGACTCCGACCATCCACGGGTGGAAGGTGATGTGGGAAAAGCAGGCGTTGCGATTGACTCCGTGCTGGACATGAAGCTACTTTTTGACGGGATTCCACTGGATAAAATGTCGGTGTCGATGACGATGAACGGCGCGGTCATTCCAGTGCTGGCTTTTTACATTGTGGCAGCCGAAGAGCAGGGTGTGAAGCCCTCTCAGCTTAGCGGTACCATTCAAAACGATATCTTGAAAGAATTTATGGTGCGAAATACTTACATCTATCCACCGAAGGAGTCGATGCGTATTGTCGCGGATATCTTTGCGTACACGAGCCAGCACATGCCTAAATTCAATTCGATCAGCATTAGCGGATATCACATGCATGAGGCAGGCGCACCGGCAGATCTGGAATTAGCATACACGCTGGCTGACGGATTGGATTACATTCGCACCGGGATAAAAGCAGGAATAAACATCGACGACTTCGCCCCGAGGTTGTCTTTCTTTTGGGGGATTGGTATGAACTTCTTTATGGAGATCGCGAAAATGCGCGCAGCACGATTGCTGTGGTCGAAGCTGGTGAAGCAGTTCAATCCTAAAAATCCGAAGTCGATGGCGTTGCGCGTGCATTGCCAAACATCGGGCTGGAGCCTTACAGCACAGGACGCGTTCAACAATGTAACCCGAACCTGTATAGAGGCGATGGCTGCCGTTCTTGGGGGGACACAATCGCTTCACACCAATTCACTGGATGAAGCTATGGCACTGCCCACTGATTTTTCGGCAGGCATTGCAAGGAACACGCAGCTCTACCTGGAACAGGTAACCGGCATTCCGAAAGTTGTAGACCCTTTGGGCGGTTCGTACTTTCTTGAAAATCTTACTGGCCTGCTGGCGGAAAAAGCCTGGAAACTTATCGAGGAAGTTGAGCAGCTTGGAGGAATGGCAAAGGCTATCGAGAGCGGGATTCCAAAACTTCGCATTGAACAGGCAGCGGCGGCAAAACAGGCGCGAATAGATTCAGGTGAAGATGTTATCGTAGGCGTTAATAAATATCGAACGCCGGCAACATCAGAGTTTGAAATTTTGGAAGTGGACAATGCCCAGGTTCGCAGGGAGCAAATTGAACGTCTACACAAATTGAAAACCGAGAGGAATTCCAGCGACGTTGAAGAGTCGCTTCGCGCGTTGACAAGCGCTGCCCGCGACGGACGAAGCAATCTTCTGGAGGTTGCTATTGACGCAGCGCGAAAACGCGCTACTTTGGGGGAGATTTCCAACGCGATGGAAACTGTATTTGGAAGATACAAGGCTACCATCCAATCCGTTTCAGGAGTATATTCAAGAGAAATGAAAACTCAACACGAAATCGAAGACGTGCGAAAACTTTCAGACCGATTCGCAGAACTTGACGGTCGACGGCCACGCATTCTGGTTGCAAAGATCGGACAGGATGGACACGATCGCGGTGCAAAAGTGATTGCAACCAGTTTTGCCGACCTTGGTTTTGACGTTGACATTGGCCCATTGTTTCAAACCCCTGAAGAGGTGGCCCTTCAGGCTGCGGAAAATGACGTTCACATCGTTGGCGTTTCAAGCCTTGCCGGCGGGCATAAAACGTTGGTTCCTGAGTTAATCGAAGCCCTGAAGAAAATTAACCGGTCGGATATTATGGTGATCGCAGGTGGTGTCATTCCTCCGAAAGATCACGACTTTTTAAAGCAATGCGGTGTGGCCTTCATTTTCGGTCCGGGCACCAAAGTAACAGACGCAGCCAAGGAGATCCTCCACAACCTGCTGCAGAAATAACCACATGTTTGTGTTTTTAGGCCAACGCTTCATTTACCATTAGCGGGCATCCGGCATTAATATATTCCAAATTCACTAGTTTAGTAGTCAATTCTTAAACCCGGAGCCATGAAAACCATCAGGACTCTTGCCTTTTTCTTGATTGTCATTGTCGCTCTTCCTGCATTGTCCCAAGACAAAAAATTTGATAAAAGTTTAAAGAAGGTAGATCGCTATTATGCAGAAGGAGATTTCCTCAAGGCAAGCGCAAATCTTGCTAAGCTGCGGAAGTCAATCGTAGCAAAGCTGGGGCAAAAAAACACGTACGTACCGGGACTTTTCATTCGCGAGGCGAGAATCAATCTGGCAGCGGGCCTGCTGAAAGATTTTGACAAGACCCTAAATGACGCATTGCTAAGCAGCAGCAGCATTTTTGGAGATAACAGCACACATTATGCGTCGACGTTGGTTGACGTCGCTGCTATCTACAATGAATACGGCAACTACCGGATCAGCAGGGAGTACGTTGATCGTGCCCGTGATCTTCTTGTCAAAACAAATCAATTGACTGAACTATTAAAAACCCGGATCGGATTGGTGGAGGCCGAGGCAATGACCGGCCAGGGATTCAGCAACGAGGCCGTTGCACTGCTTCGTAGCATGGAGCAATACTTTGCCGGGCGGGCCGTGGAAAAAGAAACCATTGTCGATGGGACCGCAATTAAAACACAACGGGTTCCATTTGAAGAACTGGCCCCCCGTTTTACGGATTATGCAAAACTTCTCACCTTGATCTCAAATGCATATGGGAAAAAAGGAAATTTGATCTCGGCAGATTCGGCCTTTAAAGCAACCCAAAGCTGGATAAGAAAGCACCAACGTTTTATGGGTGAGACAACGCTGACGCTGGTGCAAAATAATTTTTTGTATGCCCAGATGCTGGTCGACAATGGAAATGAGGAACGCGAGCGCGAACTACAATATGATAATATCTTAAGCGATTTTAAGAAACGCGCCAACCCGACCCATACTCTCGGACACGAGATATATCTCGCCTACCTCCACCAATTACTGGTCGATGGCGATAAAAACAAATACCTGAACGTTAAGCAGGAGTACGAAAAACTAATCGATAAATATTTTACGAGGTCAAGCCTGATTCACGTAAACCTTCAGGCTGTTGAATTTGATTCCAAGCTTGAGCGTGATAAGACCAAAGACCTGGAACGGGATGCCCTTGCTGTTCTGAAGGGAGAACTGCTGCCAAAAAATTATAGAACTACGGAGCGTATTGTTAATTTCTTATACGATGTTTCCCAAAAGCAAAGGAAATACACCAATGCAGAGAAGTACCTCACCCAGCTAACGGAAATTCGAAAAGAATTATACGGAGAAACGTCGCCTGAGTTTCATCTGTCGCGGATACGCCTCGCAGGATACTACCTTGACTATACCAACAAGGTTGAAGAAGCGGAAAAAATATTTGACGAGAGCTACACCAAAATTGTTTCAAGGGAAGTGGGTCCCTGGCAAAAAGACCATCTCGACATCCTCAATCACCTTGCGGCTTTATATGAGTTTACAGATAAGTATGCATTGGCCTCAGCTACCTTGGATAAGGCATCGGACATCGCACGGTCAAAATTCAGCGACAAAGATCCGGAATATGGCGTCGAACTTGACAGGATCGCCCAGCTTCAGATCAAGCTAGGACAGTACGAGCGCGCCGAAACAAATATCGATAAGGCGTTAAAAATATTGGAAGAATACAGAAAGGATGACAAACGTATCGGAGACTATGTTCATGCGATTGAAACACAGGCTAAGCTTTTCGGCGTAAAAGGATTGTTTGATGAAGCGCAGGAAAATCTGGACAAATCGCGAAGGCTTATCGGAAAAGCGGAGGTTCTGGTGGGCAGTGATCTGTCGTCGGCAGAAGAACTTACTTCGCTTTTTATCCAACTGGGCCGCTATGCGGATGCCGATGCTCTGCTGCAAATTCAAATACCTGAATACGAAAAGTTATACGGAACGAATTCCCTCCGGCTGATCGAGCCGCTCGTTAACAAAGGCCGGATATTATTAGCCCGCGGAGACTATACTGAAGCAGAACGTACCGCCACCCGCGCAAATGAGATCGCCACGGGTATTTACGGTCAGATATCTACAAAAACGGCTCCCACGCAACGGCTATTAAGCGATATATATTATGCGCTCGGGGATTATGACAAGGCGCTTACAACCGTTACAAATGCGATGACGAGCCAGGAAAAACAGTTTGGTCGAAATCATATAGAAGTCGCAAAATCGCTTGCACAGGTCGCCCTTATTAAGTTCTATAAGGGCGATAATCGCGCTGAAGTTGAAACCCTGATGCTCGAAGCCCGCGACATTATCGCGGCTAAACTGGGGAAAGATAACCCGCAATATGCGGAGGTACTGAAAAATGTAGCTGTACTTTATATCTCTGAAAAAAAAATCGAGGTTGCTTTCAATT
>DASUTP010000458.1:0-8364 GCA_036374515.1 Chryseolinea sp. | reverse complement strand
GAAGGCAAACAAGACTTTCTCTTTCTCAGCACGGTGACGTTTTCGCCATCGCCTCGGCATTCGTTAACAGCAGCGAAACGATAATTTGTATTTCATATTGCGATGTGATTCACAACGCTCAAAATTGTTTTTTGTCTATCGATTAACACCCAATTAATCCCGAAGGGATGGTATTATTATCGAAACCAATGGCCTAGGGCAAATTGAACCCCGAAGGGAGGCATAAAATAATCTGCGCATACAATATCACCCCTTCGGGGTTCCGTATCCTACATCTCGTGGTGGCTATAATAATTACACCCCTTCGGGGTTGGGCGAAGGCAAACAAGACTTTCTCTTTCTCAGCAGGGTGACGTTTTCGCCATCGCCACGGCATTCGTTAACAGCAGCGAAACGATAATTTGTATTTCATACTTGCGATGTGATTCACAACGATCAAAATTGTTTTTTTACCTCCATCGATTAACTCCCAATAATCCCGAATGGCATTATTGTAGAAAACCAATGGCCTCAGCCAAGCCGAACCCCGAAGGGGTGACATAAAATAATCTGCGCATACAATATCACCCCTTCGGGGTTCCGTATCCTACATCTCGTGGTGGCTATAATGATTACACCCCTTCGGGGTTGGGCGAAGGCAAACAAGACTTTCTCTTTCTCAGCAGGGTGACGTTTTCGCCATCGCCACGGCATTCGTTAACAGCAGCGAAACGATAATTTGTATTTCATATTGCGATGTGATTCACAACGCTCAAAATTGTTTTTTCCCTCCATCGATTAACTCCCAATAATCCCGGAGGGATGGCATTATTATAGAAGACCAATGGCCTCAGCCAAGGCGAACCCCGAAGGGGTGACATAAAATAAATTTGTACATACTATATCACCGTGAGGAGAAGTAGAATTTTGACTTGTAACAAATTTTTGCTTCGTGAAGATCAAACGTTCCTAGAACGCTTCCGCAAAATTAAAATAGAAGCCGCTGACGCCATTAGGTCCGAACCCCATGTCGAGCCGAAGGTTCGCATTGTTTTCGCTATCCACCCGGATGCGGATTCCACCCCCGAAAGAAAGCCAAAAACCGTCAAGGGACATATTTTTATAGCTGTCTGCAACGCGGCCGGTAGCCACCCAGGTAGTACTGCCAAAAATATTCCACACAGGCATACGAAATTCGACTTGAGTGTCAACCAGGACTTTATCGCGTAAAGCTCCTTTATAATAACCGCGCATTTTGTCCTCACCACCTAACAGTGATAAATCATAAAACGGCACATCACCAGAGGTATACGATGTCGTGGCTTGCATTGCAAGAACACTTTTGCGGAATACCTTAAAATATTTTCGAGCATCAATGTAGACGCTTGTGAATTCATAGCGACTGCCAAGGAATTTTGGATAGAACGTAACGGTGGTTAACAAGAGAGCACCGTTGTTGGGATTGTACCGATTGTCGCGACTGTCGAGTGCGCCAGCGAGCCCCACTCCTATATCACTTCCACCGCGCAGGCCAGGCACCTCATCACGAATCAAAAAACTATTTGAATCCGTTTCTATATCGAAATAATCGGAAAAGTCGAGACTAACACCCGCGTAGTAATTTTCTTTGACACGTCTCATCGCGGCGGTCGCAAACTTTATACGATTCTGTACAACTTCCTCGACATCATCAAGGGAAACGTCGTTTCCAATCCCCAACATGTACTCCGGCGTTTTTTTATAGTTAAAATAACTAAGGATCATGTATTTATTTTCCTTGAGTATCAGATCATTGACAACGGACACGTTTACCCTTCCCTTCGTAGACACAGTGACTACCGCGGACACCTTAGAAGGTTTAGAAATTGTATCTTTTTTAGAAGGATGAAAGAGGTTGAACTTCGCTAACCCAAATACATTACCTGCTTCACTGGAATACGTGATAATAGGCGCAGGTGCATACTTAAAAAATTTCTCCATCTTGACATTGAATTTGTCAAATTTTGACAGAGTATCCTTTTTAGGCTCCGTGTCTGACTGCGCGGACACGTCAACAACTCCATACGAAGCAATTAAAAATATTAAAATCCTGACGCTGTTCATTTGATTTAAAGATGTAGAAATGATTTTTCTTTAGCTTTCATCCGAATAGTTTTCATATCTCAATAGGACTATTAGTGACTGTCTTTCTATACTTTCAATTTGTTTTTTTACCACGGAGGCTCGGAGGCACGAAGCGTAGAAATGCGGTCCGAATTCTCCATGTATTTTTTCTGTGTCTTCGCGCCTCCGCGGTTTTTATGCAGCTTTATATTGACGTTCACTGCTTTGTCGGTTGCTCCTGTAGCTTGGAAAGCACCTGATCCAGCGAGAAGCTTCCCGGTTTTTGCCGTGGTGGAAAATCGCGGTAGGTAGCAAGGTGCCTGGCTACAAAAGCTTGCGCTGGCACTAAGGCGAACGCATGTTCTACACGCCAGCGTGCATAGTCGCCTGCATCAGATTGCGCTCGTTCAAAGGGATCGGCTTTGATGTCGAAAAGTTTCGGAAAGCGTAAAACGACCAGTGGATCCTGCCATACGTCAAGCCCCTCGGAACGTTGTTCCAGGAAGGAGAGCTTCCACTTGTTGTAACGCAAGCCAGCGAGATTGCCATCATCGGTCCAATAGAAATACTCATGCCGTTTGCTGGGCCCGGTGCCTGCCAGGAGTTCACGTTGATCGTATCCGTCAAGATGCACTTTAAAGGTCTTGCCAGAAGCGGCATAGCCTGCAAGCAACTTTTCTTTTACACTTGCTTCTCCTGCGGCGGCCACGAGCGTAGGCACAAGATCTTCATGGGATGTGATTTCATTGATCTCCGTTCCAGGCTTGATCACCCCTGGCCAACGCATCACTAACGGTACCCTGTACCCACCTTCCCAATTTGTATTCTTTTCCCCTTTGAATGGGGTTGTACCACCATCTGGCCATGAGAATACTTCAGCACCATTGTCCGTGGTCCACACGACAATAGTATTTTCTGCAATACCGAGGTCATCGAGCTTTTTGAGAAGCTGTCCGACCATTCCATCTAGTTCGGTCATACCATCTGCTACAATGCCATAGCCCGTCTTACCTTGCGATCCCGGCTTGAGGTGCGTGTAGATATGCATCCGTGTAGAATTAAACCATACGAAAAATGGCTTGCCAGCTTTGTGCTGCCGATCCATGAAATCGAGGGAGGCACTTAGAAATTCTTCGTCAACAGTTTCCATACGTTTTTTTGTGAGGGGTCCGGTGTCCTCGATGGATTGTTTACCTACACGGCCAAACCGTGGGTCCTCGGTGGCGTCGTCGTTCGTGGTTGCTTTACATTTAAGGACTCCGCGCGGTCCAAATTTTTTGCGAAATTCAGGATCCTTCGGATAATCAGGATTCT
The DNA here is from genome assembly GCA_036374515.1 of Chryseolinea sp. Lineage (GTDB taxonomy): Bacteria > Bacteroidota > Bacteroidia > Cytophagales > Cyclobacteriaceae > Chryseolinea. The sequence continues at coordinate 4,968 of DASUTP010000458.1, read as the reverse complement.
CCGGCTCTTCCTCGGCATTAAGGTGATAAAGATTTCCGAAAAATTCGTCGAAGCCGTGAACGGTGGGCAGAAATTCATTCCGGTCGCCCAGGTGATTCTTACCGAACTGACCCGTAGCGTAACCGTGAGGCTTCAGCAAATCGGCTAAGGTAGGATCCTTTTCCGACAGACCTTCCTTTGCGCCCGGCAACCCAACCTTCAGCAAGCCAGTGCGAAAACAAGATTGTCCCGTGATGAAAGCTGCCCGGCCTGCTGTACACGACTGCTGCGCATAATGGTCCGTAAAAATCGCTCCTTCTTTGGCAATACGGTCGATGTTGGGTGTACGATAGCCCATCATTCCGCGATTGTATGCGCTAACGTTCCAATAACCAATGTCATCGCCAAAGATGACAAGGATGTTAGGCTTAGTTGTTGAAGCGTTTTTTTTTGTCTGTGCCAGCACATCCGGCGAGCCTGGCAGAAATAATAGCGCCATTGAGCCGCAGATGAGCACGGCAAAAAAATAGCTAATTGTAATTTTCATTTTCTGGTGGTTTGGTTCAATATTGTTAAGCGAACATGTCGGTAAGTAATTTAATGAGAACAAATAGATGACAGGTATAAGTCAAGCAAATTTTCATCAAGAATCTTAAAACACAACGTGATCTTTTTCGCAGATATTACTCAACACTTAGTCGAAACTACCGGATTAAAATGTCTCCGACGCGGCCAAATAAAACCCTGTTGATTTATCACCAAATCCAAAATCTATTGCAAGGTTAGTCCGCGTTTTTTTGTCGACCATCAGGCGCAAGCCCAGGCCATAACCGGGCCTCACCGACTCGAATAATCCCAGCTCTTGGGCCGGATGGGTGGCAGATGTCCCGTTTACGAAAAGAACGCCTCCCCATAGACCGCCGCAAGAAGAGATGGGAAAGCGATATTCAGCTTCTCCATATACAAAATTATTTCCGCGAAAACGCCCCTGCGTATAGCCCCTCGCGCTTCTGCTACGCTGATCATAAGCGGTTGCGGGTAGGATCAGGTACGGAAATTCTCCTTCAGGAGCAAAATTTCCCATCAACCAAAAAGCCATAAGGTGTCGCGGATTCCGGGCTGACAAGGGGTGAAAACTTCTCCACTCGAAAGAAAAAAAGTTCGAATTGGTTTTATTACCCAGTGCTTTCATAGACCCGCGCCAGCTAACCATCAGGAATTGCCCGCTGTAGGGATTTATCATGTTGTCGCGTGTATCTAAAATGAAGTTGATGTTCAGGGCAGACGAATAGTATTCTTCATTGTTGAACCCGTAAAACTCGCTGTACGCATAATGACTTGTGATCAGGGAATCACCTGGATTAAGTCGAAGCTTTTCATCCTGGATCTTAAAATAGTAATCCAGGTAATAGCCCAATCCGACATAAAAAGACTTGCCGACACGGAAAGATGCTGATTGATAAAAACGAAGGAAATTGAACTTCAACGGTTGCACTAGTGAATCATCAGCGGTTTCAACCCCGTTCAGACTGAATTGGTAATCCAGTATCCCACCTTCCGGAGCATTCGTACCCAGTCCATAAGTGGCTTGTGAAAAAATCAGGTAACGCCAGTCACCTGTAAAAAAAATGTTATTGTTTTTGGTATAAATGTTATTCTTTAACAAATACAGCTGCTGGTTTTTGGTGGTGAACTGAACACTGCCGGATAACATCGAATAGCGTGTGTGGGCACCAGACATTTTAAATCCATATTGGCCGCCAACGCCGATCATAAAGCCAGTTGCCGGGTTAGAGCCGATAATGGGCACTAGCAATACCGAACCTGAGCTGGTCGTGTCAACTTTCGGAGGCTTATCCAGTGCTATCCGGATAACGTCGGCAATATCTTTTTGAACACAAGAAGTGTCGGCATCGGTGATCCCGTTTTGTGCCTGACATACAGAACTCATGAAAATAAATATGATCAGGCAGGCTTTCATCAAAATCACCGTACGTTTACACCCAGGTACACAGTACCTCCTCAATTTTTCTTTCGGCTTTTCCTACTTCACCGTGTAGCCTTTTCCCTCCAGGCAAGCGGTGAATGCTTTTTTAAAACTGTCGGTCATGGCCGTCTGCTGTTTTGCCGCTGCCTGATTGTTTCGTTCTTGTTGCTGCGCGTCGCCCACAACTTTTGCACGACGCCCTGCAAGGCCGCCGGCAACCGCGCCTATGGCTGCCCCCTTGCCCGCGTCTCCGGCAATTGCACCGATCGCCACCCCTGCGGCAGCACCCCGTGCCGCCCCTCTGACCGCTGTACCATCAGGAGCGGTATCAACTTTTTCGGCTTCTACTTTTGGGGGATTGATCGGATCCACGCCTGATTGCTCCACAGCCCATCGGTAGCACTCCGCATCATCTTTATCCTGCGTAGCCTGGTCTTGATCTTTTGCCGGGAAAACGTATATCCCAAGACTTTTCGCAAATGAGGTCTTAGGAGCCGGTGTTTGCGAAACACCAACGAAGGCGCCAAGCAAAAAACAACCTGTAAGAATGTTTTTCATAAAGTTTCAAAATTTTGTCGATGATAAATTCCCCTCATAGAATCACTCAGACAACGCTGTAAAGTCGTAGCCCAGTTGTCTCAGTACATCAGCCTCGTTGTAAAATGTACGACTTAGTGTGATCTTCCCATTTTCAATGCGATATACCGCATTCATATTTAAAAATACAGGACCACGTCCATCCAGATAGGTTATCTTAATGCTCGCCCAGTCAGACACATAATTACCAGGATGTCGTCCATCGGTAACCGTTGCTGCGATGTTAACGGTACGGGTATACTCGATTTTGTCATAAAGGTTAGCTGCGACATCCTTCCAATTGGCAACTGCCTGCTCCTTGTTGGTGGAATCGGAGAATGATGGGCCGTAGCCGACGTAATTATCAGCAAGCAAGTCAGCCATCGCTTGGGTATCTTTGGATTGTACGGCTTCAATATACTTTTCAACAACTGCAATATTTTCCTTTTCGATCTTCCGCTGTTCGTTATCAGAACAAGCCGCGAAAAACAGGACCACGAATAAAAACACAGTCAGAATTTTCATATTATTAATTTGTTGGTCTGAATTATTTATTTGTCCCGCACGGGAATCCACTTCGCTGATAATGAGAGAGGACCATCAGGAGGTTCACAACGCAACGTTTTTGAGTTATTGACCGTCACCTTCTGACAGACGAAATTCACCGCAACTCCTCAAGCAGCCCTGCAGAGTCAACAAGTCCTTTCATTCTTGCAAAGAGCGTAAAGCAAATTTATTTTTTCGGTGGATACCTGGTAAAAATTTGGCTAATGGCATAATTGATATTCTTCTCCCGCCTTTCAGGAGTTGCATCTTCATCAATAGTGCCCACTGCTCTGCCTTGCCATACTAACTGTTTCTTTGAAGCATCTACCATATCCACAAACAAGGTGCCCTCCAAATAATTTTCAACATTTATGGTCGTGGTGGTAAACCCTCCACCCCAGCCATACCGATAGCCTGCACCGTAGCCATAGTAACCGGGCCCGGATGAAGTAGCGGTAGCGGTTTGCTTTTGCGCAGCTGTTATGTTTACATCAATCAGAACGTCTGGTTGATCTGATTTTGAGAATCCTTTTTTCGCAAGTTCATTGGCCACGGCGTCAAGAATTCGTGTTCTGTTTATATCGCCGACGGGCAAGGCTTCCGCTTCTTTGGTCAACGCATATGTTTTGTAAGAAGAAAAACCCGCGTGCCGATCGTAGTCGCTGGATACTGTAATGGAACTGCACGAGGAAGCCAGCGCTCCTGCAATAACCAACAGGAGTAAGTTTGGGAGTTTAAGGCCCGCTGATTGGCAGACACGCCTTAAAATCCCAAGGAAAAGTTTTTTCATAATTCCGGTTTTTTTGGTTTAAGGGGCTATCCGAAGATCTGCTATTTGGTGAATACAAAACCAATGTTCAAAGCAAAGTAATTGATCGGTTCATTGAGATCGCCTGCTTCGAATCCTAGGTAGTATTTTCCCGTAACCGAAAAACTGAAATCAGGATTGACCTCGTACATCACACCGATCTCTGGCCGAAGTGCAAAATGCCAGGCGTCTTCCTCCAGCGTGTATTGCCCCATGTCGGTATTGCGTCTGGAGTACATTGTTCCTATGCCCAATCCGACAAACGGGTTGATCGTTTCGTCCGGATGGATATAGTAATCAACTGCGAACAGCAACGGAACTTGATTATGGTAGCGAAATTGTCTGCCACCCAGCGACACGTTTTCCTGAGTGTAGACGTCGTAAGATTTTTCAGTATAAAATACGTTCCAGCCGGCTTCAAAGCCAACGCCTACGTTGGGCTGCACAAGTCTGCGATAGTTCAAGGTGAACCCGCGGAAACTGGGTTTGTCAATAAAGTCCCCGAGATCACCTGATCCAAATCCCATGGAATACTCCAGAGATGTGATGTTTTGAGAAAATGCAGGTACACTAACAACAATGAAAAGTATAAACAGTAATTTTTTCATAACGTAGGAATTTGTTAGTTGGTTTTTAAATATGGTGACTGCGCGAAGACCCTATCGATCGCCGTATTCACGCGCGAGGCATTATAGGAATATGTAAGGATACCGTTTATAGCGCCGGCCCACTGTATAACGGGTAGGCCATTTGCCGCCAATTCATCAGGGTCAACCATGCGCATAAGCAAAGTTCCGGTTGTATAGGAAGTATAAGATGGATATCCCCATCCCCAATAGGGGTAATAGCCACCATACCACCAATACCAGTAGTCGTACCAGTAGAGTACCGTTGTTGTTTCCCAGGCTGCAGGCGTTAAAAGAATATCCGGGCTATTATCATAGTCTACTCTTTCCCAACCCAGCTCTTCCATATTTTCTTCGATCTGCGCCAAAATCAATGAGGCGGTTGCATCCGGAATAAACTGCGGTTCGTCTCCCTGCACAACATCGCCCGTTATCTTTACAATTCG
>DASUTP010000457.1:0-5495 GCA_036374515.1 Chryseolinea sp. | reverse complement strand
AACCAAATCAAAAGCAATCGGATCGGCACTTTGCGGATTTGAAAGAGGCTCGATTACCTTGATGAAATCTGCAAATGACCCTGGCCACCCATGAATAAGCATCAATGGAATGGCGTTAGGCTGGGGCGATTTAACATGCAGGTAATGGATTTTTTGTCCATCAATCTCCGCGATGAATTGTGGATATTGATTAAGGATTGCCTCTTGTTTTTTCCAATCAAATTTGTTTTGCCAGTAATCTGCCAACTCCTTTAAATAATCAGGCGGTACCCCTTTTTCCCAGCTATTTTCAGCAGCAGGGTTAAACCAACGGGCAGTGGCGAGCCTTTGATTCAGGTATTCAACGTCTTTCTCTGGAACTTGAATGGTGAACTTTTGCATAACTTTTGAATTTTGATTTGTTTTTTTTATAGATCAAAATTCGTATTCGCACCAATGAATGACGATAACAATTGTTAATAAACGCTTATCGTCTGTTTCTTATCCTGCTCAATGAAACTGAGGTAATGCCGAGGAAGGAAGAGATATAGTGCTGAGGGACCCTTTGGAGAATCTGAGGATATTGCTCTAATAATTCGGCATAACGTTCTGCCGGGCTGTTTTTGATCCTCGACAGAAAAAGCTTTTCAATGTATACAAGCCGCCGAAAGGTTTGTTCTTCCATGTCTTGCTTGATCAACGGAGAATTTTCAACGATCTTAAAATAGTTTGCTTTTGTAAGCGAATGTACTACGGAGGGTTCAAGACTCTCGATTGAGTATAGACTAGGCTGATTGTACCGGAAACTTTCAGCAGATGAAATACCTTCGCCCTCAAAAAAAAACTGAAAGGTTATATCCTTTCCGGCGTTATTAAAAGAAAGCCTAAAGCAGCCTTGTTCAATAAAATATACCTTCTTAGCGGTTTGCCCTTCTTTCAATAGAATTGTTTTGGCATTAACCTCTTCGCGCTTAAACAAGTGGCTGAACTTTTGCCATTCCAACTGTATTTCCGTTAGACGATTGGTCATGAAATCTGCATCACATTATATTGTAAACGTAACCTTGTCTACTGTAGACAGGAATAAATCGGGCGTAAGTTCGCTATTTGAAAGTTGAATACAATGCGCAGATTTAATGTCGCGCAGTCATTTCGTTCACGTTTATTCATTCTCGGGACGTTCACGTCAGTTAGTCCACCCATCTGATAAAATAAAATTCAAAATCTTTATGCTCAACTCTAAGGTTATGCGGGGTTTTTCGGTACACTCTTACTTCTTTCTGTGATTCACTACCTGCGGTTATCACCATGACATGACAAGAAAACGTTAACTGACCCCCTCTTGATCCATATCCACATAGACCCAAGGGTTCAGCACAATCCGAATGGGTTGTTGCATAAAAGATAGTGTTGCTTCCCGGCGCATAGTTATGAGTGCCGTAATAGTACACATCGTCACGATAATAGGTGGGTGCCGGCACTCCCTTACACCAATCTGTTTCGTCAGCATTAATGCCTGACTGCGCTTCGACGGTGAATCGATGAAATGTGCCATTCGTAAAAAAATTGAAGTACTCAATTAAAATAGAATAGTATGTGGTAACGGTAAACTCTGAGTCGTAAATCCATTCGGCCTGATGTGTATTCGGATCGATAACCAGGGCCGGGCACGCAGAGCCATCGCAGCACCCGCTATGGTTTTGCGTTGAAAAGAACTGTGTGGTCGGGGCGTTGATAAATGCCGGCTGATCGTCTGGGTTAAGGAGAACGGTCCATTCCCAAAACCATCCTCCTTGCAGCACATCTATTCTAGCTGTATCGCCAGGTTGCAAAATGCCACAGCCGCCGCTTTGAGGTTTTTCGATGGTTATTGTCCGCTCGATGATGTCAATCGGTTGGTTGTTATCGTCGTAAGCTGTGATTTGCACAGGGACATCGTAAGGGGGCTCAATTTCTTTGGGATCAATTTCAAACAGTATCACTGATACCGTGTCGCTTTCCTCCTCCTCGTGAATATCGACATCGTAATAAAAAGAAGAGCCTTTTGCAGCGAAGTACAGTCCCTTGATGGGCCTTGATTCCGGGTGTGAAAGACGAATAAGATTTTTAATCCCGGGCAAAACGTAGATCGTATCTCCATTATTGGTTTTAATCAACGAGGTATTCGTTACGGCCGGCACAGTACCAATTATTTTTGGAGTCGTGGCGGTAAACGAAAATGTTTCAAGCAATGCATCAACTTGATCCGGTGTAATTTCTTCCTCCGGTTCCTGCTTGGGAGTCACTTCATCCTCTACAGGATCAGAACAACAAAACAGGAACAAAAATGCCAGCACACCCAGTCGTGCTGCATACATCCAACACCCAGAGATTTTCATAGAGTTTTTTTACCTAAAGTAGTCTGTCCTGTAAGGCAGAAATACCCCCGTTAAGCAGCTGGCGGCATCCGTTAAGTAAGTGGCAAAAAAGAGTATGTGACTACCTGGCTGAATTACAGCCGGTTCAATAAGGATAAGAATTCATCCTTTCTTCTTCTTGAAATATCCACGTGATGATCATCCGTAAGAATTACATATCCGCCTTCTCCCCTGACGTAACGCTTCACATGACGCACGTTTATCAGAAATGAATTGTGCACGCGACAAAATCCCGATTCCGCGAGAAGATCTTCAAAATCTTTCAGTACCCTGGTAACAAGTTTTGTAGTCCGGTTGGTAAGATGAATTACAGTATAACAACCGTCCGCCTTGCAAAAGATAATGTCTTTTATATCAAAAAAGTCTACTCCCTCGGTGCTGGGAACAGCAATTCGCTCGATACTGCCTGACCGGTGTTGAGCATTGTGCAGCACTGACTGGACTGAAAAATGATTTTGTGTCTTCCTGTTCTTAACACGCGCAATAGCCCTGACAAGTTCGTCCACATCCACCGGTTTAAGAAGGTAATCCAGAGCACTGAATTTTATTGCTTTGATAGCATAGCGATCAAATGCAGAGACAAAAATCACATCAAAAGAAACGGGTGACAATTTCTCCAACAGTTCAAAACCAGAAATACCCGGCATCTGGACATCAAGGAATACCAGATCAGGGTTTGATTGTCTGATTGCTTGCAATCCCTCAAGAGGATTGCTGTGGGTACTACTTACTGAAATTTCCGGACAATATTTTTCAATCGCTTCCTGCAAATCTTCAAGCCCATGTTGTTCGTCATCGATAAGAATTACGTTGATCATATGCTATTAAATTTCATGACAGTGGAATACAGATTTCCACGCGCGTACCCGTAGCGATGTTTACGGTGTCGGTCAGATCAACAATCTTCACTAGGTTCTCCAAGCGTTCTTTGGCCAGTAATTTTAGTCTCTCCTCTGTGATTTTGATGCCTACTGACTTTGTTTTATCGGAATTCTTTTCTTTAAACTCCTCCGACCTCACCCTGCCAATTCCGTTATCTTCAATGGTGCACAGTAGGGCCTCGTTGTCTTCTCTAACTGCAATTTTTATCTGACCCTGTTCATCAGTGTCCTTGTGCATTAATCCGTGCCAAATGGCATTTTCAACAAAAGGCTGCAGCACCATTGGCGGAAGGAATGTGTTTTCTTTTTCAATTTTTTCATCAACAAAAATTTCGTATCCAATCTTGCCTTTGAAACGCAATTCCTCCAGTTGAATGTAAGCTTCAATCAACGCCAATTCATTTTCGAGCGATACTCGATTAACTTCACCGTTCTCCAAAATCATCCTCACTAATTTTGAAAACTTCTTTAGGTATAGCGAAGCGGTCTCATTTTCTCCCTTCACAATCATACGATTGATGGAGTTAAGGCAATTAAACAAAAAGTGCGGATTGATCTGGGAGCGGAGGGCCTTAAATTCCAGTTCCGCCAATTGGTGTTTGAGCTTTACTTCCTTGATCTCGTTATTTTTTTTCGTTAGCAATAAGCGCTGGCGAACTGCATAGATTGCCAGGGCCGACAGAATAAACAGGAAAATAAAACCGGCTATAAAAATTTTCTTGATTACCGATTGACGTTGGGCCTCAATCTGTTGTATTTCCTTCTCTTTGGCAAGCAGTGTAATCTGTTTTTCTTTCTCTGCAACTTCATATCGTATCTCAAGTTCATTTATTTTTTGGAGAGTTTCTTCGTTTAAGACGCTATCCTTAAAAATCTGGTACTGTTTAAAATGTGCCAGCGCCTTCTGAGAATCACCAACGCGCTCATACAAATCAGCCAAATTCATATGGACATCCAGTTGCATCGGCTTCGATCCCATTTGGTGAGTCAGTTCAAGTGCTCTAAAAAGATAGGGTTTCGCGTCCTCAAGTTTATTTAATTGAAGATAACCGCGGCCTACACCAATCAAGCTGCGCGATAGATCTTCCGGACGGGAAAGTTTTTCACGAATTGCCAATCCTTCCCTGTGGTAAAACAAGGCACTGTCATATAGTTTCATTTTGTCAAAAAGAAAGGCAAGATTTGCCAATGAGAGCGCAACACCTCGTTCCTTGCCGGTGGCCCTATCAATTTTTAGTGCCTGCCGATAACATTTTTTTGCCTCGTCAAAGTTATTAAGCATGGAATGTGTGATGCCGAGATTGACAAGCACATCAGTTTTATCGATCGGGGCATTGAGCGAATCAAAAATTATTGATGCCTTATTGAACGTCCGTATCGCATCCTGGTACTCCGCTGTCTCCATTAATATAACCCCGATGGCATTTAAGGTATACCCTACACTATAGTGATTACTATCAGCTTCTTCAATAGCAAGACTCCGGTAGTATGACGCGAGGCTTTTCTCATAATTTCCATAATCCGACTGGACGACACCAATTTGATAAAGGACTCCGGCTACCCGTGACGAATCTCCCTTATGCCTATAGTAAGAAAGATATTTGTTGAGATGATTTAGAGCCGTAGGATAGTCGGCTTTCAGACGGGATATTATTCCATGATAGTAATGGGCTTTCATGATACCCGTGCTATCGTTGAGTTCCGTTGCCAATAAGCGGACACTGTCGGCATAGAAGCTGGCTGAGTCAGGCAGATCTCTATTTAAGTAATCCCAGCTGAGTTTGGCATAAATGTTAACCTTATCGGTCCCATCCGGTTCTCCCTTCAAAAGATTCAACAAACTATCCCGGTTTGATTGAGCATTTACAACCCAGTTAGACCAAACCATTAACAATAGAGCTATTAGTCGGGACATAACAGGTACAATTTGATGGCAATGATTAAGTCACCTTTTGCTCAGGGAAATGCTGATACAGATCCATTAATAGGATGCAATTTCATATTCAATTTATCAATTTTCTGTTTGAAAATATAGATGGGAATAGCCGGAAGACGAGAATTTTTTGAGGGCTGGCAAGCATAACCCTTCGAGCTTGGTGATCCCCGAAAGCCGGCTTCTCGACCGTTTGAGAACTTCGCATCGACTTATAATTAATTACCGGGGCGTAACCAGGTTTAAGGGTGGAATGAATCCAAGAGTTTGGTAGGACGTTGATAC
>DASUTP010000456.1:0-5871 GCA_036374515.1 Chryseolinea sp. | reverse complement strand
GCATCGTCGTATACCAGTTCCAACTTCGAGGTGGTTGTTTACGGTGGCGCTATTGCAATGTTTTTGAAAGATCAGTCAACCGTACCCAAAGAGATCGAAACGGTCGCCAACAATAAAAATGTGACGTTTGCAGTTTGCGCTCAGACCATGAAGCGTCACAATATTGACAAAAGCCAATTGCTTCCCGGTGTTGTCATTGTTCCGGACGCAATTATGGAAATCGTGACAAAGCAGGGCGAAGGGTGGGGATATATCAAAGAGGCCCATCACTAAACTTTTTCAATGAATGAATCAAGATCACCGGTTCTTACGCGTTGTCGAATATTCAAATCACTGTGTCAAATTAATCCTGGTCACCGTTGTTCTGGCGGCCGCCACGCTATGCGCACTTCCGTTCCTCAGCGAGCGGTGGGATAAAGTTGACCAGGCCTCTCTTAACATGCCTGTCCAAAAAATTGCTGAGGTGCCTCCTGCCGTATGGGCACCGCCTGATTCTCTGGCAATACCCGAGACAGCGGAAGGCGATTTGATCCGGTACGGCCGGGAATTGGTTGCGCGTACTTCGCTGTACCTAGGGCCTTCGGGCAAGGCACTTCAGATAAGCAATGGCATGAATTGTCAGAACTGCCATTTGAAAGCTGGAAAAAAAATATTCGGCAATAACTACAGCGCTGTTTCGTCTACCTATCCTAAGTTCCGGGCAAGGTCCGGAGGCATTGAAACAATTGAAAAAAGAGTGAACGATTGTATTGAGAGAAGCCTGAACGGCCGGCCTTTAAAAGCGGGTAGTCGTGAATTAAAAGCATTTGTAGCCTACATCTCCTGGGTGGGGAAAGATGTGGAAAAAGGTGTAACGCCAAGGGGAGCCGGCCTTTGGGATCTTCCCTTGCTGGAACGCGCAGCTTCGCCGGAAAAGGGATTCGTCGTTTTTGAAAATCACTGCGCCCATTGTCATGGAAAAGATGGTATGGGAATGAAGTATGAAAACAGCGAAGAGTGGAAATATCCTCCGTTGTGGGGAGAATTTAGTTACAATACCGGGGCCGGACTATTTCGCCTGTCGCGTCTAGCAGGCTATGTAAAGGCTAACATGCCAAACGGCGCAACGTTCGATAATCCCACACTTACCGACGAAGAAGCCTGGGACGTGGCTGCATATGTCAACTCTATGCCTAGGCCACATAAAACATTTTCCGCTGACTGGCCCGACATCGCAGCAAAACCTTTTGATCATCCGTTCGGCCCTTATGCCGATGGCTTTACCGAACGACAACATAAGTTGGGCCCTTTCGCTGCGATCAAAAAAAGTAAAACAACCACTGCCGCGGCCAGCCCAAAGAAATGATAAACTTGTCCGGACGGACTCGACATCGCCTTTCTTTTGGTTTAATTTCTGCTTTCAAAACATCTCAGTCATTACGTGTTCGAGGCTTCACCTGATCTGTCTCGCCGCCAATTTTCTGCTTTACAACTTTAGCATGGCATTCGTGTAAATGAATCAGCCAAGTACATGCCCTTTCAAGTATTGAGGTTTTGCCGTATATTCAACGGAAGAGTGCGTTCAACTTTCAATGTCATTCATTCTATGCAAGATAACGCAGGCAATCGTGTAAGGGCAAAGGTGATGTTGATCTTGATCTTCCTCCATTTTTCAAATTTTATCCTTGCACAAAAACCCTATATACCGTTCAGGCATTTTTCTACCATTGATGGGCTTTCGCAAAATCACGTGGTGTCGATACTTCAGGACCGGCAGGGTTTCATGTGGTTTGGAACGTTGGAAGGGCTCAATCGGTTCGATGGATATGAGTTCAAGGTGTTTCTCCACGACAGCAAAGACTCAACATCGCTCGTACAAAATTTTACATCCTATCTGATTGAAGATCGTGATGGTGTAATGTGGGTGGGTACCGGCGGAGGATTGAGCCGCTTTGATCGGGCAACGAATACATTCACATCTTACCAACATGATCCTGAAGACCCTGCTACTATTAGCGGGGGCATGATCAACGAAATAATCGAAGACAGGCTGGGGAATTTTTGGATCGCATTTACAACGGGATACCTGGATTATTTTGACCGGAAGGAAAATAAATTCATTCATTACCAGCTTCACAAAAATCTGACCGACGTCACCTCCCTGCTGTTAGCCCGTGACGGCAATCTATGGATCGGCTCGAGATCTGGTATTGCCGTTATGGACGAATCGCACAAAACAATTTTGCAGTTCCGGCATCATAGTGATGATAAGACAAGTCTCAGCAGCAGCAATGTAAACGATATTTTCCAGGACAATCAAGGCATCATATGGGTCGCAACCGAAGGAGGCCTCAACGAATATGATGCTAAGCATAGAAATTTCTCCCGCTACGTGCATGATAACAATAACATCAACACGATAACGGTTAATGTTGTAAAATGCCTGACGCAAGACGGCGCGGGACGATTCTGGATTGGCACCGAAAATGGCGGCCTCGACATCTGGGACCGCGCCAAGGGCGTGATGCATCACTATCAACAAAATGATAGCGACCTTCAGGGAATCAGCGACAACTCCATCTACTCACTGTATAAAGATCTGCAGGGAAATATTTGGGTAGGCACCAATAAAAGTGGTGTTGACTTTTATGATCGCTTCCGTAAACCGTTTGTCGTCTATCAGCATATCAATGAGAAGAAAAACAGTCTCAGCCATAACAAGATAAATGGAATTGCCGAGCAGCCGGGCCAGGGATTCTGGGTAGCAACGGATGGTGGGGGTCTGAATTTTTTCAATGAAGCCGAAGGAACTTTCAAAGCTTACCAGCACGATCCGGATGATCCCCAAAGTATTCCCAGCAATTTTCTCGTTGATGTCTTGTGGGACAACATGGACGAAACGCTTTGGATTGCAACATGGGGAGGAGGTCTCGCGAGGATGAATGTCCGCACGGGAAAATTCAGGCGCTATCAGCACAATCCGGAAAATCCGTCCAGCATCGTTTCCAATAATTTGTGGCGGCTCCACCAGGACAAGAAGGGTAACCTTTACATAGGATCAGTCGGAAATGGTTTCAGCATTTTTGACAAGGCCTCTTCCAAATTCACCAACTATGGACCACAAAATGGGCTGGCAGAAGAGAATGTTGTGTCACTTCATATCGATAACCAAAACGTGCTCTGGCTTGGTGGATGGGGTAATGGCTTAAGCCGGATGGACCTTTCGACAAGGAAATTTATTCCCCTGCCCCCCGGGCTGAATAGCAAAAGCAATGAAAGCATCTTCCAGGATTCACTGACGAGGATTTGGGTTTCAGGAAATGAGGGCATGCAGTGTTACGATGAGAAAAATGATACCATATTTTCGCTGACAGCCGAGGATGGATTACCGGAAACCAGCATTAACGGCATGACTACTGACGATCGTGGAAACTTCTGGCTGGCTACCAACAAGGGAATTGTGCAATACAATCCGGAAAAAAAAGAGTCCAATGTGTTTTCGATGGAAGATGGGCTACCCGCGAACCAATTTGCACCGAGACTGCTGAAAACTTCCAATGGCAAAATGTATTTTGCAAGCGTTAATGGTCTGGTGGTATTTCATCCCGACAGCATTCAACAGAACCCGGTTGCTCCCAAACCGTTAGTGACGGATCTGAAAATTTTTAACAAATCGGTTTTTGCGGGTGGGGAGTATAATGTACTGGACCGGCACATCAGCGAAACACGGGAGATATCGCTGCCCGCTAAATACAATGTTATTACACTCAGTTTTGTGGCCTTGAATTACACATCGCCGCAGGGAAATGAGTATGCTTATAAATTGGATGGGTTCGACATGGATTGGATAAATGCGGGTCAGCAGCGATCTGCGACCTATACCAATCTTGACCCCCGCACCTACGTTTTCAGGGTGAAGGCGAGCAACAACGATGGACTGTGGAACGACGAAGGAGCATCTCTGACCATTCACATTCTACCTGCCTGGTGGGCAACTGTTTGGTTCAGAGCCCTGCTGGTGACGTCAATTATCGGATTGTCGATCGCATTTTATCGTTTCCGTATAAGAAATATCGCAAGGCAAAACAAAAAATTAAGCGCGTTGGTGCGGGATCGCACCATTGAACTTACGGTTCTAAATGATGCGGTGACCAGGCAGAATGAGACGCTACAGGAGCGGCAGGAGGAAATACAGACGCAGAACGAAGAGCTAAAGCAAAGCCAGGAAGAAGTAATGGCGCAACGTGATGTGGTTTGGGCACAAAATCAAAAGCTTGAGGAAGCCCGCAAAACAATTGAACAGCAAAACCAGGAAATTAAATTACGCAACGAAAATTTGGAGGCGGAAGTCCAATCGCGAACTAAGGAATTGGTAGAGTACAATCAGCAGTTGGAACAGTTTGCGTTTATTTCGGCGCACAATCTTCGAGCTCCGGTGGCTCGTCTGTTGGGATTAGGGCATATATTAGACCTTGAATCGAATGGAAGCGATGAAAGCCGGGTCGTGTCCCAAAAGATGGTTTCCACTGCTAAGGAACTTGACCGTGTTGTTCGCGACCTAAATACAATCTTAGAGATCAGAAAAAATAATCACTCCATCATTTCAGAGGTTAACTTCGACGAGGAGTTGTTGTTGGTCAAGCAGTATATTGAAAAAGAGATCGAAGATACCAAATGCATCATCACGGCTGATTTTTCAAGGGCACCTAAAATAAGCAGCGTCAAACCTTATGTAGAAAGCGTATTGCAAAACCTGCTAAGCAACGCTATCAAATACAGGCACCCGGAACGCATTCCTGTTGTTACACTGACCACGGAGCCGTTTGACGAGTATGTCAGGCTCACCGTCACGGACAATGGCCTGGGTCTGGATACGGCACTTCATAAAGAAAAAGTGTTTACGTTGTATCAACGATTCCACACGCATGTTGACGGAAAGGGCTTAGGACTTTACTTGGTAAAAACCCAGTTGCTGGCCCTTGGTGGTAAGATCGAACTGGAAAGCAAGGTGGGTGCAGGTACCACCTTCAAAGTTTACTTCAAAAAACAAGTGGTATAGGAACGCGAAATCCCTTGCCGAATACAATCATCTATTGGAGCGAATAATTGTTGTCGATCTTGCTCAGCACAAATACGGTCCCTGCCGGATCCTGAATCCAGTGCATATCTTCTGGTATCTGCTCGAGTTCATCGCAGGGATGAATTCCTTTTGATTGCAGATACTCTGTGGCTTTTGCGACGTCAGGTGTTCTTAGCTCCAACCACGTTTCAGCGTGCGAATAGTTGTCTACGCAATCTAGCCATACAACATTATTTCCGAATTTTACTTGATGCGTTCTCGACACCGTGGGATTTACAATAGGTTTTTCCTCCACATTTAATTTCAATATATCCCTGTAAAAATCGACAGTCTGATTATACTTGCTTTTCGGGATCTTAATTGCGATGTTAATACCGCCTTCAAATTGTGCGCTCATTTATTGCTCTTTTAAATTATAACATTTCGGGCTCTGCATCCATAAAGTAACAAGGCCTACCAACATAGGTTACGGCCAGAGCATTGCTGTCGTTGCGATAATATGGCATAAAAATAAATTTTCAAAATACTCTTGCGCAACCGGTTGGTAGCATGTATATTTGCAACCGGTCGGTAGCATATTAAATACCATAAACTATGAGAAGAGATGTATTCCAGGGAATTGCCGACCCAACGCGCCGGGATATCCTGACGCTTATTGACTCCTCGAAGCCGACCTCGCGAGCCAGTGCGAACCGCTCAGCGACGGACAGATTTTTCGGAAGCATCGAATATAGAACTGCCTTTTTAACAGGCAGCCGGGACGCCTGTCCACTCGCGGCGGCGGCTCCCGCCAGCAAGGCGCCAGATGCAGA
>DASUTP010000455.1:0-3151 GCA_036374515.1 Chryseolinea sp. | reverse complement strand
AATGGCCAATATGAAATGGCGTATAAATATCCTATCGATCTAAATGCCATTCCTCAAATCGACATCTTCCTCGAAAATGGATACACTAAAGAAGAAATGAAAATGGTGAATGAGACCAGGAAAATCATGCGCGACGACTCTATCCGCCTAACGTCGACCACTGTGCGCATTCCTGTCATGGGTGGACATAGTGAATCTGTGAATGTAGAATTTGAAAGAGATTATGACCTGAGCGAAGTACGTCAGTTGTTGTCTTCATCTTCAGGAGTTGTGGTAACAGATGATCCGGCCACTCAACAATATCCCATGCCGATGAATGCGCACGAAAAAGATGAAGTGTTTGTAGGAAGGCTTCGCCGCGATGAATCACAACCGAATACGCTGAATATGTGGATTGTGAGTGATAACCTGCGCAAAGGTGCTGCTACAAATGCGGTGCAGATAGCGGAATATTTAATGGGTAAGGGCCTGCTGTCGTAGTATTATTCCTCAACCGCTCTATTGAGGAACTTGACAAAGGGATGCATGAGTTTAAAGGCCTCCACCGTGTTTTTGACAAGGTCACGGGATGTGAGCTCTGTATCCTTAAGGTTATGCAGCACTAGCCAGCTTTTGAAACGAACGTAATTTGCCGCAGGATTGTCTTTTTCAAAGCCCTGCGGCACTTTACTTAATTGTACGTTTTCGCCTGTATATAGATCGCCCCAATATGATTTAAACTTTTTACCCGTTACCATTTTGTGAAATTCATCATAGGAGTAATCTATTTCCTGACGCACGCGCTTTATTACAGGACCTTCAGGCTGCCACAATCCCCCACCCAAAAAACTTTGTCCCGGTTCACAATGAAAATAATATCCAGCTAAACCGGATTTCTTCCCACCCTTGTCCATGCTGGCGCCAAAATTTGTTTTGTAGGGAGATTTATCTTTTGAAAATCGCACATCACGATTGATGCGGAACATACATTGCTTAGCAGTCAGTCCCTTGAGATCTGTGTCATGAGTGCTATACTTATCAAGCACGGCCTGGATGAAATTTGCATAATCATCACGCGCGGCTTCGTAGGCATCACGATGTGCATCGAACCAGGGTTTGTTATTATTTTTTTTGAGGTCTTTCAGAAACTTCAGTGTCGCAGGCTTCAACATATATTGTCCGTTTGCGATGTAGTAAATAAAAAGGGGAGAGCAAGTTAAGAAATTTCGATTCGTGTTGGCGAGGTTAGTCGGATATGTGGAGATAATTAACAGCGGCATCAACGGCAGCAATCAAACAGACATCGCATACGATTATCACAAACTAAGATACTTCCGCGTAGCATTCCTTCCATTCTCCATCAACACATCAATTTCCTCTTTCGATAATCTCCTGATCTTGGGTCCTATCTTTCCATCACTGATAGAAACAGTACGCTTCCAATCCTCGGCAGAAAGCGCTTGCCTGTTCAAATTTTCAATAATGATATTATAAAATGCACCCGCATACTCCTTAATATTGCTGACCGGCATCGGCGCAAGACCTACAGCAGCGCTGTCATTGATGATCTGCTCCGCACGATCGATTCTAAACCCAATTGTTGCGCGATTAAGCACAAACCCATTTGTTGAAGAAACAGCAGGAACATACCGGGCGCTGTCAAATATCTTTATCGGGAAATTGCCGGTAAATCCTCCGTCTACCATCACATCAAGACCATTCTTTTTCTTCGGCTTCTTGATAACATTGCCGGAAGTATCTATAAACACGGCTTCAAAATACAGCGGGATACTCATGGATATTCTAACGGCGTCCCTCACCCGCATATTGGGATACGTCTCGCGGGACAAGATCACCAGTTGTTGCTTATTGAGACAGGTAGCGGTAACATACAGATCCTTGAAGCCTAGCTGATGCAATTCTTCAAAAGTCAGATCTGCATTGCTGGTCTTGTCTTCGATCATCTTCTCAAGCCATTTATTAAATTTTTCTCCGCGGTACCATCCAAAATACCTGTTCACACGGTTAATGCCGCCGGCAAAGAAATATTTACCATCGTTTAATTTTTTGAAATCAGTTTCTGAAATGATGTCTGCTATTTCTTCGGCTGTATATCCCAGTGAGAGTGCTAATGCAGTAATGGCTCCGGCGGAAGTGCCACCAACCCGTTCTATCCCTTTCATTAATCCTTGTTCTTCCAATTCGCGGATGGCCCCGCAATAGGCAATGCCTCTTATGCCGGCTCCTTCAAATACGAGATTTCTTACAGTAAGAGAGTCTTGCTGTTGAGCCCGGATAACGGGCGCATACACCAATAGCACGATGCTGGTGAGAAAAATGGAAAGGTGTCGAAGCAAGCTGATTAATTTCTATTTGATGCGAGCCCAGTTCTCGCCGCTCTTGATCCGGTACATAGTCATTTCACTTACGCCATACTTATCTGCCAGTTGTTTGATCGTGGCAGTCCGGTTCTTATCAGTCAATAGCTTTTTGATAGCCTTTACCTGGCTGGCATTCAACTTCAGGCCGGTTGTGCGGTTAGCCTGAACTTTTTTGTAGGCCACCTTTGCAGGGCTTTCCTGCTGGTGCTCTATCATATCCTCCAGTGTGGCCCAACGCAGATTCTTTACTGAGTTGTCCAGCTTTTGATGATTGACGTGAATTACGTACTTGTGTTTGGGAGAAGCTTTCTTAAGGAAAAGCCTTGCAATTTCGCGATGGATGTACAAAGTACCGTTGTTGCCTGGCCTGTGAAGGTTAAGTGTTTTGTAACCTGTGGTCAGGGAACCTTCCAGCATTTTGCCATCCTTAAAAATGTCATCGGTATAACTGGCAATACGGCCATGTGAAGACAAGGCGTATTTTTTCCGAAGATGTTTCCAACCGGAAAATTGCAGTGATTTCCATTCTTCGCCGGGTAACTTCTTAATCATGACCTCTAACTTTTTAGGATTATAAAATTACAACTATTCCTCACGGTTACCAGCACCCCAAAATTTTTTTAGGGAGCTGCCAATTGTAGAAATTCTTCTTCACTTATTATTTTGATAGTGGGAATTTTTTTTGCCTTTTCCAATTTAGAGCCGGCATCTTCGCCCACCACCAGGTAGTTTAGTTTGCTGCTAACACCATTCAGAATTGAACCTCCTTGTTGTTCAACCATCGCCTCAGC
>DASUTP010000454.1:0-7072 GCA_036374515.1 Chryseolinea sp. | reverse complement strand
CATTGGTGATGCCTGCATCATGGAAGGTACTGATCCCCTTTTCCCGCAGGGACATCCGCAGGTAGCTCCTCCGGCGATGCAGCAGGGACGGCTGGTCGCCGAAAACATAAAAAGACTCATTCAAAAAAAGGAAATGAAATCCTTTCGTTACAACGACAAAGGCTCCATGGCCACCGTGGGAAGAAACCGTGCCGTCGTTGACCTAAAAGCTTTTAAGATACAAGGGTTTGTAGCCTGGGTTATCTGGATGTTTGTCCATTTGATTTCACTCATAGGATTTAAAAATA
Organism: Chryseolinea sp.; assembly: GCA_036374515.1. Lineage (GTDB taxonomy): Bacteria > Bacteroidota > Bacteroidia > Cytophagales > Cyclobacteriaceae > Chryseolinea. Next base: position 6,785 of record DASUTP010000454.1, on the reverse strand, counting down.
AATTTTTTGTTTTACTTTCCTGGCTGTGGAGCTACTTCTCATACGACAAGAGCAATAGGTTAATAATGGCCCGTCCGAAAGACGGTGTTCACTAAGCATGGCAACAACCAACGATAAACATCTTACTCCCCTATCTGCTGCTGGTGTCTTGATTTCCCTGGGAATCATCTTTGGTGATATCGGTACCTCCCCGATATATACCTTCCGCTTTATCGTTGGTGAGCATATTATAACGGAGGAGCTGATTTTTGGCGGGCTGTCGTGCGTATTTTGGACACTTACCCTCATCACCACGATCAAGTACGTCTATTTTGCGCTTAGCGCCGATAACCGTGGTGAAGGCGGGATCTTTGCCCTATACGCGCTTGTCAGAAGGTATAAGGCCAAATGGGTGATCTATCCTGCGGTCATCGGTTGCGCCACGCTCATCTCCGATGGCTTTATAACGCCCGCCATAAGCGTCACGTCTGCCATTGAAGGCTTACGCCTTATACATCCTGTTTCTCTTAATACGATTATCTCAATTGTTATTGTCATTCTGGTAGCGTTGTTTGTTTTTCAGCAGTTCGGAAGCACGGTTGTGGGCCGGACCTTTGGACCGGTGATGCTTACGTGGTTCCTATACATTGCAGTGGTCGGAGCCATTCAGCTGGCACAAAATCTTGAAGTGCTGAAAGCCCTGAATCCCGTCTACGCTTTTAACCTGCTCGTTAAATATCCCGGAGGATTCTGGATCCTGGGCGCTGTTTTCCTATGTACGACTGGGGCTGAAGCAATGTACTCCGACCTTGGTCACGTAGGCAAAGAAAACATCCGTGTGAGCTGGATCTTCGTGAAGCTGGCTTTGCTTATGAGTTACTTTGGACAGGGTGCCTGGTTGTTGGCGCATCAGGGCACCACGCTCAATGGAAAGATACCATTCTTTGAGATCATGCCGAACGGGTTTCTCGTCTTCGGAATTATCCTGGCAACATTTGCAACCATCATTGCCAGTCAGGCCCTTATTTCGGGAACCTTCACGCTGGTGAACGAAGCAATGAAACTAAAATTATGGCCGGCAACCCGTGTACGGTATCCAAGTCAGGTAAAGGGACAGATCTATATCCCTGCTATCAATTGGATCCTGATGGTGGGTTGTATTCTGGTGGTGCTGCTCTTTAAAGAATCGATTCGCATGGAAGGTGCATATGGACTCGCCATCACCTTTGACATGCTCATGACGACGTCGTTGCTGGTATTCTATTTTGGCGTTTCGCGAAAGTCTACCGTCAGGGCCATTGCCATGGGGTTGCTCTTTTTCTCTATTGAAGGAGCATTCTTAATCTCAAACCTTAGCAAGTTCAGTCACGGTGGCTGGTTCAGTTTTGTCATGGCGGCATTGTTTTTCCTCATGATGTTTATTTTGCTTCGGGCAAGAAGACTTCGGGAACTGCATACTGAATTCGTCGACTTAAAACATTATGTCGGTATGATCCAGGACCTACAGTCCGACAATACAGTTCCAAAAGAAGCAACAAACCTTGTTTACCTGGCCGTAGCCGACAGCAAGCGTTATATCGACTCCAATATCATCTACTCAATTTTTAAAAAGCGTCCAAAGCGGGCCGATATCTACTGGTTTTTGCACGTCGATACGGTTGACAGTCCATTTACCAGCAAATATTCAGTGGACACCATAATTCCTAAACGATGTTTCTTTATCCGGCTGCGTTTGGGATTTAAGACCGACCATCGGGTCAATCTTCTTTTCAATAAAATAATTCATGAAATGGCTGACGCCGGCGAAATAGACCTCGTCAGCCCCTACCCATCGTTGCATAAGTATAGCATGATGGGTGATTTCAAATTTGTCATTATCCATTCATGGGCCTCCTCTGACAGTGAAATCTCCACGTTCGACCGCGTGATCATTCAGGGATATCGCCTGTTAAAGGAACACAGTCTCTCAACGGAAGAACTATACGGAATTGAGGCCGCCAACCTGGAAATTGAAAAAGTGCCTATTCAGGTAGGTCCGGTGGCCAAGGTCAAAATTAAAAGGGAAAAGGATTAGCGCGGGAGACTCGTGAGACTAATCAACACTAAATTCCCGCGTAAAAAAATCCATTTCGTCATATTCGGCGCTGTCGCCAACGATCCGATCAAACGGACGGTTTAAATTGTTTCCGGCGAGATCCTCCAGGCGCCCTTCCACGGATATAACATAGCGGCTACCCTCCCAAGGCTTATCCGGCAGGAATCTGAGTACTCTTTCTTCCACCTCGATTTCTATTGTCCCCGAAACGACTTTGCCGGCACTTTTTACAGTAATGCTTTCCTTTAAAAGAAAATAATCCAACGGCTCCGGAAACTGTATTTCAAGAGGGCTATTTTGGTTGGCGCGCGGTGCTTGAATCTTCCAATTCGCCACTTTTGGCGACGTATCATCGCGCGGTACCGTTACAAAAGTCTTTTCATAGCTTTTCAAAAGTCTATCTCCACGTTTGCTTCGCCAGGCATTGTCAATGTGAAGGGTATATTTATGTCCGCTTTCCAGTGGGGCACCCATTTCTTTGTTTGGAATGAGGTCGCGTTTTATTCTTCCGGGATCCAGCCATAACGTTAGCACAGTTGCCTCTACATTCCATAATTCCGGCTGAAGATCCAGGAACGTTCCAGGCAACGTGTCGTGGTCGTTACGCACCAGCATTAAGTGCTCGAGCGAGTTCCCCTCAACCATCGGCTCTGAAAATTCGATGTAAATCTTTAGCAAATTTTCTGGAAGAGTATCGTTAGAAGGATAGACGAAAAGCAGCTCCGGCGATCTAACGGGATCCTTCGGAATTTCAATGGCGCCAAACACCGTATCGTCGAGGAGAATTTCATATTCCAGACCTTTTGTGAAGGGCACCAGCGGTTCAAAAAGCACCTCGCCGTTATGTTTGCTAAAGTTGCCTAAAATGGCAACCCGTTCTCCTGATTTGATAAGTTGGATTTTTAGTCTTTGCGGCATCTCTTCGCCTTTCACACGCGTCCCCCGGATTAGCATGCCAACCACCTTGTCATTTTTTGAAATCACGGAAACCGTCGGTTGATCACCGTATTGACGGCACCCCCCGAGAAGAATGAAAATCATGAAAATAAAAAAGCCGACCTGAAGTTGTGGAACAATTCGTTTCATCAATTTACAGGTCAGCGCTTTCTTTACTTATAAAAACCAATCCGGAGGTGTCCACAGATCAAGGTCTCCATTTGGCTTCCGCTGAAGCATTACAAATTGAGAATCGTCTAACTTATCCAATTGTAAGACGTTCACTACAGGCAGCGAAACAAAATGAACTCCCGCCGTTCCAAAACTTTCCTCGACCGGCGTAGTCAAGCTTCCCTGAAATTCTTCTATAGTTTTGTATTTCACCTTGAACACTGGTCGGGAGGAATTCGACATCAACAAAGTCGCTTCTCCGTTTTTGTTCATCGTGATCATGTCTAACGGTGAATTACCAGCGCCCATTTCCGCGATGGTTCTGCCTTTAACGTGCGTACCAGGTTTCAATTCGTCCAATGGAAACAGGACGAGCGGTGTACACGTGAAGCTGGCGATCAAATATTTCTTGCCATTGATTTCCGATGCCGTAAATGTGCGGATGGGTGCATAGGTCTCATACTTCTTATGGGCCGCATGATAAATTTCCAGCGAAGATTGGGTTTGTGTTTTTGTAAAAGGAAAGGGAATACTCCTGAACGTAGAGCTGAACTCCTGATTGGAAAGACCACTCACCAATAATTTGCCTTCGTAAAATCCAATATCGGAAATGGCAAGCGGCCGTGTCGGCCTGCCCCGTTGATCCTTGTCTTCTTCGCCTGGCACGTTTGTTAATTCTACCTTGGAGTAGGCTACGTCCTTTAGACTTACCGCCTCAATTTTATCGCCAGCTACTCTCACCAACGCCGGCGTTCCATCGTTCAGCTGCACGGCGCAGTAGATCTTTTTTGTCAGGGGATTTACAATCAAATCCTGGATGGTGATATTCTTAACCTCCGTACCCAATACGGCGGCGAGCTTTTGGTCAAATTGTTTAAGCTCCACCGGACTGGCTTTTTCAACTTTTTGATTGTCCTTCGTATCAAGCGCAAAAACGGTTGCACTTTTAGAGTCACCGATAAACAGGATACCGTCTGGTCCAAATGTTAATGCACTGATAGACTTGATTTCGGGCGAGCCGATCACAAATCCTTCACGCACGCTTGAGTGCCGGTTCGTGCTGGCCAGGACAAGCGCGCCGGCCGCAACAACTGCAAGGATGTAATAGATCTTTTTCATTATTGTTTGAATATTAGTTAGGGTCGTTGATGTGCTATGTGAATGTAAAAAAATTACGCCTCAGTTCCATGAGACTTTACTCGGACGGGAAAAGGATAAGTCTCAGTATGCCCTTAGAAATTTAAAGTTTTAATTCATGGGTATCAATTAGCAGCCCGTTGGGTCGAATGGGCATTATGGGTTGAAGTTAATGCCGGTGCCGAACTATCCGTTGTCCTTTTAGTACATGATCGGTATGCGGAACGACGGCAGGGATCGGTCGGAATCACAGAGCGGGTTCAGGGTGAACGCTTCTGGGCCTTGGACTCTCCAGAAACATCGGCTAGTTTGTTACAATAATTTGTCAGGGCGATCAGATCTTCCTCGGATTCAAAGTCAATCGAATGGGCTGTCAGGTAGTCTTTAACTTCCGTATTCTGTTCCGGGAATAATTTCAGCACGTTTGCCTTTGTGACTTTGTGCAGTTTGTTCTTCCGGTCAACAAAAAAATAAAAAAATTCCTTTTTGTAAATACGTCCATAGTTTATTGCAACGCCACGGGTATCTGTACCGGTGTGAACACGCTTCATACCATTGCTAAACTCGACCTTTTCCAGAATAAATTGGTTTCTGAAAACCAATGATAACGGCAACGGTACAAGCACCTCATAAAATCCAGTATTGTAATCATGGAAAAAAGTCTTGTTGCCAACTTGTATGGACCTTATTTCTTTCGTGTTCATTATGCTCAGCGTATCACCTGACGAATGAATGAAGTCCATTTTTTCGAAATAGATATTATAATTCAGATCAAATTCGTAATCCAGTTCAAAGCCTTTTGTATACGTGATTTTTCCCTTTTGAAATTCGTCGAAGAGATAGATATGCTTCCGCCAAGGAACATCGTAAACGTTCGTCAAGGCAGGTAGAACAAATTGCTTCGTATCCTGAGCAAATATTATAGAATTACATCCCAGGAAAATTAGCAGGAATATTATTCTAACAACCGAGACTGCTGCAGACATTTTGTTATTTCAATTTGTTATTAAATGTAATGGGTAATTTTGAGAATTTTACCCTGCCGGATCGGGCGGAGGACTTGACACCGGAACTCATTTTCTCTTAGAAGGGCTCAAGACAAACTGGTCGCAATAAGTCAGCAGTGCAACCAGATCATCACGCGACTCAAAGTTGACCTGACGTTCCACCACGTAATCTTTGATCTGCCTGGAATGATCCGGGAAAAGCTTTAGTAGAGAGGCTTTGGTGGCTTTATTTACCTTATTATCATTGTCAACCAGGAAATATGTTTCACTTATCTTGTAGAACCGGTCATAGTCTGAAACAATGCCCCTGACCTCCGTAGCTGGTGGTCCCCGCTCTACGGTTTTATAAGCTACTTCAATGTGTCCAAGATGTTCAAGGACAAAATGTTTTTTCATCGCAAGCCCGACAGGCAAACTTAATATTACCTCATAGTACCCGGTTTTAGGGTCGTGGATAAACCATTTGTCACCTATCTGCACGCTCTTGATCTCCCTGGTGTTTGTGATGTTTAACGTATCGCCCGAAGTGTTGATAAAATCGATCTTTTCAAAATAAAGATTATAGTTTAAATCAAATTCGTAATCCAGTACAAATCCTTTTGTATACGTGATTTTGCCCTTTTGAAAAGAGGGAAACCGGTAGATTTTACTTTTCCATTCAACGGTTGAGATGTCGGTTGCTGCGGGAAGTAGCAAAAGTTCTTCGGTCTGCGCAGCTGCACTTCCCACATCAATTACCATCAATGTCATGAGGAAGGCCAGAAATTTAATAACGTCTCGAAACATTTGCGAACAGAATTATTCTAAGGTACGAAATGCTAGTAAGTTAACAACGCATCATTTTCATCCAGGTCATCCAGTAAAGACTGCAATCCCCTCAGGTTTCTCTCCAGTACGATTTTTGCGTCCTCGGTTTCAATATGGCAAAGAATGCCAAGCGCACCCGTATAGCCAGATTGTTTCAGCACCTTCAACATATCAATTTCTTCGGTACCAGCGCCGATGGTCAGAATTTTTGGTCCCTCCACTTTCATACCATTTAAATTTACCGTGTTGAGATAGGGCAACATTTTTTTGACCAGCCCCGGAAATTCTTTTATCTGCAAATGTGCGTGATGGAAATTATAAACGATGCCGATGTCTTTTGTTCCGATCTTCTCGATGATCCTGAGCTGGTTTTCCGGCTCTCCAAACCAGTCGCCGTGGTTGTATAAGCTGATAGTGCAGCCAAGTTCCCGCGCCCGACCGCGAATAAAAGAAACAGACGCGACGGCCTTCTCAAGCTTCTCCTCGTCTGAAAGTCCCTCGAAATGTTTGTTGCTGAACCCTAACCACAGATCAGTCTTCACATTATTCTGCCTGATCATTTCCAGCAACTTTTTGTTGTCGCGATCGAATATTTCAGACGAGTCGGTATCGATCCACAGCCATACCGCCGCAAGTTTTATATTATGGTGCTT
>DASUTP010000453.1:0-14093 GCA_036374515.1 Chryseolinea sp. | reverse complement strand
CCCGAAGGTTTTCAACCAGATTATCGGCCAGGGGCACAGTATCGGCAATCATACCTTTAATCACGTTAATGGATGGCAAACAAATGCCCTGGACTATTACGAAAATGTAAGGCGGTGTGAAAGGGAAATTGCGTCACACGGGCTCACTGAGCCAGCAAGGGTAAAGCTGTTCCGTCCACCTTACGGAAGAGTTACACGCAAGCAGATTAAGACCTTGCCAGATTATAAAATAGTTATGTGGGATGTTCTCTCAGTTGACTATAATAAAAATCTCTTACCCGAAAAATGCCTGAAGAACACCATCGCTGCTACTCGAGCGGGTTCAATTATTGTGTTTCACGACAGCTTTAAAGCCGAAAAGAATCTGGTGTTTGCTTTGCCACGATTTATGGAGCACTTTTCACAGCAGGGCTTTGTATTTCGGAAATTAAAGTTCGAGGTTTGATGTTGTCGTTCCTACCTCAAACCCAACTGATACCAGCATGAAAAAAATATTGATTGCTCCGCTGGACTGGGGTTTGGGTCATGCCACCCGATGCATCCCGATTATCGAGGCACTGTTAAAGCGCGGATGCACTGTTCTGGTTGCTGGCAGCGGAGAATCCCTACAATTGCTCAGACACGAGTTCCCGTCCCTTACTTTTTTTGCCTTACCTCCTTATGCGCCAAAGTATTCGTATGATGACAGCATGGTACTCAGCATGGCGCGGCAAATACCAAAGTTCGTTAGCGTTATCAGAAAAGAGCATCTGCTGATTGAATCCCTCGTCGAACGACATAACATTGACCTTGTTATTTCAGACAATCGTTACGGCTGCTGGTCGTCCATGGTCACATCCGTTTTTATAACCCATCAGCTTAACATCTTAATGCCGCGCAGGCTGGGATGGATTGAACCTGTTGTGAGAAACCTGAATCAAAACCTGATCAGAAAGTTTTCGCAATGCTGGATCCCGGACTATTCGGAAAATGACCTGAGATTATCCGGCAGATTGTCGGAGTCTGATAAAATTTCATTGGACCGGATCACCTTCGTGGGTCCATTATCCCGATTTCAACCTACGGTTAATGCCGATAACGAATATGATTTGATATGTGTGCTTTCTGGTCCGGAGCCGCAGCGAAGTATCTTTGAAGAAAAAGTCTGCAGCCAGCTTAGAATTTCTGGACTGAGATATCTTGTGGTCAGGGGAATTTTACAGTCTGCTGCTGCCACGCGCGAAAATGAAATAGGATTTTTAAGCACTGAGGATTTGCAGAGGGTGATCTCAAAATCATCGGTTGTAATCGCGCGAAGTGGATACAGCACAATTATGGACTTGGTTGTTTTGGGTAAGAAGGGCATCTTGGTGCCAACGCCAGGCCAGACGGAGCAAGAATACCTGGCGGACCGATGGAAACGAAATGGTGTGTTTTATTCAGTTCCGCAGCATGAATTTGATTTGAAGAATGTTTTAGAAATGTCGAAAAGTTATAGGGTATTCCAGATCGATCGCGCTCGTTCTGCGAAATTGTTGGAGGGTGCGCTTGACCAGCTGCTGGTGGGAAAAAAATCCATGGCTTCCGTGCCATGATGATGAGCACTTTGCGAATTCCGCAATAGGCACAAAACCTTAGCGAAAGAATCCGGTTAACGAATAACGACAACAACGATGAAAAACCTCCTCAAGAGTTTTATCTATGCCATTCACGGCCTTTGGTCAGGTATTTCGGACCAGAGAAACCTGAAATTTCAATTGGGCGTCGCCATTGTGGTGGTGGGCGCAGGGTTCTACCTTTCGATCACCGCCATGGAATGGTGCCTTATCCTCCTTTGTATTGCAATGGTTATAGGCTTGGAGTTGGTCAATACAGCGCTTGAAAATCTTGTTGATCTTGTTACGCTAGAGAGAAAACCACTGGCAGGAAAAATTAAAGATATCGCTGCAGGGGCAGTGTTGCTTGTCTCAATATTTTCGGTGGTCATTGGCGTGATTATTTTTAGAAAATACCTGATGTAGGTTACTACATAATGTTATTTTACGATTGGTCCGGCGTACGACCGATATTATCCCCGGACTTTCTTTTTATGCTTCCACTTGCAGATATTTGAATTTCACAGAGATTATTCGATGGATTTTTACATAGATACCCACGCGCATATTTATGCGGATGAGTTCAAACCCGATCTTGCCGACTTGCTTCGCCGTTGCAACGAGCAGCGCGTCGACAAAATTTTCATGCCCAATGTAGATCATTCCACGATCGATAAAATGCTCGAAGTGGAGCATCGCTGGCCGAGCCAATGCCATGCTATGATGGGACTTCATCCATGCTCAGTAAAAAAAGATTTCGAACGGGAACTTTACATAGTGGAAGACTGGCTTTCCAAAAGAAAATTTTCCGCAGTAGGTGAAATAGGTACCGACCTTTATTGGGATAAATCTTTCTGGGAACAGCAAAAGGAAGCTTTGATCATTCAGATTGCGTGGGCGAAAAAATATCGATTGCCTGTGGTTCTGCATTGTCGCGAGAGTCTGAATGAAACCATTGAAATCATTGAAAATCTTCAGGATGGAAGTATAAAGGGAATTTTTCATTGCTTTACCGGCAGTCTCGAGCAGGCAACAAAGATTTTTAAACTAGGATTTTGTATCGGGTTGGGTGGCGTAGTGACTTTTAAAAACGGCGGACTCGACAAAGTTTTAGGAGAAATTTCGCTTGACAACTGTGTATTGGAAACCGACAGCCCTTACCTCGCCCCGGTGCCACACCGTGGTAAACGCAATGAACCCACATACCTTCCGTTAATTTCATCCAAGGTTGCCGCATTGTCAAAGCAGACGGTGGAGGAGGTGCGGAAGGCGACATCGAACAATGCTATGAATCTTTTCAATCACGTCTTATGAACTTAAAAAAGGTAAGTATCAATACAGCATTACCTGGAAAAGCGCGTGCCCGTATTCTGATCATTTACACAGGGGGCACATTTGGCATGAGCTATGACAAGGATGGCGTTTTGACCCCGTTTAGTTTTGAATATATCTTGGACCAATTGCCAACGTTAAAAAATTTGGCGCTGGACATAACGGCAGTATCCTTTGAAACTCCCATCGATTCTTCAAACATCAACCCTGAGCACTGGCAACTTATCAGCAGCGTAATTTTCGATCAGTATCAGGAGCATGATGGTTTTGTCGTGTTGCACGGGACCGATACGATGGCTTATACGGCGTCGGCCTTGAGCTTTATGCTCGATGGTTTGAACAAGCCGGTCATTTTCACCGGAGCGCAGCTGCCGATCAGTGAGCCCCGTTCGGACGCGCGCGAAAATTTGCTAACGGCATTGGATATCGCCTCTGCCAGGGACCAGGATGCCCCCATTGTACCCGAGGTGTGCATATATTTTGATTATGAACTTTTAAGAGGCAACCGGTCCAAAAAAGTTGAAAGCATGCAATTTGACGCTTTTGATTCTGGTAACTACCCGCCGTTGGCGAAAGCTGGTGTCAAGATCGACTACAATCACGCGGTTATCCGGACCATGCCCAAGCCGACGGGTTTAAACTTGCGGGCAACGTTCGAAACCAATATCGCTATTTTGAAATTGTTTCCCGGCATCAACAAAAATACAGTGAGCGCGATTGTCAATGCCGTCGGGCTTAAGGCTTTGATCGTTGAAACCTATGGCTCAGGTAATGCGCCAACGCTGCCGTGGCTGATCGATGAGTTCAGCAATGCTATTGAAAAAGGAATCATTATCGTAAATGTGTCACAATGCCCTGGCGGAAGGGTGGTTCAAGGCCGGTATGAGACGAGCAAAAAACTACAGCAAATAGGAGTCATCAGCGGAGCTGACATGACGACGGAGGCAGCGGTCACGAAACTGATGATACTGATCGGCGAATACGGGCCGTCAAATGCAAAGACCATGATTGGACTTTCGCTTGCCGGTGAATTGACGGCCTGAGCGCTTGGAATCGGGTTAAATTATTGATTTCTTTGTGCCCATTTTCAAATAACCACCTAGGGAGAGGTGTCCGAGTGGTTGAAGGAGCACGCCTGGAAAGTGTGTATACTGGAAACGGTATCGCGGGTTCGAATCCCGCCCTCTCCGCCTTCGCCCGCCGTAGCTCCAAGCATTGGAGCGAAGGCGGGCTTCGCCTCCGGTCCTTGATGTCGGCTGGCTTCGGCGGACACGGTCTCCGCGAAACTATTATCAATTTTTTTTAATTAAGTTGGAAGGTCGTAGTAAACCAAAGCTCCAAGCATTTGAGCGAGGGCGGGCTTCGCCTGCCGTAACTCTCAGGGAAGGTAGGCTCGGCCTGCCGAACCTTATACCGTCGGCCGGTCATTGCCTTTAATGCGTTTAGCCCCTGCTGGCGTTGTACGATCCTCAAAACTGCATTTTACCTCGCATACTCTTTCGAATGGTTACGGCCCTGAATCTGCGGCCACATATCTATGCATCTCCCATAGCACTGATTTACTGTTTTTGTTGCCAAAATTTTTATCTGATACCATCGGAAGGCCGCTGGCGTTGAGTTATATTGCCAATTGGGTGCTTGTTGGAAGGAACTGAAAAAGTGCATAACACAGGCGCCGCAGTTTGGTTTGAGTTTTTCCGGTTCGATGCAGGGCTTTTCTTTTTTATATCTGAACTTCAATATTTTACATAAAAGTTTGACGGACTATTGTGACTTTATTTCGCATATTTCATTATTAAGCGGAAAAAAATAAGTGTAGACCGCCGGCAGAAATATTTTGTAAAAAGTATTTAGAAATCGACAAAACGTTTAATTTTGGCGCTTTCAATGCTACTAAACCTTTAACTATGAAAAAATTATTCGCGATTCTCGCACTTGTAGGGGTACTGGCGTCTCCTTCACTTTATGGTCAAGAAGATACAACGGCAGCTGCACAGCCCGTAGAGGAGCAGCCGGCTGAAACCGCAACAGCTGATACTGCTCCTGTTGAGGAAGAAGACCAATCATTCCACGAAGTATTAAAAGATCAATTCATTGCAGGGGGCGCCGAATACATGACCCCTATCCTAATCTGTTTGATTATCGGGTTAGCAATCTCCATCGAAAGGATCATCATGTTAAATTTAGCGACAACCAATACACGTAAATTGTTAGGTCAGATTGAGGACGCACTCTCAAAGGGCGGCGTGAATGCGGCATTGGATGTAACGCGTAACACTCGCGGTCCCGTTGCGTCTATATTTACGCAAGGCTTGATGCGCTATCACGAAGGTATCGACATGGTGGAAAAATCAATCGTTTCATATGGTGGTGTTGAAATGGGTAGATTGGAAAGGGGCCTTATCTGGATCTCTTTGATGATTTCACTCGGTCCAATGCTTGGATTCTTCGGAACTGTTGTAGGGATGGTTATCGCCTTCGATACCATCGAAAAAGCAGGTGATATTTCTCCTTCAATCGTTGCGGGTGGTATGAAAGTAGCCTTGATAACTACCGTTGGAGGTCTTATCGTAGGTATGATCCTTCAGGTTTTGTATAACTATCTCGTTGCTAAGATCGACGGATTGGTGAACAGCATGGAAGATGCTTCGATCTCTTTGGTGGATCTCTTGGTTAAGCATAAGTTGGTTAAATAATAAGGATATGCTAGACGTCGGTTTATATGTCCTATACGTGTTGCTATTCATTGCGGTAGCAGCAGCGGTCATATTTCCCCTGATCAACTCGATCTCAAACCCAAGCGGTTTGCTGAAGTCGGGTATAGGGGTAATCGTTATGTTGGTATTGTTCGGTATTGCGTACGCAGTCTCTGACTCGGCCTTACCGCGAAGTGCCATTTCTGCCGGACTTTCGGAAACATCAGTGAAACTGATTGGTGCCGGTTTAATTATGTTTTATATCGTGCTTGTCCTCGCTGTACTCGCTCTTATTTATTCTGAAATCAGTAAAGCATTGAAATAATATGGCAAGATCAACTCCAGAAATCCCAAATGCTTCGATGGCGGATATCGCCTTCCTGTTGTTGACATTCTTCTTGATGACAACAACTGTGGCGAGTGATAAGGGGTTGCTCGTTCAGTTACCTCCTCCACCCGAAGCATTGCCGCCTGACACCGATATTGAAATTCCGGAGCGGAATTTATTTAAAGTTCAGGTTAACTCGTTTGATAAACTCTTGGTAGAGGGTGAACCATGGACGGCCTCTAACCGGGAATTGATTGATAAATGCAAAGCATTTATTCTGAACAATGGACAGGATAAAACGTCGTCAGACAACCCGCAAAAGGCCATTGTTTCGTTTAAAACGGACCGTGGTACATCACATAAGATGTTCGTCGAGGTGCTTGATGCTCTCACTGCCGCCTACTATGAGATCTATGCGGAGCGTGCTGGTGTTACGGTAGATCGGTGGAGAGAGATCTCTTCGGATCCAAATGCAGATCAATTGGCAAGGCAATTATATGATAAAGGTCGTGGAGTTTTACCTGGCGGCGGCGTCGAAATTCCCAAGAATATTTCTATTGCTGAGCCAACCAAAGTAGGGGGTTAAAAAAACTAACTTATGTCTAAGTTCAAGAAAAAAGTAAATACCAAGCAGGAAATTCCCACATCGTCAATGCCCGATGTGGTGTTCATGCTGTTGTTCTTCTTCATGGTAACGACTAAAATGCGCGAAACCAACATCAATGTCGAACAGCATATGCCTCAGGCTGAGCAGCTTCAGACGTTGGCGAAAAAGTCATTGATATCGTATTTGTATATCGGAAAGCCGAAAAAGGTTGACCAATTTGGTAACGAACCTAAGATTCAGGCAAATGATGTCTTTATCGAGCCAAAAGGTGTGATCCAATGGGTTAATTCAGAAAAGGCGAAATTGGATGAAATCGAACGTGATGCCATTACAATTTCATTGAAGGTCGACACCGAAGCGAAGCGTGGACTGATCGCAGATGTTGAAACCGAACTGAGAAGAGCCAATGCCAGAAAGCTCTTGTACTCAGCAAACAAGAAGATCGAAAGATAATTTTTTCAAAGTAAGAATTTTATAAATTGCCCTGCCCGCTTAACGTGCAGGGCTTTTTTATGAACAAAAGTAGTGTTGCTGCTGCTTCTGCTGTATTAAACAACCCAAAAACAGTGCGTGCATGGTACATGTACGACTGGGCTAATTCGGTATACTCGCTCGTCATCACGTCGTCAATTTTTCCCATTTACTACAAGGCCGTAACTAGCACAAACGGCGACGACCAAGTTCAATTTCTCGGATACAACCTTCAAAATTCTGTTCTCTACTCTTACGCGCTATCATTTTCGTTTTTGATGGTAGCGATAATGCTCCCGTTCCTTTCCGGAGTGGCAGACTATACTGGAAGAAAGAAGGCTTTTATGAAATTCTTTGTGTGGATGGGGGCACTTTCTTGTATCGGCCTGTATTTTTTTGACAGTGTTACCGTGCTTTGGTGGGGCATCCTATGTTCAATTCTTGCCAGTATTGGGTATTCGGGAAGCCTGGTTTTCTACGATGCCTTTCTGCCGGAGATTGTTTCCGAAGATCGATATGACGCGACGAGCGCGCGTGGCTATTCCATGGGTTATTATGGCAGCGTAATTCTTATGTTGGTTTGCCTGATGCTGATCTTGAATTTTGGGGCCTTTGGTTTTTCAAGTGAAGGATCAGCTACGCGGTTTACATTTTTATTAGTCGGAGCGTGGTGGATTGGTTTTGCTATGATACCTTTTTCGCTGTTGCCGGAGAATGTTTATAACAGGCGCCCGACGGGTAACATATGGTTGAAAGGCTACCAGGAGATATCAAAAGTCTGGAAAAGCATGAAGGAGTATCCGGACTTGAAGCGGTATCTTTTTGCATTTTTCTTTTATAATTCCGGGGTTCAGACGGTTATGTATTTAGCCACGCTGTTTGGCACCGACGTACTGCACCTTGAAAGTTCAAAGCTTATCCTGACAATTTTAATCATCCAATTGGTTGGAGCGCTGGGCGCATGGTCGTTTTCAAAGCTGTCTTTAAACAGGGGAAATCGGTTTGCCATCCTCTTTATGCTCATTGTGTGGTGCGGCGTTTGTGTAGGAGCTTACTTTATCACCACCGAGTATCAATTCTATCTGTTAGCGACGGTGGTGGGAATGATCATGGGGGGAATTCAATCCTTATCACGGGCGACCTATTCGAAGCTGATGCCCGAGGATACGCAGGACAACGCTTCATACTTCAGTTTTTATGACGTTACGTACAACCTTTCCATTGTGGTGGGCACTTTTTCTTACGGCCTTATTAATCACCTTACCGGAAGCATGCGCAATAGCGCATTGTTTTTAACCTTTTATTTTGTTTTGGGAATGGCATTCCTTCTGTCAGTGAAATCAGCCGACATTAGCACCGGGAAAAAGTAATCGGTAGTCAGTAATCAGGTAATCAGTAATCAGTAATCAGGTAATCAGTATCCGGTAGCCCAGCTTTGCATACTGATAGTCGCTTGCTCTAGAAGCGAGCACGTGATCGTATTCAGATCATTGGAGACCTACCAAACTTTCCTACCGGCACCGATTACCGATTACCCGATCACCGACCACTAGTACCTCAAATGCTTCACAGTGATACCGTTGTTGATCAGCTGCTTCAGGGAGTCAATGCCGATCTTCAAATGAAGTTCTACATAGTTTTTGGTGACAGACGTATCGCTCAGCTCTGTCTTGACGCCTTCGGGCACCATTGGCTGATCGGAGATCAGCAGTAACGCCCCCGTTGGAATTTTATTGGAAAAAGCAGTAGAGAAGATGGTAGCCGTTTCCATATCGATGGCCAACGCGCGGATTTTCCGCAGGTATACTTTGAAATCTTCGTCCCATTCCCATACACGCCGGTTGGTGGTATATACCGTTCCCGTCCAGTAGTCCTGGCGATGGTCACGGATTGTGGTAGAGATTGCTTTTTGCAGTGCAAAGGACGGAAGTGCAGGGACCTCAGGTGGAAAGTAGTCATTCGACGTACCTTCCCCGCGTATTGCTGCAATCGGGAGGATAAGATTTCCGATTTCGTTTTTTTTCAAGCCACCACATTTTCCCAGGAACAAAGCAGCCTTCGGTTTTACGGCGCTCAGGCAATCCATTATCGTGGCCGCATTGGGACTACCCATTCCGAAGTTGATGATCGTTATGCCTTCGGCCGTTGCACTTCGCATAGCACGGTCTAAGCCATTAACCGGCACATTGTGCCAGCTGGCAAACAGGGAAACGTAATTATCGAAATTGGTCAACAGAATATAGTCACCAAATTTATCGAGAGGTTGTCCGGTGTAACGCGGGAGCCAGTTTTCGACAATGTCTTGTTTTGTCTTCATATTTATAAAGTTATCATAAAAAAATGTGGGCGAAAATGGTTGCTTCTGCGATCTTCATATTTTGAAGCACAGAATACGGTTCCGCCTGGGCGTGATAATCTTTTGCTATGGTAAAGCTAAACCTTCCTGATTATAACTTCGGACTCAAAGAGGAGCAGGGACAAATTTTTATTTTTGACGTGTTACGAAAACGTTACGTCGTTTTGACGCCGGAGGAATGGGTGAGGCAGCATTTTATTCATTACCTGATACACCATTTGAATTACCCCAAGGCGCTTATTAAGGTAGAAGGTGGTTTAACATTTAATACCCTTCGCAAGAGATCCGATATTGTTGTATTCAATCGTGAAGGGGCTCCCTGGATGATGATCGAGTGCAAGGCGCCTGAACTGAAATTAAGCAAGCGAACCATCCGCCAGGCATCTGTCTACAATCATTCCTTAAAAGCAAAGTATATTGTAATTACAAATGGTATGTCACACATCTGTTGTGAGGTTGACTGGGCAAATAGCAACACCGTTGTGCTTGGTGCGATGCCCCCATACGACGACCTTAGTGGCCAGGGCAGACGCTTATAAAAATTTCTTCACGTCGGTGTACGGCAGGCTAAACGCATCCGCTACAGCTTTATAAACGACCTCTCCGTGAATGATGTTCAAGCCATTTCTTAATTCGGTGCTTTCCTGGCAGGCTTTTTTCCATCCCTGATTGGCAAGGCGGATTGCATAGGGCAGCGTAGCGTTCGTCAACGCGAGGGTAGACGTATAGGGTACTGCGCCGGGCATGTTAGCCACACAGTAGTGAACTACATCATCGATGATGTACGTAGGATCTTCATGCGTTGTGGGTCTGCAGGTCTCAATACAACCTCCCTGGTCTACGGCGACATCCACCAACACCGTTCCCGGTCTCATATCTTTTAACATATCCCTGGTAATAAGCTTAGGCGCTTTCGCACCAGGCACAAGGACTCCGCCAACGATCAAGTCTGAATCTTTAATAAATTCCCTGATGGTAAATTCATTCGACACGATAGTGTGAACATTCTTAGGCATTACGTCGTCAAGATATCTCAGGCGGTTAATATTTAGATCCATTATGGTAACATCGGCGCCCATCCCTGCAGCAATTTTTGCGGCATTGGTACCGACTACTCCTCCACCAAGAATGAGCACCTGCGCCGGTTTTACACCGGGCACTCCACCAAGTAATATTCCCCTTCCCTTAAGCGGTTTTTCCAAATACTTTGCTCCTTCCTGAATGGCCATTCTTCCTGCCACTTCAGACATAGGTATCAGCAGTGGCAGACTGCCATCCAAACGTTCAACGGTTTCATACGCAAGACAGGTTGCTCCACCTGCGATCATCGCTTTCGTCAATGGTTCGTAGGAAGCAAAATGGAAATAAGTAAATACAAGCTGATCGCGGCGGATGAATTTATATTCTTCTTCAATCGGTTCCTTGACCTTGATGATCATCTCTGCCCTGCTGTAAATCTCCTCCGCGTCGTCGATCATTTTGGCGCCGGCCTTCATGTAGGATTCATTGCTGAAGCCGCTTCCGACTCCTGCGGTCATCTCTATCAAAACAACGTGGCCACGTTTTACCAGTTCCTGGGTCCCCGCTGGAGTGAGGGCGACACGGTTTTCGTTATTCTTAATTTCTTTGGGTACGCCAACTATCATATAAAATCGATTTGGGATCGGGCAAATATAGTTAAGTAGGAATCAATGAGATGAAGGCATTCGGCCTTTTTTAAGAAAAGAAAGCATAAAATCAGGGACTCGAAAAAGTGATAGCTTTTTTTCGAAAAGGGACGAACCCAATGTAAGATTGCAATGTTTTCGGTTAAATCACGGCCTTTTGAAAGTTACTTGTAATTTCTATTTTTGACTAGAAGAAATCGTTCACCTTCAATCCCC
Organism: Chryseolinea sp.; assembly: GCA_036374515.1. Lineage (GTDB taxonomy): Bacteria > Bacteroidota > Bacteroidia > Cytophagales > Cyclobacteriaceae > Chryseolinea. The sequence goes on along the minus strand of DASUTP010000453.1, from coordinate 2,846 downwards.
ACAATTTTGAGTGCAATTAAAGAATTGAAAACAAAATTTTCGCAAGCAAAGGTGAAAGAGATTCTTTCAGATTACCGCCTTGCTGTCGAAAGCCGGGAAGCCAGTCTGATCGGCCGCAAAGAAGTATTTATGGGAAAAGCCAAGTTTGGCATTTTCGGCGATGGAAAGGAAGTCGCTCAAATTGCTATGGCAAAGGTTTTTCGAAAAGGAGATTTTCGCGCTGGCTACTACCGTGATCAGACGTTTATGTTCGCCATCGGTGAATTGACCGTCCAACAATATTTCGCGCAGTTGTACGCCCATACCAGCTTGGAGGCCGATCCTGCATCTGCCGGACGCCTGATGAATGGTCACTATGCAACGCGGTTTCTCGGGAACGATGGCAAGTTCATCAACCTGACGGAGGCAAAAAACAGCAGTGCGGATATTTCTCCTACCGCAGGACAGATGCCACGCCTGCTGGGATTAGCATATGCTTCAAAGTTGTTTCGTGAGAATCCAGGGCTGAAGGAATTCAGGTCGCTGTCGGATAATGGGAATGAAATTGCGTTCGGAACCATTGGGAATGCCTCCACGTCAGAGGGGATGTTTTTTGAGGCCGTGAACGCAGCAGGCGTGCTGCAGGTACCGATGTTAATTTCCGTATGGGACGATGACTACGGGATATCGGTACCGCAGGAATATCACACTACGAAATTGAGTATATCCAAAGCGTTGGCGGGTCTGCAACGTACGGATAAAGAAAAAGGATTTGAGATAATTACCGTCAAAGGTTGGGATTATATTGGATTGATCGACGCTTATCAGCGGGCTGAGACGATTTGCAGGGACGAGCATGTGCCTGTCTTGTTTCACGTACAGGAAATGACGCAGCCTCAGGGCCATTCTACTTCGGGCTCTCATGAACGCTATAAGTCGAAGGAGCGGCTGGTCTGGGAAATAGAAAATGATTGTATCCGCAAAATGCGGGAATGGATCATTTCGGAGGTTTTGATCATGCCGGAAGAAGTGGACGCTATTGAAAAGGAAGCGAAGGTGTCTGCGAGGCAGGCGAAAGAGCGCGCGTGGAAGGCTTTCAACAACGATGTGCGAAGAGATCAGTCGAAGGTAACAGCGATCCTGGATAAAGCGATCCAGCAAGGCCAGAGTGCAGCTGAAATACTTGAGATAAAAAATGATTTGGTGAGAGCCATTAACCCTACGCGCCTGGAAACCATGCGGGCTGCAAAAAAGGCAATTCGCTACCTGGTAAGGGATAACGGTGAGGCTAGAGAGTTGCTCGAAGAGTGGCTCCGAAACGCGGATGCTGAGAATTTTGACCGATACAGTTCGCATTTGCACAGTATATCCGATGAATCAGCGCTGAAAGTACCACGAGTAGATGCGATCTATTCGGAAACGTCGCCCTTAGTGGATGGCAGGGAGGTTTTACAGGCGTGTTTTGATGCGGCCCTTACGCGTGATCCGCGGGTGTTGGCCTTTGGCGAAGACGTTGGAAAAATCGGCGATGTAAATCAGGGTTTTGCCGGATTGCAAAGCAAGCACGGTGAATTGCGTGTTACCGATACTGGAATTCGCGAATGCACAATTGTGGGACAAGGTATAGGCGTAGCGTTGCGGGGATTAAAGCCGATCGCTGAAATTCAATACCTCGATTATTTTATTTATGCCTTGCCTACCATGTCTGACGATCTCGCCTGTTTATACTACAGAACGAAAGGCGGACAGAAGGCTCCCCTGATTGTAAGGACACGGGGGCACCGGCTCGAAGGTGTGTGGCATGCAGGCTCGCAGGTTGGAATGCTGATAAACGCCCTTCGTGGCGTGTACATCATTTCGCCGAGAAATATGACACAGGCTGCAGGTTTTTATAATACAATGCTGCGATCAGACGATCCGTCAGTGATTATCGAATGCTTGAACGGATACCGGTTGAAAGAAAGGGTGCCCGACAATGTTGGTGAATTTACCGTGCCCGTTGGGGTACCTGAAGTTCTCAGGGAAGGGTCGGATGTTACTATTGTAACCTACGGCTCCATGTGCCGCATTGTGATGGAGGCTTCTGAGGACCTTGAACGTTTTGGAATATCTGCTGAAGTGATCGATGTCCAGACATTGCTTCCGTTTGATATTCATCACACCATACTCGATTCGGTTAAGAAAACCAACCGTATCGTTTTTGCAGATGAAGATGTTCCCGGAGGTGCAACAGCTTTTATGATGCAAAAGGTTCTTGAAGAACAGGGAGCCTATAATTTCATTGACTCGCATCCTGTCACCATCACTGCGAAGGAACATCGGCCAGCCTATGCGTCGGATGGTGATTATTTCTCAAAGCCGAATGCCGAAGATGTTTTTGAAAAGGTATATGCGGTGATGGCAGAAGTGGAACCTGGAAAATTCCCTGCGTTAAAATGGTGATCGTCAGATTTCCTCGAGTCTGAACTCCGGGGTTTGTATTGTATTGGACGCATTCAAGGCGCGATCGTAAATCGTCACCTCCAGTTTCAACGTCTTCGTCCCAAAGATTGCTTCAAATCCAGTGCTCACCATGGAATAATTAATTTCACCCTCAAGGGCCCTATCGTTGTCGGTTAACCTTGGAAAACGGCCATTGTGGTTTTCACAGAATTCCTCCGCGAAATCATATTCGACAAAGGAACCATCGTTCTGCTTGATGAGAAACTTTACATAAAAGTTATATTGGCCAACATTCGGCTGAATGTAAAAATAATCCACCACCGCATACCAATAAGTATTTGGACTTCCATCCCGAACCAAACTGTCAACGATCGTAGCTTTATTTTTTATCAGCGACCGGTAATCTTTATAAATGAATACCGTAT
>DASUTP010000452.1:0-7236 GCA_036374515.1 Chryseolinea sp. | reverse complement strand
CAGGGTATCGTCCGTTGAAGGAGACTGGGTATTTACCTTTACCAGACCATAAGGACGAAAAATTCGTTGCTTTTTTTATCTGAAAAACGGACGATGTAGCAGACGGAACCGCTAAGGGTGAAGTTGTACATCCAAGATTATTTTATGTCACCCCTTCGGGGTTCGGATTCACAAAGGAATTGCCTGTCTATAATAATGCCATCCCTTCGGGATTGGTAGCTGGCTAGCCGATGGATTAAGTTACCATTCAAACGTAGTGAATTGCATCGGATGATGTGAAATACAAATCCCACATCGCCTAGTGTGAACGAGTGCTGTGGAGAGGGGGCGCAACGCCGTCTACCGAAATCAAAGAAATTTGTTTCACTGCTCCAACCCCGAAGGGGTGTCATTATTATAGCAGGAAATTAGATGTAGGTGACAGAACCCCGAAGGGGTGACACAGCTTGGAGAATAATTATTTTATGTCACCCCTTCGGGGTTCGCCTTCACACAGCAATTGGTTTTCTATAATAATGCCATCCCTTCGGGATTGATGGCTGGCTATAGCCGAGGGAATTAAGTAACAATTCAAACGTCGTGATGCAGCGGATGATCTGAGATACCAATCCACACATCGTTCAGTGTGAACGAGTGCTGTGAAATTGACGCTATGTTACCCTCGAAATCAAAAAAATTGTTCACTGCTCCAACCCCGAAGGGGTGTCATTACTATAGCAAGAAATCCGATGTAGGTGACAGAACCCCGAAGGGGTGAAATTGCTTGTCGAATAATTATTTTTATGTGAGCCTTTCCGTTAATCGTGCCTGAGACTGCCTTTAAAGACAGCTTTTTTTTTGTCCCTATTTTAGAACAACAACGGTAATTCCATCGCCTCCGCGTTCAACATGTTCATCCTTTACAGAAGCAACTTCCTTGTATCGCTTTAAATGATCGCGAACGATCTTTCGCAATACACCCTCCCCCTTGCCGTGCAAAACCTTAAGCTCACCCTGGCCCAGAAGAATAGCCGTATCGAGGTATTGCTCAAGGATTCCTATTACTTCGTCGACACGTTTTCCACGAATGTCAAGGGTGGGATTAAAATTTGCCCGCTTTTCCAGCACGTTGACACCGACAGATCGAAGCCTTGCACTGATTTCCTTTTCGACAGCCGCCGTGATCTTTTCAAGCCTGTTTAACTTCGTTACAGATTTTAACAACCCAAACTGAACGGTTGCGCTTTTTCCCTGAATCGACAGTATGACACCGCTTCCTTCCTGCCCGATAATTCTGACACGGTCGCCTTCCTTCAATTCGGGCGGGGGCGGCGATTCAACCTGCGCCGGTCCCGCAACCTTATGGGTAAGCGTTTCAAGGTTTTTACGAACTTTTAACGTTTCTTTTTTTTCGGCCTTGTTTTCCTTTATATGCCGAATGGTTTTTTCAATCTCGCGATTGGTTTCCTTTAACAGGTTTGAAGCATCCTCTTTTGCCTTATTGATGATCGCTTTCTTTTTCGTTTCCAGTTCCGTAGACAACGACTGGTAGCGCGCAAGCGACTGCTTTAATTCCGACTCCTGTTTTTCCAGTTTGACGATTTTTACGCTTAGTTCCTGCCGTTCACGTTCCAACGATCGCACCAAAGATTCAAAACCTGTCAGATCCTTCCCTACGAGGTTTTGCGCCTCCTCAATAGTAGCGGCCGGAAGGCCAGTCTTTTTGGCGATTTCCAAAGCAAATGAACTTCCCGGTTTTCCGATATCCAGGATATAAAGTGGAATGAGGTTCTTATCGTCAAAACGCATCGCGGCATTCCTTATTCCCTTATTCTGACTGGCAAATAATTTCAGGTTATAGTAGTGTGTCGTGGCAAGCCCCCATACTTTTTTTTGCAACAATGATTTCAGAATTGCCTCTGCGATGGCGCCGCCAAAATTCGGATCTGTGCCTGACCCAAGCTCGTCCAGTAACACCAGCGATTTATCAGTAGCGGAATGAATAAATACAGTCATATTACGAAGGTGACTGCTGTAGGTGCTCAAATCGTTCTCAATGGACTGCTGATCACCAATGTCTAAAAATATATGCTGAAAAATTCCAACCCTTGAGCGGTCCGATACGGGAATTAACAGCCCACATTGTGCCATGTATTGAAGAAGGCCCACCGTTTTCAGACAAACAGACTTTCCGCCTGCATTTGGCCCTGAAACAAGCAACATTCTATCGTCGGGATTAAGCTCAATGGTCAGCGGCACAACATCGCGTTTCCCCTTCAAGCTCAGGTAGAGCAACGGATGTTTTGCATTATACCAGGTGAGTTCAGGTTGTTTTTCCAGAATGGGTTTGTCGGCATTTATCTCTAAGGAGAACTTGGCTTTTGCCCTGATGAAATCGATCTGCGCCAGGAAGCGAAAGGATGATTTAAGAATGGACAACTGACTACGGAAGTCGTCGGTCAACGCTTTCAGTATACGAATGACCTCACGTTTTTCTTCGTGCTCCAGCTCGCGGATTTCGTTATTGGCATCCAGCATTTCCGCGGGCTCCATAAAAACCGTCTGGCCAGTGGCCGATTCATCGAGAATAAATCCCTTTAATTTCCTTTTGTGCTCAGCCTGCACCGGTATCACTACGCGTCCGTCGCGGATAGTCGGCAACGCACCCTCCGGCACCCAGTTCGCGCTGACAGCGTTTCTGAAAATCTGTTCGGCAAGTTTTCGAACCCTTCCCTGCTCGTCGCGAAGTTTCTTACGGATCCGGGCGAGCTCAGCGCTTGCTGAATCCCTAACTACAGCCTTGTCGTCGATTTTGATGTGGACCTGCTGCGACAGCTGGCTGGTTGCCGTCACCGACTGCGAGAGCAAATATAGCTGCGGATAAGCCTCCGCATTCTTGGTAAGATAATTCTTGCATGCGAGGATCGTCTCTATCCCATAGGCAAAATGCAAAAATTCCTCTGCCTCCAACCAATTTCCTTCCAGAGCGATCTTCTTCATCCAGTCACTTGCATCGAAAAAATGTTGTGATGGAAAGGGCTCGCCCTTTTCCAGGATAAGCCGGAACTCAAGGTTTTGAGTGAGTAATATATTCACGAAATCAAACTCCGTGCTGAACTTCATGTTATCGACCCAGCTTTGACCGGCGGTCGAGAGGCAATAGTGCTTTAGCTTGGTTCGAATTTGATCGAAGCCCAATTTTACTTCAAAAGTATCGGGGTAGATCATTTACCGGAAGATTCTATGCGCTGTTCCATGAGGCTTAGCGAGTCGACGAGCGCTGTGAAAATTGCCTCCATTTCCTTGGGCCGGTCCATATAATAATCGAATGACCTTTTAAAAACTGAATCGGAGATCTGAATTTTTTCAAAAACCTGCGGTTTAATTCGATTAAACTCAACTTCCGCTGAATCACGCGCTACACCCAGGCGGTTTATTTTTTGCTCCGCCAGGTATATCTCAGCCATTGCTTTTACCATCTGCTGATGAGTCAACACCGGCTGGCTATTCCTATCGTTCTCCTGGCAGGAAAAACAAATAACAAAGGCGCAGACCAATCCAGCCAGAACAATTTGCCTTGTGTTGCCTTTAGGATTCATTATAAACCTTAACTCCATTTGGGTGGGGCAAAATACTCATAATTGTTCTATTTTTGACCCTTGTGGTAACCGTTAATACCACGTCTGCATTGGTATGACAATAATTTTGCCAATGACGAGTTGACAAACGATTAACGACGCGTGAAAGATGAAGGAACTGCTGAAAAAATTAAGAAAATACGAGATTCAAATCCGGAAGGCCATCAACAGCCAGATGCAGGGAGACTTTCACTCGATATTTAAAGGATCTGGGTTAGAGTTTGATGATGTGCGCCCGTATCAATATGGCGATGATATCAGGACCATCGACTGGAACGTATCTGCAAAGGGACACGGTACCTTTGTGAAGACATTTAAAGAGGAAAAGGAACAAACCGTTTTTTTTATCCTCGACGTCAGTGCTTCGGAAAATATCGGAAACCCCGGTAGCACAAAAGCTGATATTGGAAAGGAAATTTGCGGAGTCCTGGCGCTATCAGCGTCAAAGGAATCCGGTCACGTAGGACTTATTTGTTTTTCTGATGTCAAGGAAAAATACATCAAACCGGTAAAAGGTCATCTTCAGGCCTATGAAATCATCAGCACCCTGGTAAAACTAAATCCTCAGTCCTTAAAAACCAACCTGACAAAAGCAATCGCCTTCGCGTTGAATGCTATTAAGCGCAGGAGTGTGGTTATACTTATTTCCGACTTTATAGACGAGGGATATTTCCATAACCTCAAGGCACTGGCAAGAAGACATGATCTTGTCGTCGTTCACATCAGCGACAAAAGAGAAACCCGGCTGCCTAAACTGGGAATCATTCCGATCATCGACAAAGAAACCCAACGCACACTGTGGGTTAATACCTCTTTCGGCGACTTCAGGAAAAAAATCAGCGACCGTCTGATTTCGAGGAAATCGGAATTGGAAAAGTTCAGCCGCAAACACCAAATCAATTTTATTTCGCTTGATACCGATGAAGATTACGTTCCCAAGCTATTGCGATTATTCAAAGTAAGAAACCGATCGTTGAAAAGTTAAGAAGGATGAGATCGATGTGCATGTTAAGGAACATTTTTACGATGTGGTTCGTCATAGCATCAGGTGGAGCATCGTTTGGCCAGGATGTGATTGTCCGCGGAGGTTTTTTTGCCGACAGCCTCAGGGTTGGGGATCAATCAGGCTATTACCTTTCGGCAACGTACCCACGAAACCTGAACATAGTCTTTCCCGATTCCACCTTTGATTATTTTCCGTTTGAGCTGAACAGCAGACGCTATTTTCCGACAAAAACCGAAAATGGAAAAAGCTACGATAGCGTGGTATACTACCTTTCCACATTCGAGGTTGATCGCTTGCAACAATTGGCCCTTCCGGTATTTCAGGTAAATCCGCAGGACTGCACCATTTATACTTCCAGTGTTGACACGGTGTTGTTGGCAGAGTTAGCGAAGAACATTCCTGATACGATAGGTATCGACGCCATTGCGTTGAGGGTAAATACGGAGCACGAGAATGTACCCTATCTTTTTAACTACCCGGTACTTTTCATCGTGCTTGCAGCTTTATTGGTACTGTCGCTGGGGGGCTGGATATTTTTTGGAAAAAGAATAAGGAGGTATTTCAGGCTAAAAAGGATGTCGAAGGCACATTTACAATTTTTGGAAACCTACAATCAGCACGTTAACACCATCAGATCGGCTTTCTCTTCAACCCACACGGAATATGCACTGGCGCATTGGAAAAAGTACATGGAACAATTGGAAGCCAGGCCCTATACAAAATTGACTTCCCGCGAAACGTCGCAGCTGGAAAACGATGAAACTCTGGGAAAGAACCTTCACTCGATCGACGGCGCAATCTATGGGCATAATACCACCGTTGTTGATTCGCTTGAAACCTTAAAGCAGTACGCAGATCAGAAATTTGCAAAGAAATTAGAGGAGGTGAAGCATGGATAAAGATCTTACACCCTGGTACATGCCGGAATGGTTAAGTCTCTCTACTCTTCGCTCTTTCACCTGGGAAAACGAAGTTTACCTGTATCTTATTCTAGGTATACCGTTGCTTTTTGTCATTCGATGGTTGTGGCGATATAAGTTTAATCAAAAACTTCCCGTTGCGGTAGCACAGAAAGATTTGCGGGTATCCCCCCTCAACCTCATCAGAATGATCCCGGAACTGTTAATTATGCTTGTCCTGGCTTTCACCTGTTTGGCTTTGGCGCGGCCTCAAAAGACGAATGAAAAAGTGGAGCAATGGACCGAAGGGATTGACATCATGATAGCGCTGGACATTTCGCAGTCGATGCAAATTGAAGATTTTCTCCCAAATCGTTTGGAGTCGGCAAAGAATGTCGCACGGGATTTTATTAATGGGCGGGTTCAGGATCGTATCGGACTTGTGGTATTCTCCGGTGATGCGTTTTCACTTTCGCCTTTGACAACGGATTATGAATTGCTGAAATCCTACCTGGACGAAATAAATTTTGAGATGATCGAAAACAGGGGAACGGCTATAGGAAGTGCTTTGGCAGTTGTTACCAACAGGATGAGTGAATCGGAAACTAAGTCGAAAGTTTGCATTCTGCTGAGTGACGGAGACAACACGGCGGGCAATATCGACCCCATTACTGCCGCTGAACTGGCAGAAGCCTACGGCATTAAGATCTATACGATCATCGTGGGCAAGGAAGGTCTCGTTCCTTTCGGAAAGGATTTTTTTGGAAGACCAAACATGATCGAAAACACCATCGACGAATCGACCATGCGAAAAATTGCAGACATTGGGGGTGGTGAATTCTTCAGGGCAGCAGATGCGCAGACGTTGCGGCAAGTATTTGCTAAAATCGATCAGTATGAAAAAGCTGAAATTAAAGAAACACGGTTCAAAGACACGTCCGATTATTATTTCATTTACCTCCAATGGGGCCTGTCATTTTTTCTCCTTTGGCTGTTGCTAAAGTCCACCTTTGTTACGAATGTCTTACAGGACTAGTACTGGAAGGCAATTTCAAATTCAATGTCCTCATTCCTTTGGGACATACCGATCTATAAGGATTTTCTTGGATTTTTCGCGAGGCCAGTCACTACCCACCTTGCCACCGTAGCAAGAAGGTTGACAATGCGTCATCGGGCCGGTAAAGTTAATGAGGCAAATTGATCAGACATTATCCGGGAACAGGATCAACTTGCCCGCAAATATTACCATCACAAGTCCCAGTACAACATTCATGATCCTGATCACTTTGGGAGTAATCAATGTTCGTAGTTTATCGGCCAACTTTGCTTTCAGGATGTCTGTGGTAAACACCGTTGCAACGATGGACGCAAAAAAAATCAACGCATTTTTACGAGAATCATAGCCTAGCTGTGTCGTTGCAACGCTCACCGTGGCCAGCCAAAAGAACAGTACCATCGGACTTAATCCATTGATAAGAAAGCCCTTGGCCGCCAGGCGTAAGCCGCTGGCATTGTCCACTTTTTTGGGGTCATATTGAGCAAGTTTCCGGCTTTTTACCAACAGGTAATACAGTCCAAAAAGCAACAGAATTACACCGCCTGCATAGGCCATATAGTGCCGGAAACTCGGTGTAGCCATGAATTGCGTCAGGCCAAAATATGAAATAAGAATATAGAACGCATCACTTAAAGAAATACCGATCGCAACAAATAC
>DASUTP010000451.1:0-3356 GCA_036374515.1 Chryseolinea sp. | reverse complement strand
TGAATTTAATGGAACAACTTTCAAAGTATGTGTACAGGAGTGTCTTCAAAAACTCAAATCCACCCCCACCGTCTGTCAGTATATGCGAGAATTCGACACTCAACCGATTACCCTTAACGAGAATTCTAAAGATTAAATCATCGTTTGTGAATGCACGGCAAGGTATGCCCAAGTCGGCGCGCAATGGTATTGGCCTATTTTGAAACTCCAGGTAATACCAGAAAAAACCCTTTTCAGGCTTCATCTTGTAGTAGGGAAAGCGGTTTTCAATTTTATGAATCGCTTGGAGCAGCGGCTTAATTTTTATCAGCTCTTTTAACACACAGGATAGCCTGAATACAGATGTTAATTCTGCGCTTTGGACTGCCGGATAGATTTTTGCGGCATTATCGAGCCGCATCCAGAAGTGCTTCCTTTCTGGCGTTGCAAGAAACGATGGTTGTTGTTCTACTTCACTAATCATCCAACCGCTTAAAAAGATCTACTATCTTTACTGATAACTAGAAAACTACCCAACCGGTTTCGTTAATGCGATTATTTTAAAAGGAGAACGGTTGTGTGGGGTGACTGAAAACAAAAAAAGTGTCTTTTCTTGATTGACTTCACCAAGTTAATTTACCCTTTAACCGCCGGGGAGTACGTCCCGCGCGGTTTAATCAGCTGGCCCATTAAGGTAGATAAGACGTCGGTCATGAATTATCCACAAAACGAGGATTTAGCATTGGCTTATATTCTAGTTATCCTTTGATCATCATTTCATTAGGAGAGACAGTCCCTTTCTTAATGGTTGTGTCAATCATGGCCTCTCCACAAGGTCTTGGAAATTAACGTCGAAGTCTATTCTGAACATTTCATTTTGAGGTCCGCTGATAGATACCATTCTTTCCCCCTGATTGATTTTCTCCAGTATTTCTCCCGGGTTGATCGTCGCCTGGCCATGATTTATTTCATCGGCCAATTCGCTTGAGAAAAGTTCTTTTAATAAAATCATCACAGCATCACTGACAGAGGCATAAACTGAAAGATTTTGCCAGTCATTAATATTGCGTTTAAAGAGCTGATAAGGATGCGCCTGAATGTTGCTGGCGTCGATCTTGTATCGATATATTGATTCTCCGCCTAACGATTTGAAAAAGTGACAATTGAAGTATAAAGGAAGCTTGGTCATAGTCCTGTGATAATTTAACAATTATTCAAAATCAATTTTCTGCGTGCTTAAGTCACAATCCCAAAAGTATTGCATTGAGTTCCTCCCGCGACTTACCGAGCTTTTTCTGAAGTGAATCCAGCATCACATCTTTTTTGCCATAGTCATAGCGGAAGTCATCCTCATGCAGGTGAGTGAATACTAGCCGAAGTTTAGCTTTCTGAACGGTCCATAATTCTTCTGGGTTTGTTATATCCTTCATGTATTTTTTTTTTTAACGCTGTTGTGTATCCAAAGTTACGGGATAACTCCGACGCTGTTAATCTAATTTGTCGCTGCCGCCACGCCCAAAACCACCGTCGTTTGAACTCGCGACATGCGAATTTGTACCTCGCCAATGGTTCTTAATTTTATCCCGTTTAATTATTGCATTCGGAGCCTTTCTTGTCTGTTGGCAGCTTCCTCGCCAGGAATCCGTGCTTTTTCTCTGCTGATATCCCATTCTTCTGCCGCACTATTGGGCCTGCTCACATCTAACCTGTTCCTAGTATTTGTATTTCGCACAGATATGAGCAGTGGTCATCAATACAACACATTCCTAGAAGTATCGTTGCAAAATGACTAATAATAAGCAGTTTATTTTTGAACCATCTGATCTGATCTGGAAGAGTGCCGAGCTCACAGCAGGGTATTAAGTGACCGGAAGACGCTCTTAGGGCGCCGATGGCTAAATGCATTTGTCGTATACTGCAGATCAAAATTTGTCAGATGAAACTTTGCCTCGATCATGATCGATCGAACAGGATCTATTTCGCGTACTCAATTTTGGTGATACGCCAGTTAAACTCACCAGCATTTGTCTTCACGACTACTTCGTCCCCCACTTCTTTTTTCAATAGTGCCTGTGCCATCGGTGAGTCAATAGAAATATAATCCTTGGTATTAAAGATCTCATCATACCCTACGATGCGAAAGCGCTTTTGGTCACCTCTGTCATTTTCAATTTCTACCCAGGCTCCAAACATCACTTTGCCTTCCTGAAACGGAGAATAGTTCACAACTTTCAAGTCATCAATGCATTTTCGCAAATAAAGCACGCGGCGGTCAATTTCGCGCAGACGCTTTTTATTGTAATGGTAATCTGCGTTTTCGGAACGATCTCCCAGGCTTGCGGCCCACGACACCTTTTGCGTGGTGTCTGGCCGCTCAACGCGCCACAAATGATCCAGCTCGGCTTTTAACTTTTCTAGACCTTCTTGCGTAATTAAGGGCGTTTTCATGTTCTGTATCAAGGATGTATCTTTCGGCAATTCAATGTGTAAATTAGTTCCTTGCCGCACTTCGTAAACTTAAAAATTATAAGCTTGATTCAATTATTAAAAGCGACAATGTTGTAAGAACTTATCCTTTTCGCAAAATAGAGACGCTTGCCCTTGCGGTGAAAGACGGTCAGGTTTAGTTTTACTCAACAGATAACCAAACGCACAACTATGAGCAAAATCGAAGAAACGCTTGCTAAACTTGAATTTGCACAGATTGGATGGGTAGTACCGGATATTAACGCCACAGCAAAATTCCTGGAAAAATCTTTTAGGGTGAACTTCCCGGAGCCCTACCGTTATAGCGCTGAGGATTTGAAAATAAAATATTATGGTAAGGTCGTACCCAGTGACGGATTGACTACTCAAACCTTCAATGGTGGTACTTTCATCGAACTCATTCAGCCTCTTTCAGGCCAAAGTGTGTTTCATGATTATCTCGCTAAAAACTCCGCCGGCGGCGTCCAGCATCTCGCCTTCCGATTACCAGTGAGCGGATTTCAAGAAGTTGTCGACGATCTGATTCAGCAAGGCTATTCACTGATCGGCGAGGTAGATCATCCAATTGCGCGAATGAAATTCTTCGACACCTACAAAATACTGGGTGTCGCAACGGAGATCATGGGCATTACACCTGAGGGCAAAGAAGCCATCGATAAAATGAAGGCAGGACTTTAAAAAACCAATCTGATAGCCTCGTTTAAAGGGAAAAGATTCAGCCGATGTCATTGACACTTAAAGGTCCGTTGGGTCTGAGTTGTGAAGAACGATGGTGTATCTCCCACGGCGGAAACTGATGGCTGTTAACGAATCGTACCGACAGGACGTGCCCTGTTTTCCATTGGCTTTTGTGTCCACAGCTGCTTTTCCTTTACCCCAAAAATCGTTAA
>DASUTP010000450.1:0-4188 GCA_036374515.1 Chryseolinea sp. | reverse complement strand
AAGCGGGGACTATACTTTGTGTTCACACTTTGAAGGAATTTCTGCCACGCTTGTTTTTCTTGCAGCATTACTTGATGGAATGGCTCTTTCAATATAGAAAACAGCGCCATTAGAGAAAGTCCAGGAAAATCATATCTCTTTTGATCTGGATTTTTAAACAAATACGTAAACCTGTCCTTATCCTTATTTGCCAGGAGCAACCACAAGCGTTCGCGTGCGACTTCATCGCTTTGTTGGGCCAAAAATGATTCTACCTGGCCAGGCTCTGAATGAAGCACCAACATCAATATTCTTCTCAGGTTCAGCGCTTCTCTCTTATTGATCCACCAGGGTAAATCTCCTTCCAGCAAGAAGGCTTTAAGGATTTCCCAGTTTGTTTTAGCAGGATTCCATTTCGCTTGTTCTCCAACCTGATATTTGCGTCCCGCAGCCTCGAGGCATTCGGCAAACTTGTATTCAAAGGCATCTGCAAAACAATCGCCTTCCAAATCAGTTAGTGAGAACTCACCCAGATCCAGCTCTACCTTATCAATGATGATATGACCGTGATCCTTTCCAAACTTTTGAAACAAGCTCTCAGTTGCTTTCTCGACTCTTGGCAATGTATAATGTTGGATGGTATGCTGGATGGAGCGCACAGCATCTTCTGCCCGGCATCCGACATCAAATAGTATTCTATGGATCACATCATTACGCATTTGTTAGTTCATTTTCCTGATCTCGTTAAAAACAGCAAGCAGGCTATTCACCCGGGCTATCTCCGGAACTTCGTTCATAGTCAGTTCCTGCAGCCACGCTTTGTATACATGTTCAAAGTCCTTCATCTGCTTATAATCCAGCCAATAAATATTGGGATAGATGTGTGAAGGCAGCTCGTTGTAGATCGCTTCTTCCAACAAGTATTTAAACCCAGGCTCTCTGAATCGCAAAGGCCAATCGGGAATAAAAATTGATAACTGAAAAGAATAAGGGTCCGCGAGGTCTGATTCACTCACTTCATCTTTGTCAGCCGCGGTATGCATCAGGTTCAATTGATATGAAAAATAATCAACGAGCAAAATAATCTCATCATCCATGTCTTTTTTCTCCCGATATGCTTTCTTACCTTTTGCTAACACGCGATCCTTTTCTTTTATAACAAAGACATAATAACCATCTGCGTTGGTAGAGTCAGCATAATTTACGCGGTCTGCGCCTGCCTGCCTGATATGTACCATGCGTTCGATCGCGCCCTTCTTAAGCGGGAAATTATCTTCAACCACAAGTGCTGGGGTACGACTGTCCCGCATCAGATTAAGTGTCCACGATAACTTACCCTTATCGTTGCGGCGATCGATGCGGAAACTATATGGAAACTGTGGCTGTTCTGTTTTCGTTGGCGAAGCGACCTGCGACTTCCGAAGCACAGTCAGAAGCGAAACAGAGGTCGATTCCGCCGGTTGATTAGAGGATTTGAGTGGATGCGAATCAATTTTTGGCCGAAGCAATATGTGCTCCAGCAGATGGAAGTTTTCCTGCCGTCCCAGGCCTTCTAATAATTCAATCAGCCTCGAAAAATCTTCATCCCGGTTTCCCTTACTGCCGAATTCCATTGAAGCGACTGACTCATATTGCTTTTCTTCATTCTCCATTTGAAGATGGTAAGAAAAACGGCCTTGTTTATCCTGGAGTTGATATTTTTTTGTATTAAATCCATGTTGAATGATATAATGCAGGATATGCCTGACTTCAGATTCTGTTTCAAAAGGCCGGCTCTCTAATAACAATTTCTTATTCTGATGATCGCGAACTACTGCTACAAATCGTAACGGGTTGTTATCTTCCTGCCTTTTTTCAACGTCTATCCAATCGAAAGTCGTGAAGCGGGTGCTGTAGTCTTGAATTCCTAATAAACGGCAAATACGTTTTTTTACGCCCGCGACATTTGAAGTGTCCCATGCACCATCACGGTCACTGTAATCAAAACCCTTATTCCGTTCAAGACCGAGGTCCACATAATCTGCGAGGAAAGCAGCCTTCGCCCTGATAACATCTTCACTTTTTCCCGTGCTGGAATTATGAACATAAAAACTGAAACTGTTCATCTCCTCTCCGAATCTTGCCAACAGATGATTTAGCACCTTTTCCCTTCTCTTGAAAAAAGTCTTTTTACTTTCCTTTTGACCAGCGGTTTCATTGTATTTCGACAGGTCCTTCATCAAAACTGCAGCATCGGTCACAGCATCTGTAATCGACTGCGAATAATAAGTTCTGTCGATATTTTCAAATGAGAAGATATCGCTTACGTGTTCCAATTGTGCCAGGTAATCGGCCAGGATCTGTTCAAATACCATTAAATAACCTTTCAATTGCAAAACTTGTTTTTTGCGAAGAGGTAGATCACCTATCATTTTGCTGTTACCCGGATCAACGATCACCGGCTCGGTCGTCCCATATGTGACAGGCAAATTATTTTGAATTGGATAGTAGTCACTGACATTCATCCAGCTTCCCGTTGGGATGGGTAGATCCAACTTAGGTCCCCGTAGTTTCGTTGTCCGCTTTTGCGATTGTAAGAATTTATATAATGCTCTAACCCTATCCTTAGAAGGCGCAGTGCTTTTAGCATCCCGGTGCTTGTCACCTTTGCGTGAAAAACGGATTACCGAATTTTCGATATCAAGGCGCACAATTTTTTCACTGGAAAGCGCATACATGTTGATGGATTCTGTGAATTCAGAAAAGGACGATTGGGAACCCGCGGGGAATGAACAACTTTTCACAGCAATCACCCCTTCGATTTTAAGAATTTTGTTGATGATATCAGAAAGATGCACTTGCGGTGAACGGTGGCACTGTTCCAGGTCGTGCACATCGATAAATCCATGTTGTAATGCCGGGCCTTCAAAGACCTCCTCAATCGTATAACCCTTAGCCAGCAGCTGGTCAAGTGTATAAAACGGTATGGGTGGGGCAAAAAGATTCTGGATCAATTGAAAGACAAGCGCATTTATTTTTTCTATATCAGCGCCTTCACTCACCTGGATGTCGGCTTCAAAGGTGAACGGCTCGTATTCCACAGAACTGATGGTGACCAGGTCTTCACAAAGATTACGGTACCGTTGGATAATGTTTCTTACGCGCTGCAATACCTCATGCTGCCGGTCGGCGGCAATGCCTTCTTCCAGTTCAACGACTACTTTATACAATCCTTTCAACCGCAGTGGCTCGCCAGCCCCTTCGTCATAGCTCAGCTCATAAACGCTTTGGCCGGGTGTTGTTTCTTTAGTCCCCAGGTACAACGGGACTTCATAATCGTCGCTGACCTCTATCCAGGCATTTTTTACGCCTTCGATATCGATGATGATCTTTCTGAAATCATTGACCGTTACAGGTCCCGAAGTAAGGATCTGCCGCGCTGTATAAAAACTGAGATTGGTTTGATCATCTCCACGTGTCCACAAATCTTCTACGTTAAAAGAAGTGCGGTAACCCAGGTCAGTAAGCGCATAACAAATGGCTTCCAACAAAGTAATACCGGGATCATGCGAGTTATAATCGGTCCAAACTTTTCCTGCGAGTTGTTGAATGAGCTTTATACCCTTAGTTCTCAAATTCGCAAAGTCTTCTGGCGGCGACAATTTCGTATCAGCGAATATGACATCAGTATTTTCCATGTGTTTGGGTCTTTTTACAATAATTCAATTTGATGTTCCGGCGCAGAAGCAGCTATCTCGTGAGGCGCCATCAATACAGTTTCAAACAGTGACAATGAACCGTTAGGCCCCTTGATAAAAACCCTTGCGCCGGTCGCGTCTTCTTTATATTGGTTCATTTCCATATCAGTCACGTATGAAACATAATCCCTGGAGTCTATAAAACTGATCACGGACGACATGTATACTTTGGCTGAGTACGACGTGGATTCCCCGGTAACGGAAGCCCACGGTGTCAGGAAATCTCTCAACTCCTCATTCAGCAGTTGGAGATAGTGACCTTTATTTTCTTCCTTATTGAGTCGAACTTTGCACCGGATCAATACAAAATTGACTTCGGGATTCATGGCATGCACCTTGACAAAAGGCGAAGTCTTCTCCTGCAGGAATTGTTCGATCCTTCTTAAGTGGAGATAACTTGTCTGCGGTGTAGAAAAAAGTTCGCCCTTATTTTTCAGGTTAGCTATGGGAACCACGGTTACATGTCCGGGAA
>DASUTP010000449.1:0-5233 GCA_036374515.1 Chryseolinea sp. | reverse complement strand
ATTTTATTCCGGCTTCAGCACCTGGCGTATAATACTCAGTCACCATATAGTGAACCGACGTGTGGTCTTTGAGTGTTATGAATCCGTGTGCAAACCCTTCCGGAACATACAGCATCCGAAAACTTTCTTCCGTCAACTCAACACCTATCCATTGTTTAAATGTAGGAGAGTCAGGGCGTATGTCGATAATTACATCGTATATCGCGCCTGAGGTACACCGAATAGTTTTGCTCTCCATATAAGGAGCTACCTGATAGTGCATGCCACGAATAGTGCCTTTCACTTTGTTGTATGAAACGTTAGCCTGAACTGCATTGGCATTCAGTCCATGTTCCTGAAATTCTTTTTTGCACCATGCTCTACCAAAAAATCCGCGTTCGTCTTCGAGCCTCTTTACATCGATGATGAATGCTCCTTTTAATTTTGTTTCGGTGAAAATCAATTTACCCTCCTTCTTATTTTAGTCTGAAAATGATTTTTTTTTAACTTATTCCTTCCTCCATTTTAAATCACCACTTAGCTCAGAAGAGCTTTGCAACGACGTAAGTACCTTCAGCCTCATCAATTTTGAGTCACGAAAATCGGAGTCTTTAAAGTTCATCGCTTCAAGTCCGTTTTTCAGATCTTTAATTGTTGTAAGCAAATCGTGCTTGGGCTGGTGGTTTGGAGCGATCTTTTTGTAGAGATCGAAATTCACCCTGTACGATCTTTTATCAGGGGGAGCTTCCGTGTTAATAGAAACCTTCACACCCGGAATAACCTTAGCCACGGCTTCGGCTAAATCCTTCACCTGGTAATTCCACGCTTCACTTCCTGTGTTCACGGCCAAAAATTCGCCAAGAGATGCAGGCCTCGTGATAGCCCAATCGATGGCCACGGCCATATCTTTAACATTGATTAGAGGTCTCCATGGAGTACCATCACTCAAAATTGTGATATGCTTCGATGCCAGGGCGCAGGCGACAAAGTCATTTAAAACCAAATCCAATCTTAGTCTTGCGCTCATGCCGCAGGCTGTAGCGAAACGCAGACAAGTTACTGTGAAATTCTTATCGGCAAGCGGCTGTAGATCCTGCTCGGTAAACACTTTCGAGCGAGCATAGGCAGTGAGTGGATTCAGTGTGGAGTCTTCTGTTTTAGCTCCATCGCTTGCTGCACCATACATACTGCAGCTCGACGCAAAGACAAATGATTTCACACCAAGTTCCTTCGCTCTTTTCGCCAGCTTTATACCTGACTTATGATTTACATCTAACGTAACTTCTTCAAACTTTGTACCCATCGGGTCGTTGGAGATGGCCGCTAAATTAATAACCACATCGGCACCTTGCAGAACTGAATCGGGAACATTTCGAATATCGCCGAAGTATTGATGATCAAGTTTTCTTTCAGGCAAATAATCAACATTGGTGAGGCAGCTCGCAAAGAAACCAGTATCATACCCAATCAATGTCGCTTGAGGATACGTTTCCCTAAGCCTTTCCACAACCCCTGGGCCGACATATCCCATGTTTCCGAAAATGATGATCTTCATAGCAATTTTATAAGAGTTTTAATATATTTTGTTTTAAAATTTTACAGTCCACTACCATTTTTTCCACGGCGCTTTTCCTGATTTCCAAAGGTCCTCAAGATAGTGTTTATCTCTGAGTGTATCCATAGGGTGCCAAAAACCGGAATGCTTGAAAGCTGACAGGTTGCCTGAAGACGCTAACACTTCCAGAGGTTCACGCTCCCAGGTAGTAGTATCATCCTTAACGAGATCAAGAACAGAAGGCTCACAAACAAAAAATCCTCCATTGATCCATGGAGAATCGCCATTCAACGGTTTTTCCTGGAAATTTGAAATTTTAACGTCTTTCGCTCCAAGGGTGAAGGCTCCAAATCGACCAGGCTGCTGCACGGCAGTAAGCGTGGCTTTAGTACCCTGCTCCTTATGAAAGGCTATTAATTTAGTGATGTCGAGATCACTAACGCCGTCACCATAGGTCAAGCAAAATGTCTCATCACCGATATATTTTTTTACACGTTTTAAACGACCTCCGGTCATGGTATCTTCACCCGTATCTACAAGTGTAATTCTCCATGGCTCCGAAGTAGCGCTATGCACCTCCATCTTATTGTGCTGCATATCGAACGTTACGTCGGCGGAATGTAAGAAATAATTTGAAAAATATTCTTTAATCACGTAGGACTTGTATCCACAACAGATTACGAAGTCGTTAATACCATGGTGTGAATAAATTTTTAGTATATGCCATAGTATGGGTTTATTGCCAATTTCCACCATCGGTTTTGGTCTTACACCACTTTCTTCACTAATCCTGGTTCCAAAGCCCCCTGCAAAGATTACTGCTTTCATATTTTTTTGAGTTGTTAGACTAAAATGTTTTTACAAACAAATAGCATAGTGATCCGACTACCAATGATGTATATCATGCGTTTATGGGATTGAAATCATGCCCTTGTTCAGCAATGGTTTGCACTGAGATATAATTGCCGTAGAATTTATTTCCATTGTTAATTCCGGTATATACGCGCGCATATCGGCTGATGAATCCTGACTTCTTCTCCACAATTTGTTAATTAACGGATCAATGGATGCGCACTGTTTCTCTACTTTACCTCTTCCAGCAGCTTACATTCAACTAATCTTTCGACGGCTTCCTTAATATATTTAAATGGAATTTTAGACCGTTTGGCAATTTCCAGGGTGGAATGTTGCCCATCCGACAAATTCAAAGTCCACAAAAGAGCCATCTGAAATTCCTTTGCTTCGTTCGCGCCGCCCTTAAGGTTGTATAGCCCGCGTTTTCCCAGTTGAGGTTCACACTTCGGACTTAAATTAATGTATTTCTTATTCGCTTCTAATGTCTCAACTATCTCGATGGATACCTGCAACGATTCCTCTAGTTGTTTTGGCACAATAAAGTTAAGATCATCGGCTGATGTGTGATATTGAATGTATTGCCCGTATGTTGTTCTGGATAAACAGCCAACGGCCAGGTTAAAGCCAGGGGAGCAAAATTGCCTTTCGTCGTATCCATACGGGATGAAGTCGATAATTCTGTTGTCCCCATTCCTCGACTTCAATACATATTCCACTATACGATCGATTTCCGCCGTGTCCTGACGTGATTTCTTATAAGTAAAATTACCCGGATCGCCGAGAAGGGACATTACCAAACCATGCTTGATCCTCCCGGCACTTTCCTCATTTAAAGCAAGCCAGGTGATCGCGCCTATCGTACCAGGTATGAATAAGAACCGATATGAATAGCGTGGCTTTTTCTGCTGAAGGTGTCTTGCCAGGAAAGTGGAAACACTAATCCCCGAAAGGTTGTCGTTCGCGAGAGAAGGATGACAAACATGGGCGGAAATTAAAACCTCCTCCGATGTTTCACCCGCTATATAAAATTCTCCGTATGTTAAGTGGCCTGGTGATAATGTAGAATCGATAAAGACTTCGTAAGTATCCTCCTGCAACCCGAGGAATTGGTTATAGCTCATGCAAAAGCCCCAGTCTTCCTTGTAATAAGATGTGCGATAGGGAATCCAATCCGGCTGATCCTGCAAATAGAACAAGTGTTGCTTCAGCTCATTTAGCCCCACCTTTTTATGTACCGGCGTGGAATAATTTAAGACGTGGAGATTACAGTTTGCAAAATCCAGGATCTTCTCCCCTTTTGAGTTTTTGATGTATGCCCCTCTGATGTTCCATTCATTTGGAACCTCCCAATCAAAAACTTTTGTGCCTGACGGAACTTCGTGTACGTTGATCGGCAGTAGCTTATGGATAATTCCCAGAGTCTCACGAACGCCATCGCCCGTAATGCTCCGGCAAATGGGAAACATTTCAGTCGCATATGAATACATTTGATCGGCGACGGAGTCAGCAGCATCAATCAGATTGATCCTGTCTTTATGATGAGAGGTCATTGACATTCGATAATTTAACGTACACAATATACGCCCGTGACAGACCTGCCCTTCAGCAATTAATTCGTTAAACTACGGGGCGCACCGTTCCTGCCAAAAGCCATCATCATGGAGCTGAAAAATATTAATGTATTAAGATGCCTTTTTGAACCTGTGAATCAGCCAAAGAGGATCATAAACTTTCACTTCCGGAATCGGCACTACGAATTTTCCGCCCCACTCCTGAATGAATGACATACTGTCCATAATCTCCTCTTTGAGGTTCCAAGGTAGTATGAAAACGTAGTCGGGTTTGGTTTCCCTGATCTTATTTGGTTCGTAAATCGGAATAAGCGTTCCGGGCAAGAAATTTCCCTGCTTGTGAGGATTTCGGTCGACCGTGTAATCGATAAAGTCAGTGCGTATACCGCAATAGTTCAACAATGTGTTGCCCTTTCCCGGAGCACCATAGCCGGCAATGGTCTTCCCGTCGTTTTTTGCCTGAATGAGGAATTCAAGGATCCTCCGTTTTGTATTCCGAACTTTTTCTTCAAAGTCCTTATAGAAGTTCAGCGATAACATACCTTCTTCCTTTTCACGTTTCAACAACTCAGCGACGCGGAATGAGACTTCCTTAGTGGTGTCTTCAACGTGCTTAGCGTAGATTCTGATCGACCCGCCATGCGTTGGCAATTCCTCGACGTCGAACATAGCCAGGCCATGATATTGAAATATTTTCTCTACAGTCGTAAATGACAAGTAAGAGAAATGCTCATGGTAAATTGTATCAAATTGGTTTCTTTCTACCAATCTCAGCAAGTGAGGGAATTCCATTGTAATCAATCCGTCCTTGCTCAGAAAATTTTTCATTCCCAATACAAAATCGTTGATATCCGGAACGTGGGCCAATACATTATTACCGATCAACAAATCTGCTTTGCCATACTTTGCAACCATTTCTTTGGCCGTGCTGGTCCCAAAGAATTTGTTTTCGGTGCGAATTCCCCTGTTTTTTACGGCCCACTCCGCTACATTCCCTGCAGGTTCAATGCCTAATACGGGAATTCCTTTCTCCATAAAATACTGCAGCAGGTATCCGTCGTTACTTGCTAATTCCGCGACAAGGCTTTTGGATGTAATGGGAAATTTACCCACCATTTGATCCGTATATCGTTTGGCGTGTTGCAGCCAAGAATCAGAATAAGAAGAGAAATAGGCGTAGTCGTTAAAAATCGCAGAAGGAGCCACGAACTCTTCTAATTGTACCAAATAACAATTTTCACAAACATAAGCGTGGAGGGGATAAAACGGCTCC
>DASUTP010000448.1:0-7760 GCA_036374515.1 Chryseolinea sp. | reverse complement strand
TATCCACGATCCTCGTTCAAGGGCAAAATTGTAGGGCTTGATGTTGCGAGTGCAACGTTACAGCAGGTAAAGGCTGTCGGACAACTGACCATTCACGGCACAACGCGCGATGTTGACATCCCTGGGACTCTTCAGATTGACGGCAACACGGTAACGCTACAGGCAAAATTTGTGGTCAAATTGCTGGACTATAATATTAAAGTGCCTCAGATAGTCTGGCAAAATATAGCGCAAGAGGTTGAGGTCACCGTACACTTTTTATACAGACCGGTAACAAATTGAGAATAACGCAAATTTATCCCCGCCAAACAGAGAAACCGCGGCAGGGCGGGTCATTTGTAATGTTGAAAAAACTAACTCACCATGAAATAATAAAAACATGAAAAAAATAATTTTCATACTATCGTTCCTTCCTTGCATCGCGTACGCGCAGGATGATTTGCTTGCAGAATTGGAGAAAGGTTCCGAAAGTGAAACGGAATATACTTTCGCTACCTTTAAAGGTACGAGGCTGGACAATGGACATACCATCGAAACGAAGAATGCCGGCTCCCTGGAATTTATTTTTGCCCACCGTTTCGGGGCTATCAACGGCGGCTGGTATGAGATGTATGGCCTGGATGAGGCATTGGTGAGATTGGGGTTGGACTATGGAATAACGGACCGGGTATCAGTGAGTATTGGTCGCAATTCTTTTGACAAGACCATGGACGGTTACTTCAAAATACGGGCCCTCCGCCAAAGCACCGGAGCAAAAAATTTTCCTTTTTCAACGACGCTGCTATTGGGAGGCGCCTATAAATTTTCTCCAAAAAATAACTCAGACGTCTCTGATGATTTTGAAAATATAGATCGCCTTTCCTACACGATGCAGGCGTTGATCGCCCGAAAGTTCTCCACAAATGTTTCCCTTCAACTGATGCCGTCATACGTACATAAAAATGCCGTCGTGGAGTCTGAGGAAGAAAACGATCAGCTGGCCCTCGGTGTTGGAGGTCGTATTAAACTTACAAAGAGCCTGGCGATTACGACGGAGTACTATTACAATTTTAGCATGAAAGACAATTCGCCTTACTACAATCCACTCGCCTTCGGAATTGATATTGAAACCGGTGGACACGTTTTTCAATTGATCCTGACTAATGCGGTGGGTTTAACCGAGCGTGCTTTTATCACGGAAACACGCGACGATTTTTGGGATGGTGATATTCACCTCGGCTTCAACGTAACCCGAACCTTCCAGCTCAAGAAACATAAATAGGAGTCCACGTAATCACTATATTGAAAAGAACAGGCAGTTGTTTACTTTTAAAGTTTTAACACTAACGGTAAAAGATTGCTGCTGTTCTCCATTATTGTTTATCTGATCCTGACTATTCTGGTAGGGTTTTGGGCATCCCGAAAAGTTAAAAGCTCCGGTGACTTCATGCTCGCCGGGCGGAGTCTTCCGATAATGCTAAGCTCAGCGGCGTTGTTTGCAACATGGTTTGGTTCCGAAACGGTGTTTGGCGCATCGTCCGAATTCCTGCAGGGTGGACTATACGCAGTAATGGAAGATCCCTTCGGTGCTTCGTTCTGCCTATTTCTACTGGGATTTTTTTTCGTTCGCAAGTTGTACAATATGCAACTGCTTACGCTGGGCGACTATTTTAAAGTCAGGTATGGAAAGCGCACCGAACTCGTTGCAAGTATTTTTTTGGCCCCACCTTATGTTGGATACATCGCCGCGCAGTTGGTGGCAATGGGTTTGATATTAAATGTTGTCGTTGAAATACCGTTGTGGCAGGGCGTCGTAATTAGTGCTGCCGTTGTCACCCTTTATACCTATGTCGGCGGAATGTGGGCCATATCGATTACCGATTTTATTCAGAGCATTATCATTATTATCGGTATGATCGTACTGGCAGTGGTTTTGGCAGAAAAAGCAGGCGGGGTAAATGCGGTAATCAATAGTGTACCCAAAGACAATTTTAAATTTCTCCCTGAACCGGAACCAAAAGCGATCGTCAGTTATATTGCTGCGTGGAGTGTTCTCGGGCTGGGATCCATACCTTCGCAGGATGTTTTTCAACGGGCGATGTCCTCAAGCAACGCCAGAACGGCAGCGATGTCCTGCTACATTGCCGGTGCTTTATACCTCTCGATCGCGATGCTCCCGCTTTTTATCAGCCTTTGTGTTAAGCATTTATTTCCGCATGCACTTTTGGAGGATACCCAATTGGCCCTTCCAAAGATGGTGATTCAGCACACGACACTGCCGATTCAAATTTTATTTTTTGGATCTTTGCTGTCAGCAATCATGAGCACCACCAGTTCCGCTATCCTTGCGCCGGCGGCTATCTGCGCCGAGAACGTTGCCAAACCATTGTCGAAGCATAAGGTTTCGGACAAACAACTGCTCTGGATTACGCGCCTTTCGATCATTGGTTTCAGTGTGCTTGCCACCATTATGGCTTGCATGCGGTCAAATATTTACGAACTGGTGAGCGAGTCGTCGATCCTCAGTCTTGTATCGTTGTTCGTTCCCCTGACGATGGGACTCTACTGGAAGCGGGCCAGCAGCACAGGTGCTTTGATTTCGATGGTGATCGGTATTGTTACTTGGATTATCTTTGAGGTTTATGAAACAGAATGGCCGAGCTTGGTACCCGCAACGTTGGCAAGCCTGGGGGGGATGATAGTTGGTAGTTTGCTGCGGCCAGACAAAATGAAAAGTGCATGAAAATCGAACTAAATCGTTTGAATGACGGATACCACCTGGAAGCTACCAATGAACAGGGTCGCACGGTGCACCTTGATGCGTCGCCGGACATAGGCGGGACCAATCAGGGAATGCGCCCAATGCAAATGTTGCTTTCGGCTTTGGGGGGGTGCAGCACCATCGATATTATTAATATTTTAAAGAAGCAAAAGCAGCCGCTTCGCGACATTAAGATCACTGTAACCGGGGAAAGAGAAAAAGATGCTGTGCCATCATTGTTTGTCGAAGCCCATCTTCATTTTCGGTTGTACGGCGATCTGGATCAGGATAAGGTTTCCAGGGCCGTAAGCCTGAGCGTTGACAAGTACTGTTCGGTCGGCAAGACAATGGCCCACAAGGCAAAAATAACCCATAGTTTCGAGATTCTGCCGTAGCCGCACTGACGGATATTTACAGTTCAAACAATCGACAATTTTATAGAATGAACACCGAAGAGCGCAATTTTGCAACGGATGCGATACGCGAGCAACACCCACGAAGTGAATTCAGGGAGCATTCCGTGCCCTTGTATCTGACATCAAGTTTTGTCTTTGACAATGCGGAACAGGCCAGGGCGATGTTTGCTGACGAGATCGCCGGAAATATTTACAGCCGTTACTCCAATCCAAATACTAATGAATTTATCGAAAAGCTTTGTCTGCTGGAAGGCACTGAAGACGGCGTGGCAACAGCCTCAGGAATGGCCGCGATGTACAGCAGCATGGCAGCGCTTTTGAAAACCGGAGATCATGTACTGGCGTGTCGATCGGTATTCGGATCCACCCACCAAATTCTCAACACGATATTTCCGCGTTTTGGGATATCCCATACTTATGCCGATGTCACTGAACCCGAAGCATGGGAATCTAAGATTCAGTCAAATACGCGCATGATTTTCGTAGAGACACCATCGAATCCCGCATTGGACATTATCGATCTTGACTGGCTTGGTAAGCTGGCTAAAAAATACAATCTGATTCTCAATGTCGACAATTGTTTTGCGACACCATATTTGCAAAACCCTTCAAAATTCGGGGCACACATTGTTACGCATTCTGCCACAAAGTTCATGGATGGACAAGGCCGCGTAATCGCCGGTGCAATCCTGGGTACCAAGGAATTGATTAAAGAAATTCGCTTCTTCACTCGTCACACCGGCCCATCGTTGTCACCATTCAATGCCTGGATACTTTCCAAAAGTTTAGAGACGCTGGCCGTCCGGATGGAACGCCACTGTCAGAACGCGTTGACATTGGCCGAAGCCCTTGAGAAGAATGATAACGTTCAGCTTGTAAAATATCCTTTTCTAAAATCCCATCCGCAGTATGCATTGGCCACCAAGCAGATGAAGCTAGGAGGAGGGCTGGTCACCTTCGAAGTAAAAGGAGGGCTTGACCAAGGCAGAAAATTCCTGAACGCGCTGAAAATGATTTCTCATTCTCCCAATCTTGGGGACACGCGGACGATAGCCATTCACCCGGCTTCGACCACGCACTCAAAATTAAGCGATGCCGAACGGGCAGTGGTAGGTATCACCCCTGGATTGATTAGAATAGCCGTAGGGTTGGAAGATGTCCGCGACATTATAAAGGACGTCGAGCAAGCTGTTGCTTCGCGATAGTTTCTAGTTTCGAGTTTGAAGTTTCGAGTTTGAAGTTTCGAGTTTCTGCCAGTGCAAAACGCCTAAGACGTTAAGTCGCACAACTGCAAACTAGAAACTAGAAACTTAATACGTAGGCATCTCCGGGTCGATTTCCCGCGCCCAGGCAAGAATTCCCCCCTTAAGGTTATAAAGGTTTTCAAATTTGTGATTTTTCTCCAGCCACTGTACCATATTTCCGCTCCGCGCACCGCTCCGACAGTGGATAATCACCTTTTTGTTCCTGTCGATCTTGTCAACGCTTGAAGGTATATCGCCCTGGGGGATCAATTCGCCATTCAGATTGCAAATATCGTATTCATGCGGCTCGCGAACATCGATAAGCTGAAAATCCGCTCCATTTTCCTGTAGTTCTTTTAACTCCTGTACCGTAATTTCTTTCATACACGTGTTTTTTTGCAGCTTCAAATATTTACTTTTCTAACAACATATGCTACAAAAATATTCCAATTGTCCCGGTTCAATTTATCGGTCTCGTCTCGACATTCAGTGCATGATCTACGATTACAAAATGATTGGAGGGCACTAATGTCCAATGCTTTTCATCTGATAACTTTTCAGAAACCACCAGTATTGCTTTTCCACCTTCATCGGATTCGCGCAGCTGGCCCACACCATTCTCCACCGCATAATGTGCCGCCTCCGAATGATACAAGGTCAGCGCAGTTTCCTTCGGATCTGAGACGTAACGTGTACCCACTACAAATAGGCCATTCGTTACAACCATATTAAGATACGCGGGGTCGTTAATGCCGCACTGCTTCATCAGCCGGTTGAGATGTTCGAACGTTCTTTCAAAGGCAAGGATTACCGTTTCCGGTGTAAGTGTTGCGTCTTCCTGATACAGGTAATGCAGCAGCAATGCAAAAATGTGCTCCGAATCCGTTTGGCCCTTGATCCAGTTATAAAACTCATCACTAAGGGGTTCGCGGATCTGCCGCTTGATCAACGAAAAATTCTCCACGCCACCATTGTGCATCATCAGCAAATTTTGGTACTGGAATGGATGGCAATTTGACTCGGAGACTTCGCCAACGCTGGCCGCTCTAACGTGAGCAATAAAACATTCCGTCCTGATCTTGGGCGCGAGATTGCGCAAGTTTCGGTTGCTCCAGGCGGGATTGATCGACACGAATGTGACGGGCTCATAATTTACATCCGAAACATACCACCCGATCCCAAAACCATCTCCGTTAAGAGGTTCCTCCAATTCCCTGGCATTGATGCTCTGATTAATAAGAGAATTTTTTGGTTGATAAAGCAGCTTATCAATAATGATAGGCGAGCCCATGTAGGCCATTAACCGGCACATACTTTTAAGGATTAGTTTCTCGTTTCCAACTTGAAGTTTTGGTTCCCTGTTTTGGGTAGGAGCTTCGTGACTTGCAACGCATGCCCAAAATAGAAAACTTCAAACAGGAAAGTGATTAGAAGGTAACGCCGTTTCTGTGAATTTAAAAAAATGGCTTTTATGAAGGCTGTAAGTTGTTACTACTTCTGTTCAAATTTCAAAGAGGCGGAATTCATGCAGTATCGCAAACCAGTTGGCGCGGGCCCATCGTCAAACACGTGTCCCAGATGTCCACCGCATTGACTGCAGACAATTTCATTCCGAACCATGCCGTAGCTGGTATCCTCAATTTTCAGCACCGCCGCTGGCGCGATCGGTTCATAAAAACTTGGCCATCCGGTGCCGGACTCGAATTTTGTTTTTGAATCAAACAAAGGAAATTCGCACGCAGCGCAGATATAGGTACCCTTTTTATGGTTGTCCCAATATTCGCCGGTGAAGGCCTGTTCCGTACCTTTTTGACGTAAAACCTTGTACTGTAGAGGCGTAAGTTGTTGTCTCCATTCTTCGTCCGTTTTCACCACTTTATAAACTGAATGTGCAGGCACATCCGCGTTCCTTTCGTTCTGCGAACATGCGGGGAAAAACATTCCGAGCGTTAAAATCAGCACCATTGGATTCTGCATATTCATCTTTTACGATTCGGTCTTGTTCACGCTTATGACACAAAATACTGCGATATCGTTCCTAAGTGAGGGTCGGCCGAATGACAAAAGTGATAAGTTTGGCCAAAATATCACGCAATGTCAGAAATGGGCCCTTTTTGAAGCATTTTGTGACCCCCGCGGGCATATTTTTGTAATGCCTGTCCTATAACAGGATTTAAAATTTGCCCATGAAAAGGTACTTACTCGCAGTAATTTTTTCTGCCTTAGGTTTAATGAATGGAATGGCTCAGAGCTATAAAATGCATACGGTGTTCATTTTTAGCTTTACACGATACATCCAGTGGCCCGATGCCTACAATGGCGGGGACTTTGAGATTCTGGTACTGGGGGATTCACCCATAGTGGATGAGCTCAGGGCAATGGCGCAGTCAAAGAAGGTGGGTGATCGTACTATCAAGGTCACAAAGATCAACGACGTTTCGGAGATCCGGAAGTGCAACATTCTATTTATACCGACTGGCAAGTCGTCTCAAATTGCAGAGGTACTGGGCAAAACCACCTCGCTCTCAGCATTAATTGTAACAGAAGAACAAGGTCTTGCAGCCAAGGGCAGCAATGTCAATTTTGTTATTAAGGATGGCAAATTGGCTTTCGAGCTAAACCAAACCGCCACCACAAAGCAAGGTCTCAAAGTCAGCAACGAATTATCCCGTCTAGCGATATTGATTTAAGTTATGGAAGAAAATAAAAAGAAGAAATCAGGAGTTCGGTTAACCATCGGGAATAAAATACTGGGTGGTTTTTTAATTTTGATCGTCCTGTTTGTGGTTAATGGTGTCATCATTTTTTGGAAAGGAAATGTCATCGACAATGTGGTAAATAGTTCAAGTCAGGTATATCGCCCTTCGCAGGATGCAATCAAAGATTTTATTTTGATGGTTACGCGTTCAAAGATGCTCGTAACAAACTGGGTGTACCTGCAAACCAACCAGGAAGATAAAAACGCACTTAAATTATTGCAGGACAACGAGTATCCCGCGTTGCAAGAAAAGATCAAAAAACTAATGACGACATGGGAGACCGATAGCCAACGCTATCAGATGGACACAGTCTTCCTTAAATTCGATACGCTGCTCAATGTTCAGAAAGAATCGATCATGGCTAACCTTCAATCATTCGAACATTATGAAGATCCCTTGACAAAACTTTTGGCAGAGGATGCGATTGAGAGTCAGGTGATCCCACGCACGACCGACCTGATTTCGCGATTAAATCGCATAGCAGTAACGCAAAATAGCGTAACAGCGCGTTCGGACCGCGATGTTATCGGCTCGATTCGAAGTCTGAGAAATTACACCATAATTCTTGGTTCCGGTATTATCGTGATCGGTTTAATGAGTG
>DASUTP010000447.1:0-18726 GCA_036374515.1 Chryseolinea sp. | reverse complement strand
GGATCAGCATCACGTCGCGGTGATGATCGCCGCGGCTTTCATGATAGGCTTTTATTACCAACAGGCCGGCGTATTCACCTTGCGCACCACTATTGGGTTGAAGTGAAACTCCCGTAAATCCTGTAATTTCCTTTAACCAATTTTCCAGTGATGCGATTATTTCCTGGTATCCCTGTGTTTGATCGGAAGGCGCGAAAGGATGGATGTTTCCTAATTCAGGCCATGTTACCGGGATCATCTCCGCCGTCGCATTCAACTTCATGGTGCAGGACCCCAATGAAATCATCGAATGAACCATGGAGAGGTCCTTGTTCTCCAGACGCTTTATATACCGGAGCATCTCGTGCTCCGAATGATGCATGTTGAAAACGGGATGGGTGAGGTAACTGGATTTACGTATAAGGTCTGATGGCCAGCTGATTTCTTGTCCGTTTATGGATATCGCATCTAATTTTTTGTTAGCCACCGACGAAAAAATACCGAGGATAACGTGAATATCCTGTGGAAGCGTGGTTTCATCCAGCGTGATTCCAATAGCGTTATCCGGGAAATAGCGAAAGTTTACTTTTTGCTTTAGTGCCTCGTTCTCGATTAACTTTTTGTCACCCACCTCTATTTTCAACGTGTCGAAATAGAATTCATTGAGTTGCTTCAAACCTAAGCGCTTCAAACCTTGATCAAGGGATTTTGTCAATGCGTGAATCCTTCCGGCAATCTGTTTTAAACCCTGCGGGCCATGGTATACGGCGTACATACCAGCCATCACCGAGAGCAAGACCTGAGCGGTACAGATGTTGGACGTTGCCTTCTCGCGGCGAATATGTTGTTCACGTGTTTGCAACGCCATTCTGTATCCGGGATTCCCTGACGCGTCCATAGACGCGCCGATTATTCTGCCTGGAATCTGGCGCTTAAACTCTTCTCGCGTGGCAAAGAACGCAGCATGTGGCCCCCCAAATCCCATAGGCACACCAAACCGTTGGCTTGAACCGACTACAACGTCCGCCCCCATTTCGCCCGGAGTTTTGAGCAGCAGCAAACTCATCAGGTCGGCACCCATTGCGACCAAAACTTCCTTTTCATGGGCAGACTGAATGAGGGGCGCATAATCCTTCACAGCACCGTTGTTGTTGGGATTCTGGAGATAGATGGCAAATAATGCTTCATCATTCAGATCTAATCCGTCCAGATCGCCTACTACTAATTCGACTCCAAGTGGTGTCGCCCGATTTTTCAAGACGTCAATGGTCTGCGGAAACGCATTTTGATCCACAAAAAATTTGACCGCATTTTTTTTCGTGCCTTTCCGTGAGGCAAGAAATAAGTGCATGGCTTCCGCGGCGGCAGTGGCCTCATCCAATAAAGAAGCGTTAGCAATTTGCATCCCCGTGAGGTCGATGACCATTGTTTGATAGTTGATCAAAGCTTCCAGTCGCCCTTGAGCAATTTCCGCCTGATAGGGGGTGTAAGCTGTATACCATCCTGGATTCTCCAAAATGTTTCTCAGAATTACCCCTGGGGTGATCGTGTTATAATATCCACTCCCTACGTATGTTTTGTAAACCCTGTTCCTTGACGCGATCTGTTTGAAATCCTGTAAAAATTCAAACTCCGATTTAGCTCTTGGAAGGTTCAGCGGTTTTTTCAATCTGATTCCGGTTGGAACCGTTTCATTAATCAGGTCATCCACTGATTGGGCCTTAATTACTTTTAACATGGCGTCAATCTGATGACTGTCGGGTCCGATGTGACGGTTCTCAAACTTTTCGGTGTATTGTGAATCTATTTTCATCTATTGAGAAGTAAAATTCGGTGGTAAAACGACTGACAAAGGTAATTCTATGGAGCAAAATTTACAGTATAAGACACCCTTCCCGAAGAATAAAATTCGCTTTCATACTTTTTACTTTGCCCAATTCAGGAAAGGTGCTGATCTTGGCCGAATTAACCAATGATTATGAGGAAATTAACATTGTGGGTGAGTCTTTATATACTGATCATCAGTGCAAACGTCGGTGCCCAGAATCCGGAAATTCAACATTATGGTGATAGGATAACGGCTGACGGCTTAAAGGAATATCTGGCCATCCTCGCTTCGGATGCCATGGAAGGGCGAGAGACGGGAAAGCGGGGCCAAAAAATGGCTGCCGCATTTATTCGCGCCCATTTTGAAGAACTTGGCCTTGTGCCCCCCGTAAACGGGGATTACTATCAGACTTTTGACCTTTACAGCACACGCCCGGGAGAAAATTATGTAGCCATCGGCGACACCCGTTTTAACAATTTCACCGATGTGACATTTTATGGAAATATCGATAGCGGCGGCGAGGTTTCGACTCCACTGGTTTTCGGGGGCGACGGTTCTGACGAGGCGTTGAGCCAGCTTGGAGAGGTAAAGGGCAAAGCTATTTTGCTGATCGCCGAAAACGAATTTCCAACGAATGAAAAGCTGCAATTGCTGCGCAGCAAAGGCGTAAAAATGATTTTCGTCAGCCATGCGAAAACAAAACCAGATTTTGACGCTGCCTCCGTTCAGATCAGATCATTTTCCGGGAGCCGTGATCTCAGTTTGCAAAAACCCTTGAGCAATAGCTCGGTTCCTGGAGTGTTTATAGTTTCGCCAGTTATGACCGAAAAATTTTTTGGTTTGCCGCGGAATGAGCTCATAAAAATCATGGCAGGGGGATATAAGAAGGCTGCTCTTAAAAAAATCAAACCCGTTGAGATCAAATATAAAACGTCTTCCAATTTGAAACCGATAAAGTCTGAAAACGTCCTGGGTTATTTGGAGGGATCAGACAAGAAAGACGAGGTTATCGTGATTACGGCACATTATGATCACGTTGGTGTAAAAACAGAAGGAGACGGAGACCTGATTCATAACGGTGCTGACGATGATGCTTCAGGAACGGCAGCGGTGATGGAGCTTGCCAAGATTTTTGTTCAGGCAAAACAGGAGGGCAAAGGCCCGAGGAGGAGCATACTCTTCATGCTGGTAACTGCCGAAGAAAAGGGTTTGCTTGGTTCAAACTATTACACCCAAAGTCCAGTCTTCCCTTTGGAGAACACCGTGGTCAACTTAAATATTGACATGATCGGAAGGCGAGACCCACAACATCAGGACAGTGCTCCTTATGTATATGTAATCGGCGCCGACAAGCTGTCCGCGGAATTGAACCGGGTAAGTGAAACCATTAATAAACAGTACACTAATTTGATTTTTGATTACACTTATAATGATGTCAATCACCCCGACCGTTTGTACTATCGATCAGATCACTGGAATTTTGCAAAGAAAAATATTCCGATCATCTTTTATTTTGATGGAATCCATGAGGATTACCATAAGCCCAGCGATGAAATAGAAAAAATTGAATTTGACTTGCTGACGAAGCGGGCGCAATGTATTTTTTATACAGCGTGGGAAATTGCAAATCGTCCGGAAAGAATAGTTCCGGATCAAAAATGAGGTGTGGTAACCAATGAGATTTTAACGGAAAGAATTAGTCAATAGGCGCCGTACAATCCAGATGGGGTTGTACGGCGTTAAGATCAGATAAAGTCATTTGCATTTGGCCTTGCCTTGAGATCGCTGACGAATCTTCTGAATTGCTCTTCCTTGTCCTTTTCACAGACGATCACGACATTTCCGAACTCACCGATCAGATATCCATTCAATCCTTGCACAACGATGAGCTTATCCGCAGAACCCTTTATGATACAATTCCTTGTTTCGTAAGCTTGCGTGTTCGCACTGATAACATTGTTGTTTTCATCCTTGGCAGAAATCTCATGGATCGATGCCCATGAGCCGAGGTCAGACCAGGTAAAGTTGCCCAGGCAGACATATACATTTTTTGCTTTTTCCATGATTCCATAGTCGATGGAAATGTTTTTGCATTGTGAATAAGCGCTTCGGATAGCCTCTTTTTCCTCGGGTGTTCCCAGTTTTGATTTAATTTCATCAAAGACCTCCGACATTTCGGGAAGAAATTCGTGAAATGCTTTATTGATGGCCTCTATACCCCAGATAAAAATTCCTGAGTTCCAGACAAAGTCTCCACTTTCCAAAAATTTCTTTGCCAGGGAAAGCTCTGGTTTTTCTGTAAATGTCTTCACCCGTTTGGCGAAACTTTTTTCCGTGTGAAATTGGATGTAACCATATCCTGTTTCAGGACGCGTTGGGGAAATTCCCAGCGTGATGAGCTTATCCTGGGTAGCAGCCTGGTCTACTGCTTTCTTAATAACGTCCAAGAATTCTAATTCCTTCATGATCAAATGATCAGAAGGGGTTACAACGATAATAGCGTCTTTATTTTTTTGAACAATTTTGTAATTGGCGTAAGCGATACAGGCGGCCGTATTCTTACGCATTGGCTCTGCCAAAATCTGATCTTCTCCTATTTCGTGCAACTGTTGTCGCACGAGGTGCGCGTGTTCTTCGTGCGTGACGACGTAGATATTTTCAGCAGGACATATGGGAAGGAACCTTTCAAAAGTCGATTGAAGAAGCGTTTTGCCAGTTCCCAATACATCTAAGAATTGCTTTGGCTTTGAGTTTCTACTGTACGGCCAAAAGCGTACACCGACACCTCCAGCCATAAGCACTACATAAAGATTTTTGTTCATCGAAAAATTTGGTTGTAAAAGTTTTTAATTGTCAGTTGGGAAGGGTTTTTATTTAAGGACCAAGTGTATTAAACAATTCCTTCTTTTAAAAGATCGTGAAGATGAATAAATCCGGCAATCTTAGGACCATCCATAACCACAAGTTGTGTGATGTTATTTTCCTGCATTTGATGTAAGGCCACTACGGCAAATTCATCTTTTTCAATTTTTTTTGGTGTGCGTGTCATGATATCCGTTGCAATTACATCATTTAAATTAACGCTTTTTTGAAGCATGCGCCTCAAGTCGCCATCGGTAATGATGCCTAGCAAATTGCTTTTATCATCTATGACGGCCGTACATCCCAATCGTTTGGAAGAAATTTCAAGGATTACATCTTTTAATGGAGTCCCGGGGCTAACGATTGGAAGCTCGTTGTGTGTGTAAATATCGGAAACCTTGAGATACAATTGCTTACCAAGGGAACCACCGGGATGATATTCGGCAAAATCCCGGCTGGTGAAGCCGCGTAATTCCAACAAACATACCGCGAGCGCGTCCCCCAATGCCACGTGCACGGTTGTGCTGGTGGTCGGAGCAAGATTTAGCGGACAAGCTTCTTCTGCAATCGTTGCATTTAATATAAAATCAGCTTGCTCTGCAAGATAAGAATTTGTGTTGCTCACCAAAGCAACAAGCTTTGATCCTCTACGTTTGAGTAACGGAACTAATACTTTAATTTCGGGAGTATTTCCGCTTTTTGAAATACAAATGACAATGTCTTCAGATCGTATCATGCCCAGATCGCCATGAATGGCATCGGCGGCATGCATGAAAACGGAAGGCGTTCCGGTGGAGTTGAGCGTAGCAACAATTTTATTGGCTATAATGGCACTTTTGCCAACGCCAGTAATGACGACGCGGCCTTTGGCAGAATAAATTTCTTTGACACAGGCTTCAAAATTATCGTCAATAAAATTGCTGATTTCATGAATTGCAGACGACTCATTTAATAATACGTCGCGCGCAATTTTTTTGATATTTTTTGCTAAATTCAATTCCTTTTCAAAATTACTTTGTTGTACGAAAGACAAAGATACAATTTAGGCTTTATTCAAGATGAAAATGATGTTGGTCGAAGAGAAAGATACACTCAAGGAAAGATTAAAAGAAATTTTCGGTTACAGCCAGTTCCGCGGTAACCAGGAAGAGATCATCCGCAATCTGCTGGATGGAAAAAACACATTTGTTATTATGCCCACCGGTGCTGGTAAGTCATTATGTTACCAGTTGCCCGCAATGGTCAGGGCTGGTTTGGCGGTGGTTATCTCTCCGCTGATCGCCCTGATGAAAAATCAGGTCGATCAAATGAATGCATACGGGGTGAATGCCCGGTTCCTTAATTCAACTTTAAGCAAAGGAGAAATCACCAGGTTGAAGAAAGACTGCATGAATGGCAATGTAAAACTTCTTTACGTGGCTCCGGAGTCGCTCAACAAGGAAGAGACTATCGAATTTTTGAAAAAAGTAAATGTTTCGTTCGTGGCGATCGACGAAGCACATTGCATTTCTGAATGGGGACATGATTTCCGGCCGGAGTACCGGAGGATAAAAACCATGATCCAGAGCTTAGGTGATATGCCCGTGATTGCACTTACCGCTACGGCTACGCCAAAGGTTCAACTTGACATTCAAAAAAACCTTCAGATGGAAGAAGCAGATGTGTTCATCTCTTCATTCAATCGCAAGAACCTTTTTTATGAGGTCCGTCCTAAAAAGGAAACAAAAAAGCAACTCATCAAATTTTTAAAAGATAATAAGGGAAAATCAGGCGTTATCTATTGTCTCAGTCGCAAGAAGGTAGAGGAAATTGCCCAACTCTTAAATGTCAACGGATTTAAGGCAGCTCCTTATCACGCGGGTCTCGATCCGGACGTGCGCATGAAAAATCAAGACGATTTTCTAAATGAGGAAACAGATATAATCGTGGCGACCATCGCCTTTGGAATGGGTATTGACAAGCCTGATGTTCGTTTCGTAGTTCACTACGATGTTCCTAAATCGCTCGAAGGATATTATCAGGAAACGGGTCGTGGCGGTCGCGATGGACTCGAAGGGCATTGTTTGATGTTCTACAGTCATAACGATCTCAATAAATTAGAAAAATTTAATAAAGATAAACCTGTCCAGGAGCGTGAAAATGCCCGGACGCTTCTGCAGGAAATGGAGTATTATGCCGAATCTCCAGTGTGCAGGCGTAGACAGCTGCTTCATTACTTTGGTGAAGAATTCGGACAAGAGAACTGTGGAATGTGCGACAATTGCGTGCATCCACGCGAACGATTCGATGGAACGGATGCCGTAACCCTGGTACTACAGGTCGTGAAGCAAACCAATGAACGTTTTGGGTTGAATCACCTGGTGAACGTGATTCGTGGCGTCGAAGATGAGTATGTGAAAAGTTATGGCCATTTCGACCTAAACGTTTATGGTAAAGGATCAAATGAGGATGGTGATTATTGGAAATCTGTTATACGCCAGGCGCTGATCTACCAATATCTTGAAAAGGATATTGACAATATCGGTAATCTCAAAATAAGTCAAAGGGGGCATGAATTCTTAAAGAAGCCGCACGAGATTGTGCTTGCCCGCGATCATGACTTTACAACCGAGATAGAAGAAGAAGAAGAATCAACCGATAAAGGTCCTGTCAATGCGAGGGCTTACGATGTTAAGCTTTTTGAAATTTTAAAAACGTTGCGCAAGAAAATGGCGAAGGAAAAAAATCTTCCGCCATACGTAATCTTCCAGGATCCTTCTCTGGAAGAAATGGCAACGACCTATCCCACTACGAAAGAGGACCTGGCGCAGGTGAATGGTGTCGGAATGGGTAAAGTCAACAAGTTTGGCGCGAAGTTCCTGGAAGTAATTCAAAACTATGTTGATGAGAATGATATTGAAACGGCTAACGAGGTAGTTGTAAAATCGTCGGTTAATAAATCGAAGACAAAAATCCTTATCATTCAGCAGATAGACCGAAAGGTTGATCTCGAAGAGATTGCTGAGAAAGCCCGGTTATCCTTTGAGGACCTTCTCACGGAGATTGAGAATATCTGTTATTCAGGCACCAAATTGAATCTTAATTACTATATCGACCAAGTAATCGATCCGCATAAACAAGACGACATCCACGATTACTTTATGAATGCGGAGACCGATAACCTCGACAAGGCATTGGGAGACCGCTCGATGTCCGACTATTCTGAAGAAGAAGTGCGGATGATGCGGATCAAATTTATGTCTGAGTACGCCAATTAAGCATTACTTACTTTATTTGAAACCGTGAAGGCAAAACCTTCACGGTTTTAGTTCCAGCCCGTCCCGATTGACGCAATAAGCGTAAAGGGATATTTTATTTCCCCGAAATCGCCGTTATCTTTGGCATTCAACTGAAATTGGATCCATGAATATTCTCGTTATTGGTAATGGTGGCAGGGAGCATGCGCTTTGCTGGAAGATCCGGCAGAGTCACCTTTGCGACCAGATATTTGTTGCTCCCGGGAATGCAGGGACTTCCATGATAGCAGAGAACGTTGCCATTAATATCAATGATTTTGCCGGACTTGCGGCATTTTGTGTTAAGAAGGAGATCCAGCTCGTTATCGTCGGCCCGGAAGGCCCGCTTGTAAACGGTATCCGTGATTTCTTTGAATCGGATCCACAGTTGAAAAACATCCTCATGGTTGGCCCGGGTAAAGCAGGGGCACAGCTGGAAGGCAGCAAGGATTTTTCCAAGCAGTTTATGATCCGGCATCACATACCCACGGCAAAAGCGAGGGCATTTGAAGCGTCGGATTTAACGCAGGCTTTTGATTACATATCCACTTGTAAACCGCCAATCGTGTTAAAAGCTGATGGCTTGGCCGCCGGCAAGGGCGTGATCATAAGCCTGAGCCAGGGCGAAGCAAAGGCGGTAATTAAAGAAATGCTGGTAAACAAGAAATTCGGTGAGGCCAGCGCCAAGGTATTAATCGAGGAGTTTTTAAATGGTATAGAGCTTTCTGTTTTTGTTCTCACCGACGGGCGTGACTATGTTATTCTTCCGGAAGCGAAAGATTATAAACGGATAGGAGAGGGTGACCTTGGTCTCAATACTGGCGGAATGGGAGCGGTATCGCCGGTGTCGTTCGCGAATTCCGCGTTCATGGCGAAAATCGAGGAACGGGTTGTAAAGCCAACTATTTTTGGACTGCAGGAAGAAGGCATTGAGTATAAAGGGTTCATTTTTGTGGGAATAATGAATGTTGGCGGTGAGCCTTTTGTAATTGAATACAATGCGCGCATGGGTGACCCCGAAACACAAGCTGTAATGCCGCGCATCAAGAATGATTTTGTCGAATTGTTGGTTGCGGCGGCAAAAGGCGATTTAAAAAACAAAAGCGTGGATATCGATGAGCACCATGCCGTAACGGTTGCGCTGGTATCGGGAGGATATCCCGGCGAATATAAGACCGGTAAATCTATTGTGGGATTGGAGAAAGACGCTGAGGCGCTTATTTTTCATGCGGGAACTAAAAAACAAAACAACAATGTATTAACAGATGGGGGGCGAGTGCTGGCTATAACTGGCAAAGGCAATTCCTTGGAAGAAGCCCGCGCCCAGGTTTATCAAACAGCAGCTCAGGTTTACTGGGAAGGGTTGTATTATAGAAAAGATATTGGTCAGGATTTAATGAACTATAAAGGTTAGCGGGATGGGATGCTCGTGTGGAACAACAAAAAACGGCGCCGTCTCTGGTTGTAAAAATAACGGTGCGTGTAATACAGGTGGCTGCAATAAGATGAATGTTTTCGATTGGCTTTCGAATATGGAAATGCCATCGGTGGACAAATTCAAAATTGTTGAGATCAGGTTTAAGAATGGGCGAAAGGATTTTTTCCGAAATTCCGAAAATTTAAATCTCATTACAGGTGATGCAGTGGTCGTGGAGGTTCCTAACGGTCACCATATTGGATACGTGTCAATGCAGGGCGAGCTCGTGCGGTTGCAGATGCAAAAGAAAAAAGTCAATAATGACGACGAAATAAAGAAAATCTATCGCCTTGCTCATCAAAAGGATTTGGAAAAGTTCGAAGAGGTAAAAAAGCGCGAGCTTCCGACATTGTACCGCACGCGGGAAATTATCCGTGATCTTAGGCTGGAGATGAAACTTTCCGACATTGAGTACCAGGCGGATAATATGAAGGCCACTTTCTTCTATTCGGCCGATGATCGCGTTGATTTTCGCGAGCTCATTAAATTGTTGGCGAGCGAATTTAAGATTCGCGTCGAAATGCGGCAGATAAGCCTGAGGCAGGAAGCCGGTCGTTTGGGAGGCATTGGCGTATGCGGAAGGGAACTTTGCTGCGCAACCTGGCTTAGCGATTTTAAGAATGTTACTACAAGTGCTGCTCGTTATCAAAATTTGTCCCTGAACCCCAGTAAACTTTCCGGTCAATGTGGGCGATTGAAATGTTGTTTGAACTACGAACTGGAAACTTATATGGAAGCGTTGGAAGACATTCCCAAAATAGAAGGTCCGCTGTTAACGGAAAAGGGTGAGGCAACCCTTCAGAAAACAGACATATTCCGGAAGATAATGTGGTTTGGGTTCAACGAAGAAAACACCTGGTATCCATTGAACATCCAGCGCGTAAATCAGATCCTGCGCATGAATCAGGAGGGAAAGAAGCCCGCGACCCTTGATAAGGATGTTGAAGCGGAAAAGATTCCGGTGGAAACGCTAAACAGTGACCTTGCTCGGATGGATCAGAAATTCAAAGGGAAGTCAAAAAAACGGAAGAAGAAAAAAAGCGGGCCCACTCCACCCGGCGGAGCTGCTGAAGGTCGCGACCAGGCACGTCGCAACAGGCACAATCGAAAACCCAAACCGGGCAGTCAGCGATGAGAATTCTTTTTTTGTTCTCAATAATTTGCATCGGCTTCTCGGCGTGCGACAATGCCAGGGTATATGAGCAAAACGTGGACTTCCCTGAACGGTATTGGATCGTTAGCGAAAAGCCCGAGTTTGAATTCACCATCGATAAGCCGGCCGATCGTTATACTTTATATGGAAACGTTAGGAACTCGGTTTCATATCCTTACGCCAGGCTATTCTTTACGTATTATCTGCTGGATTCCACTGGCGCGGAAATTCAAAAAAAATTAGTGACGCAATATCTCTTTGATGCCAAGAGCGGAAAACCATTTGGCAATAGCGGCCTTGGTGATATTTATGATCATCGGTTTGAATTATTGAAGGATCATCAATTCAAATACAAAGGGACGTACAAAATCAGACTTGAACAATTGATGCGTGTAGATACGTTACAAGGTATCTTAGCCGTTGGACTGCGCGTTGAAAATAATTCGATTCCAAAATGATTCAAGCGTTCCACAACCACTGCTCTTTAATCGGGCTTTCTTAGTTGCTGATCGAAATACTTTTCGTGAATTTCATTGTATTTCTTTTCGTCTTCCGGACGGATTTTTTTGCCATTGATTTCGATCTTTCCGTTATGCCAATGCATAGATTCTAACTTCTCGTCCTTACCCAAATATCCATCCTCAATAAGCTGTTGTTTCATTTTCTCTTCGAAGAACCGGTTCTTTTCTTCAAAAGCCTTCATACTCTTTTCAAAAGCTTCATGGCTTTTTTCAAAGGCGTCCAGATGGACAGCACGACTTTTCTCGAACGCTTCCATTTGTGCTTCCAATGCCTGATCGTGCATCGCCTGGTTTTTCTGTAGCAATTCTGCGTGACGCTCCCATTGAGCTGCTGAATTTTGCGCCCACTCTGCCTGCCTTTCAGCAAATTTCTCCAGGTTAAGCTCCCAATCCGGTCCAAAGTTGCCATTTACTTTATTGTGCACATCTTCCAGCATACGCTGAATTTCTTCCTGATGTTTTTCATAAAAGTCTCCAAATTTAGCTTTGAACTCTTCCTCGAATTCCCTGCCGAAGCGCTCCCAGTTGCCGGTTCCTGATAATCTGGGCGTGTCTAATTCATGCAGCATCATGTCGAAGTTAAACGGCATTGCCAAAGGTGGAAATCCGGGAACAGATAGGATTTCATCCTCGAAAGGGGGCAGAGGGGGTGCACCCTGATAGAATCTCATTGCATACTCCGTCTCA
Organism: Chryseolinea sp.; assembly: GCA_036374515.1. Classification (GTDB taxonomy): domain Bacteria; phylum Bacteroidota; class Bacteroidia; order Cytophagales; family Cyclobacteriaceae; genus Chryseolinea. The sequence continues at coordinate 6,944 of DASUTP010000447.1, read as the reverse complement.
AACTCCGTGTTTTCAATGCCGTCAGCCACTCCGTTAGGATAAGGAGTTGGCTCTTCAATCAAACCATCATTAGTTTTTGCCTCAGCCTTTTTTGAAGGCTTAATTTTCTTGCCTTTCTTCACTGTATCGGAGGTGACAATAGCGTGTTCCCCGGAAGTGGTCGACAATACAGACCGACTCGACTGGGTAGAAATCCACGAAGCACAAATCAACCCGATAACCAGCAGCAATGCCGGAACAACCTTCTCGCGACCGGAATAATTTTTAACAGACTTTTCCATAAGGCGTTTGATTCGGTTTAATAATTCATTTCTGTTTTCTGCAATCGATAGGGACAAGCCAGCCTTTGAAAGACGCAGCTCTTCCAATGTGGCCAAGGCTTGCGCGTATTCCCTGGCGCTTCCGTGCAGTTGAACGACGGTGTCATCACAACAATGCTCGCGCTCGCGCTTCATTATGCCGGAAATAATCCAAACAAAGGGATTGAAGAAGTAAATGGCTTCCAGCGATACCTGCATCAAATTGATTAGGTAATCCCGTCTTCGTATGTGTGCCATCTCATGAAGAAAAATGGTCTCCAATTGTTCCGTTGAAAGGCTTGTACACATTCCGATTGGGATGAGGATCATCGGCTTGAGATGTCCGATGATTACGGGCGCTTGTATCAGATTCGATTCTGCCAATGAAATGAAACGGTTGATATTGAGTTGCCTCGACATCCGTTGCAGGTAATCGGACCAATCGTTCTGGAGCAAGGTTGATCTTCGCCGCAGCTTTTCGACATATGCTAACCCAGCCACTATGCGCATGTAAAAAATGGATGTGCCAACGATCCATGTCAGAAGAAACAAAGGCATGCAAAACTGAACGAGCGCTCTCGCGTTATCCACATAGGTCATCACCGAGGCGTTTGCATCATTCGTTAATTCCCTGGCAAAAGAACCAACCAGCATTGTCGGCGTCGTGATTGTTGCAGTTGTTCCGTAGAGGTGGGCAAACGTCCCGATTGAAAGAACAACAATCGCCACTAGGCCCAAAGAGGAAACGATATATCTGGCGCCGGATGCTTTATTGGGGATGAGACGAACAAGCAAAATAACAATGCATGCAATGGCAAGCGCCTGCCATAACGAATGGAGCAACGTGTAACCCAGAATCTGCATCCATCTTGCGTCTAAAAATTCCAGCACGGTTTTCATAGATCATTTCTTTCGAGTTCCTCCAAATATTTTTTTATCTCCTGCAATTCTTCCTTAGAAGATTTTTTATTTCCAAGAGCACTCATCACGAGTCGCGTTGCCGACCCCTGAAAAACGGTATTGATCATTCGGTCGAGAATCTGCTGCTGGGTATTTTCCCGGGTAGGCACTGCCTCATAAAGATGCAGCTTCCCGCTTTTTTGGCGTGTCAAAAGCCCCTTTTCATGCATAATTTGCATTAGTTTAAGAATGGTGGTGTAGCCGTTTAGTTCGTCACCGCCTAAGGCTTCATGCACATCTTTGACCGATGTTGCACCCGTTTTCCATACGGTTTGAAGGATTTCCAGCTCTTTTTCAGTGGCTTTTGGCAAATTGTTTTTCATACTACGAACATTTTCGTATGCAATCTTAAGGCTTCTAACGGGAAGCTGCAAGGATTGTTACGAATATTTTCGTATAAAATTGTAAAAGCTGTGAAGATTAAATTCCGGCCTCGATCTGCAAACGCAACTGCCAGTTGTTATGATCAGGCGCTTCGCCCTGCAGCCACGTATTTTGTTCGTAGGTTAAGTCTGTCTGCAGTTTCAGGCGATGCCCCCGGATATATTTCGAAGCGCCCACCGTATATTGGCGAGTTCGTTCCTCAAGTTCCTGGATGGGAGCATCGGGCCTGACAACGGAATAACGAAGCGCTATTTCGTAGTTATTCTTAAACAAATAGCTTCCTTGAAAATTCAGTCCGTGTCCAACATATACGTATCGCTTGTCGCCGACATCGTTCACGGTAATGGGATCATTTGCGTTCCGGTGCAAATATTCTGAGGCGAACGCCCAGCCGTTATATTTTATGAGGAAGTCGACCATATTCGTAACTATATCGCGCGAGTCATAGAGGAAGCGGCCGAGTTGCCCACCCGTTCGCAAGGCATTTTGATTATTCGAGTAGGAGAGTCCAATAGAAATTTTTGGTGATGGCTCGCGTGCCAGGTCGCCTTCAAAGTAGTCGCCACCGTTGGTAAATTTTCCCTGCGGCAGCAGTTCGATGCGGCCCGTATATGCCAGACCTCGATCAGAGGAAACGATGTTGCGGCCTTCCCCCGACGAGATTGCAGCCCTTAACACGTAGTGAAATTGCTGAAAGCTGTTGTTGTAGTAAAGCTGCAGCCCGAAATCCCTATCGACATTGAAGGTAGAGTTAACGATTGAACGATCTGCAAATTGAAGGTCGCCGGAAGAATTCACACGTTGTCTGTTACCGGGTAATTTGGTCTGTCCTACGCCTACGGAAAAATGATCAGTCAGCGCATAAATTATCATAGCATCGCGGATGATATTAGGAAAATTGGTGTCATCCCAATCCATATCCGCGCGGCTGAAGGCAAGTTGAATAACATAATTCAGCTTTGGCGTGTAAATAAAACCATCAAAACGAAGCCGCAGTCTGCGCACCCGCGCCTCTACCTGGGCGATATCCAGATTGGTTCCGCTTTCTGTTACAAAAGCCAGTCTGTTTTGCATTCTAAATCGAATGTTCAGCATGAACAGACTATCAGGGGAGGTGATGCCCAAACCTTTTCCATAGGAAAAATACGGGGTGGGGGAAATTTCATTTTGCCCTGTGGCTGTCCGGGTGGTACAAATGATCAAGGCGAGGAGTAAAAATATCAACCGTATTCGTGAACTCATGAGTTTTAAATCAGAGTGCGAAGATTAAAAAACTTTTGACAAAAAAAAGCCCCGGGAACCACCCCGGGGCTTAAACCAAACCCCCTCGAACCAACACATCCATTTCCCAATGGCTTGGGAGGGAATCACAATCCTTAAACCAATTACTTAACAACTTCTGCCTCCTCAAGGTTCTCAAAAGAGAAATCTGTTTCATTTATTAAATCAATAAATATCACAGAATCTTTATGAACCTTTCCAGCCAGAATCTGTTTTGAGAGCTCGTTTAATAGTTCCCGCTGGATCACCCGCTTCAACGGCCTGGCCCCAAACTGAGGGTCAAAACCGAGCTTTGCCAGACGAGTACGGGCCGCTTCTGAAATTTCTATTTTCACCCCGGCTTCCTTCAAACGCTTCTCGATGAGGTTTACCTGTATGTCGACAATCTTTCTTATGTCTGACTGAGTCAGTGGCCGGAACATGATGATCTCGTCGATTCGATTTATGAACTCCGGACGCACGGACTTTTTCAACAATGTGAGCACCTCATCCTTGGTTTCCTCGATGACATCGAAATAATTTTCATCGTTTATTTTTTCAAAGTTTTCCTGGATCAGTTGCGAGCCCATGTTCGTCGTCATGATAATGATCGTATTCTTGAAGTTTGCAACACGTCCCTTATTGTCGGTCAATCGGCCTTCATCTAATACTTGCAACAAGATGTTGAAAACATCCGGGTGCGCTTTTTCAATTTCATCCAGCAGAATGACGGAATACGGTTTTCTTCTAACTGACTCCGTTAACTGGCCGCCTTCGTCGTAACCGATATATCCAGGGGGCGCCCCGATGAGACGGCTGACGCTGTGTCTCTCTTGATATTCGCTCATATCAATTCGAACCATCGCATTGTCATCGTTAAAAAGGTAGTCGGCAAGCGCTTTTGACAATTCAGTCTTACCAACGCCGGTCGTACCCATAAAAATGAAAGTTCCAATGGGTCGTTTCGGATCCTGCAATCCGGCACGACTTCTGCGAACAGCGTCGCTTAGGGCACGGATGGCCTCTTCCTGACCAGCCACCCGCCGCGACAGCTCTTCCTCCAGGTGCAAAAGTTTTTCACGTTCGCTTTGCAGCATTTTGGAAACGGGAATTCCCGTCCATTTGGCGACAACTTCCGCGATGTCTTCACTATCCACTTCCTCTTTCAACAGAGATTTTTCTCCCTGCATTTCTTTCATTTTGCGCTGGAACTCGTCAAGGCGTTTTTCGGTCTCCGTGATCTTGCCGTAGCGAATTTCCGCGACTTTACCGTAATCGCCTGCTTTTTCCGCCTGTTCCGCTTCGAACTTCAGTTTGTCGATATCTTCCTTTGCTTTTTGAATTCCGTGCACCACCTCCTTTTCGCTTTCCCATTTCGCTTTCAACGAATTCCTCACTTCACCAAGTTCAGCAATTTCCTTGCTCAGCAAGCTCTCCTTTTCCCTGTCCTTTTCTCTGCGAATAGCTTCCCGTTCGATCTCCAATTGCATGATCTTACGATTGAGTTCGTCCAGTTCCTCAGGCAGCGAGTCCATTTCAAGCCTTAGCTTTGCCGCCGCTTCGTCCATCAGGTCGATGGCTTTGTCGGGTAGGAAGCGATCACTGATATACCGGCTGGAAAGTTCCACAGCGGCAATGACGGCGTCGTCTTTGATCCGAACACCGTGGTGCAATTCATATTTGTCCTTGATACCGCGAAGGATCGAGATCGAATCTTCCGTGCTGGGCTCATCGACCATCACCGACTGGAACCGACGTTCCAGTGCCTTATCTTTTTCAATATACTTTTGATACTCTTTTAATGTAGTAGCGCCGATAGCATGTAATTCGCCTCTGGCAAGCGCGGGCTTCAGCAAGTTTGCAGCATCCATCGCACCCTCGCCTCCTCCACCTGCACCGATCAAGGTGTGAATCTCATCAATGAAAAGGATAATTTGTCCATTTGAATCCGTGACTTCCTTGATGACGGATTTCAATCGTTCTTCGAACTCTCCCTTATATTTTGCTCCGGCCACCAGTAAGCCCATGTCAAGCGATACCAGAATTTTATCCTTAAGATTTTCGGGCACATCACCATTGACGATCCGTTGCGCCATACCTTCAACGATAGCGGTCTTTCCTACGCCTGGCTCACCTAAAAGGATCGGATTATTTTTTGTGCGGCGTGAAAGAATTTGCAGCACCCTCCGAATCTCTTCATCGCGGCCGATCACGGGATCGATTTTGCCCTGGTTCGCCAAATCGTTGAGATTTTTTGAGTAACGCTCCAGCGATTTATATTTTGCCTCGGCATTTTGATCCGTCACTTTCGTGCCGCCCCGAAGTTCCTTTATCGCTTTTATTAACGGCAGGCGTTCGAATCCAGCGTCTTTCAGGAGGCCACTTACTTTGTCCTTGCTTGCCAGCAGGGCGAGTAACAAATGTTCAATGGCGATGTATTCGTCTTTAAATTCACGAAGTTCCTTCTCTGCGTGCTGCAAAACCGAATTGCTGGCAGAAGACAAATATGGTTGTTGCCCTGATATGCGGGGATAACCGTGCAAGATCTCTTCCAGCTTGTTATTTAGGATCGATGAATTTACGTTTAGCTTTTTGATAACGTAGCCAGAAACATTCTCATCCGTTTCAAGAATAGCCTTCAGCAAATGGCCCGGTTCGATTGCCTGATTTTGTAAGCCCATGGCAATCTCGGCCGACTTCTGTAAAGCTTCTTGAGATTTTATGGTAAATTTTTCAAAGTTCATAGGTCAGCGAGTTTTTGTAGGGTGACCTCAAAACATAATCCACTAAAAATGATGTTATGATTTCAGAAATTTTGACATTTAAAGGGTTAACGTACGGTTATAATTACGACACTATGGCCCCTTTCATGCCGAAATAACAGTATTCATGTGAGGTAAACATCATTTATTTATTATTGGTTTTTAATTATTGAAAATGTCTAAACGACCAACGGCCTCCACACACTTTCCGTCTTCCTGTATCGTCGAAGTTGCCTGGGAAGTTTGTAATCAGGTTGGCGGGATCTATACCGTCATCCGGTCAAAAGCCCCATCCATGGTGGAAAATGCTAGCGGGCCTTATTGCATGATAGGACCCTATTTGTCGCGTAACATTCAGGCAGAATTGGAGCCGTTGGATGATTCCCAGGATATTTTTGGCCAGGCCGCCGCCACGCTACGCAAAAAGGGATTTGATGTTCATTACGCGCAGTGGCTGATTACAGGAAAGCCGCGCGTCGTCTTGTTGAATCCCAATGCGGTTCAGGACAAATCGCTGAACGTTATTAAATATTTGCTGTGGAAAAATCACGGTATCGATATACACAAGGATAGCCCGTTGCTTAACCAGGTGGTTTCTTTTGGCTACTTGACAAAACTGTTCTTTGACGAGCTGATCAAGCTTATAGAAAAAGATCAGAACGTTATCGCGCATTTCCATGAATGGATGGCAGCATTGCCGATTTTGGACATGAAGCGTGAAGCGATGCCAGTCAAGACCGTTTTTACAACCCACGCAACTCAGCTCGGGCGGCACCTTGCTATAAATTCGCCCCTTTTCTATGCTCACCTCCCATTTTTTAAGTGGGAGGATGAAGCGCGAAAATTCGGTATTGAGCCGGAAGCGCGGATCGAATTTTTGTGTGCCAATAAAGCGGATGTGCTCAGCACTGTTAGCGAAGTCACCGCCAGGGAATGCAAGCACCTGCTGAAGCGAAAACCGGAGGTGATAGTACCCAACGGACTGAATATTGAACGCTTCGAAATCTTGCATGAATTTCAAAACCAGCACGTTTTGTTTAAGGAAGAGATCCACCGGTTTGTAATGGCTCATTTCTTCCAGTCATACTCATTCGACTTTGATAAGACGTTGTATTTTTTTACATCGGGCAGATATGAGTTCAAGAACAAGGGCTTTGATCTCACCATCGAAGCATTGTCGAGATTAAATCAAAGACTTAAAAAAGAGAATTCAGACCTCACCGTCGTGATGTTTTTTGTAACCAAACGGGACTTCTACAATATTAGACCCGAAGTTCTT
>DASUTP010000446.1:0-3738 GCA_036374515.1 Chryseolinea sp. | reverse complement strand
CGCAGGTAGATCGTTACATGATCGCGGAAAAAAAGGATTTCAGGCCCATTCAGCTTTTTGCCGGCGCGGGATTTCGCACAGACTGGGACCCCTCGAACCATTGGAGAATTTCGCTGGATCTGAGAGTGAATTACGGCGTTTTTGATCCCCGGTCAGGACCCTATATGAAAAATCTGGAATCAACGGTAGGCCTGTACGAGACCGCAAGCGAACGACGCGATATCTTCGCGCAATTCACCATTGGAATTTCGAGATATATTGAGTTCGACAAAAGTGAACGTGAACGGTCCAGGAAGATCAGAGGCAGTTCCAAAAGGTTCAAGCCGTCTCAGTATCCCGGACAGCGCCTGCGCGTAGGCAAGCCTACTGAATAATCACAACATTAAGGTTTCTTTTCCAGCTCCTCCTCTTTTGTTCGCGCCCGCCACCACAATGCCAAAGTCGAACCGGTGCTATTCATAATTGGGGAGAAAACCGCAGGAGCAAGCCCCACCGTAGACAGTTTCCCCATCGCCAGGGCCAGCCCCGATCCAAGGCCAGCATTCTGCAAACCGACTTCCAGGGCAACCGTACGGCAGTCGCGCTCCGGCAATCCGACAGCCCTGCTAAGCCAGTAGCCTAGCGTATATCCGAACGCGTTGTGTATGAAACAAGCTACAATCAGCAGTGGGCCCACAACCAGAAGATGGTTGCGGCCAGCCGACGTGATCACGACAATAATAAGTCCGATCCCCAACATGGATATTACCGGCATGCTGGCATCCAGCATCTTAAACTTTCCATGCAGGAAGTGATTAAAAATTAACCCTGCGCCTACCGGCACAATGATGATCTTCGTAATGTCGATGACCATTCCCCAGAAATCAATCGCGACATATTGCCCGGCAAGTAGTTGCATGAGTAATGGCGTCATTAACGGTGCCAGCAATGTTGCCAGTGCAGTAAGTGTAACAGACAATGCGACGTTTGCCCGCGCGAGATAGGACATTACATTTGAGGCCAAGCCGCTCGGGCACGAACCAATAAGAATAATACCAGCTGCAATTTCTGGAGGAAATGAAAATAATTTTGTTAGTGCCCATCCGGTAAACGGCATAATCGAATACTGCGCCACAACACCAATAACGACGCCTTTAGGCATTTGCATCACTCTGCCAAAGTCTTTAACACTCAACGTGGTGCCCATGCCGAACATGATCACCTGCATGAGGGGAATTATCAAATTAGAAAGTTTAAAATCACCAACCTGGATAAAATATTGCGGATAATACATGGCTGCACTCACGGCCGCAAAAATCATAATAGTAAACGCGTATCCCTTCAAGAGCTCATACCCGCGGAAGAACAATGCCAAGGCACCAAAGGATAAGACCAACAACAGTCCAGCGGAATTGTGACTTCCACGAAGGGTCATCACCAAAAAAGAAAGAAAAAAAACGATCGATAAGATGAGGGCGATCCTTGTAATGGGTTTTTGCATGCCAGTTAATATTTTAAGACGGCTGACGCATTAGAAAATTCTTTTAAAAAAATGAAGCAATCCCCGGCATCATGCTCAAGAATTGCTTCTAAGATATTTCGAGTATCTGTTAGCTCCACAATCTATCCCACGATCTATCCTTATCCCAATCACTGCTGGGGGCAAAATAGGCGGGGTTCTCGGGATCGAGATGCTTTTTCACCACCTCTTCATTTAGTTCAATTCCCAGCCCTGGGGATTCAGGAACAACCGCGAACCCTTTTTCCACCATCGGCTTTTTGGTCTTCACAAGGTCCATCCAGTAATCGACATCCACTGAGTGGTGTTCCAACGCCATAAAATTGTGGGTTGCTGCAGCACAATGAACATTAGCCATAAATGAGACCGGCGTTCCGGCAAAATGCATTGCCATGGCCACACCCTTCTCTTCTGCGTAATCCCCGATCTTTTTTGTTTCCAGCAACCCGCCCGATGAGGCGAGGTCGGGATGGACAATATCAACCGCGCGCGCGTCAATCAGTTTGATGAATTCTTCTTTCAAAAAGATGTCTTCTCCCGTCGTAGTAGGAGTCTCAATGGCATCGGAAATGGTCTTCCACTGTTCGGTGAACTTCCAGGGGATCATATCCTCCAGCCAGGCCAAACGATATTTCTCGACCGCCTTTCCAAGGCGAATTGCGTTGTTATGGTCAAAGTGCCCATAGTGGTCGGAGGCTAACGGAATGTCATACCCCATTTTTTCCCTGACAAGCGCCACACGATTCGCCAAAATCTCCAGGCCTTTATCGGTTAGTTGTATCTGTGTCAATTGGTGTTCTGTGCCACCGTAACTCATCGGCTCGTTAGTCCACTGTCTTCCAATATCCCAAAAGTTGCTATTCGTCGCAGTATCCTTAACGTTTTTCAACAACTCGATACCGAAGTCCATCTTCATGAAGGTAAAACCCTGCTCATTCAATCGTTTCTGTATTCTTGCAACGAACTCCGCTTCATTGTTGCCTTGTGGTGTATCTGCATAGAGTCGCACACGATCCCTGAATTTTCCGCCCAGTAACTGATATGCAGGCACGTTATATGCCTTCCCTGCAAGGTCCCACAACGCCATCTCTACAGCACAGACGCCGCCAGCCTGGCGCCCATGAAAGCCAAACTGCTTAATCCGTCGGAAGATCAGTTCCACGCTGCAGGGATTCATTCCCAAAATTCTACTTTTCAGGAACATGGCATAACGATACGAAGCGCCGTCGCGGACTTCCCCCAATCCATAAATTCCCTGATTCGTATCGATACGAATGACGGGGCATCTCGCATGCCCATTCATGACAACTGCATATCGCATATCGGTAATCTTCAGATCGCTTGGAGAGGAACTCCGGTTTACTTTCGAAGTCGATTGGGCTAGCGTATCTTCTATTGAGCTGAACATAAATCCACCGAGCATCATCCCTCCCATTGCTGATTTCTTTAAGAATCCGCGACGCCCATTTTCATGTTCTTGCGATTCAGTAATTGATTTCTGAGGCTCTTTTGCTCCAAATTTTTCAAGAAGTATTTGTGATGGCGTTTTCATAAGTGTTGTTTAGGTCGTAAAAAAAATTGAATTACCACGTTCTTTTTTTCATGTACTCGTCAAGCTCCTGGCGTGTCATCGGCAATTTGCCGGGGTTTTGGTCAAGCCAAGCCAGGAAATCCTTTTTAATGGCATCTGTCCATTGTTGATCGATTTCGCCGGGAGTATATTTTCCCTCCCGCAGCCGTTGGTGGCCAAACTGATCACGTAGCGCAATGAATTCTGCGTTAATTACAAGATCAGCAACCAGGTGCGCCGGAATAAACACAATTCCTCCTTTTTTAGCCAATACAGCATCTCCCGGCATTACAGTAGCCCGACCGATGCGGATCGGAACATTTATCCCACCTAACATCATTTCCTGTATGTAAGAAGGATCATATCCTTTAACCCAAGCGTTGAAACCTTCGATTTTTTCCAGACCCTCTGAGTCTCGAATGGAGCCATTAAAAATTACACCATTTTTTGATTTGGTATAAATTGCGTTGCCAAGATTGTCGCCTATCAACGTCCCATCCACAATTTTTCCATAGCTATCAGCAACGTATACGTCGCCGGGCGTCAGCATGTCTATCGGCCACGAATTGAAATTACCTTTTCGGCCTTCTTCCTTTCCCTTCGCACGTATTAGATTGTCGTAATCAGTACGCTTCGGCAGGTATTGTGCGGTGAGCGCGCGGCCTACCAA
>DASUTP010000445.1:0-3895 GCA_036374515.1 Chryseolinea sp. | reverse complement strand
GATCACGCTGCTGGGCGTGGCCTTTTCGGGATCAAAGCTTTTCATTCGCTCGGCCACATAGATCTTTGCCATTAGTTTTTCCAGAGGCACTTCGATAAAATCCGGGTCGCCCAGGTAAGCGGCGCGATCTGCGTAGGCCCGCCGTTCCGCTTCTGTTAAAAGGTGTATGGTTCGCGCCGTATTGTGCCCCCAAGCCGATATAGGATAGTTTTCAACGGATCTAAGCAACTGCGCTAAAGCGATGCCTCCGCTGGACGGAGGCCCCATAGAGATAACGTTGTATTCCCGGTATTGAAAAGTTAAAGCGTTTCGCCAGGCGGCTTTATACGATTTCAGATCTTCATATGTGATCAAGCCATTGCCGCGTTGCATTTCCGCCACGATATCGTCCGCTGTTTTACCCTCGTAGAAGCCAGCCCAACCGTTGTCGCGGATCCGTTCCAAAGTATGACCGAGATCCGTATATCGGATGGTGTCACCGGCTTTCCATTGCGTTTTGATCAAAAAATCGGGAGGGATCGTGTTAAATTTTTTTAATTCATCTTGAAGGCTGTTTAGGCTTTCGGATTCCCTTGCAGTAAGAACAAATCCCTGAATCGCGAGATCGATGGCAGGCTGCACCAGTTCCTTCCAGGGGAGATTGCCATATTTTGCATGAGACTCCACCAACCCCGCCACCGTTCCTGGTACTCCACAGGCCAGATGTCCGCGGGCGCTGAGGTCAGCTATGACCTCGCCATTCTCATCCAGGAACATATCATGCGTGGCTTTTGCGGGTGCCTTTTCCCGATAGTCGAGAGTCGTTGTTGTGCCATCTTTAAAACGCACTACCATGAAGCCGCCACCACCGATATTTCCCGCCGACGGATAGACTACCGCCAGCGCGAACTGTGTGGCGATCGCGGCGTCGATAGCATTTCCCCCTTTCCGAAGCACCGATACGCCTGCACGCGAAGCTAGTGGGTGGGCGGAGACCACCATAGCAGAATCTACAGTTAAGCCCACCAACGGCTTTTTAGTGGCGTGCTGCGCGCAGCCTGCTGCTAGAAGTAAAAGGAGAAAAGTGCAGAGCCTCATTAAAGGATTCCTTAAATTGAAGTTTTTATAAAAGTATTAATTCCCGTCGTAACTTTTATGGATAATGAGCCTCAGAAAAGAAAAGGCCGCCCGTCTGAAGGTGCAGGTTTTGGATCATACATTGAAACTGATCGGAAAAAAATCGTTTGATGACTTGTACATCGACGACCTTTGTGCCAAAGTGAAAATCTCAAAGGTAACGTTATTCAAATACTTCCCGCAAAAGGAGGATATTTTGCTTTACTTCTTCAGGATCTGGTGTCTCACGCGCTCGGCAGAACTTTTGGCGAAACCAAAGGAAGGGCTTCAGGGAATTTATTTTCTGTTTGATAAGCTGAGCGAGGGATACGAATCGCACCCTGGTTTAATGTTGAGCCTCGTACGCTACCTTTCCGATTTCAAACGATCGCCAAAACCCTTTCCGGTAAAACCTGAAGAGAAGAGATTGATTTTCCCCACCGTGCAATCCGTTACATCGATCGACATCCTGTCCATTGAACAGATGCTGGAAAAATTTATTCTGGAAGCGATCTTTAAAAAAGAAATCACCAAAAACACGAGTACCCGCGATATCACAAACCTTTTTACAACGGTATTGATAGGCAGCGTTGTTACCGTGCACCTGCAGCAGCATAGCAATCCAAAATTGTTCTTCCGGCGAAATCTAGATCTCACCATGCGGGGATTGGCGTGAGGTACGGGTGGGGAGGGTATTGGTAACCGGTAACCGGTAACCAGTAATCGGTGATCGGTAATCGTGTGACCCTTGAATTTTTACCTTTTACTACCCCTAACTTCTTACCTCTTACTTCTTACTTCTTACTTCTTACCTCTAACCAAAAGAAAGGTCGCCTTTGACGGCGTATTTCATAATAATTGCCAAAAAGGCCGATCGAATTTTATCAGGCTACGTTCAAACCAGCAACCTCAATGCTGCACTTTTAAGGGTTTTGTTCGCTTGGTGCGCTTGTCTTTTTTACGATCGTAAAAACGATGATGATACTTTGGTTTTACAACCTTAGTGGTGTTGCGGTTGCTGCAGGAAGGCAGGAGAAAGGCGAGGAGGAAAGTGTATAAAAGGATTCTTCTCATGTATTGGAACCCCAAAAATAGCATTTTTTGCAGTTTGAGCCGATAACTTCTTTTTCAGAAACGTTCATTAATTTTCAACGTATAACTACCTTTGAAATTATCTACTGCTGATAACCCATGAAACAGGCACTTTTTAGTCTCTTTGTTTTGATCATTGTATCAACGTTAGGCCTGGCACAAGATTTTAAAGAATTTGATGAGGGCATTGCCAAATTCCGGCAGCAGGACTACGAGGCGGTAATAGAATCGTTTTCCAAAATACTCTCTAATCCGGCCCACAACAAACGCCTTGATGAAGACCTGTATTTTTATCGTGGTCAATCCTATTACCACAAAGATGAATACAGAAAGTCGCTGGATGACCTGGATCAGAGCATTCTTTTAAAGCACTATAATTTGGCTGTAATCCACTGGTACAAAGCCCGCTGTTATGACGGCTTGGGCAAAATGAGCGACGCGGAATCAAACTATAAGGAAGCTTTGTCATACAGCGACAAGAACAAAAAAGTCAAAGCACAGATCCTGGCCGACCGGGCTCAGTTTCATGCCAAACACGGCAATAAACAGGCGGCAGACGAAGATTTGCAGTTGGCCAAGAGCACGGATCCGTCAAACAAAGAAATTGCCGCCGCTTCAGTCCATGGTGCTAGCATTAAAGCCGCGACTCCGGCAAGCAGAACTCCTGGCGAGGAAAAGAAGACAACTCAGGTAATTGTCAAAAACAATGCAAGCGACGCAAAAAAACAGGAAGCTGCGGGTGCCTCAAACAATCAGAATCAGTCCAGCGCCGTTCAGCAGGTCAATACCGGGTTGGTTCCCGCGTTAGCGACGGCCTACAAAGATGAAAAGCGATATGCGCTGGTCATCGGAAATAGCAATTACAACAAGGATATAGGTATTTTAAAAAATCCGGTAAACGACGCAACGGATGTCGCTACTGAATTGCGCAAGTCAAATTTTGAGGTCCAATTAATTACCAATTGCACGTACGTGCAGTTGCGTGAAGCCATGCGGAAGTTTCATGAGAAATTAACGAACGGTCCCCGGGACCAGACTGTGGGATTATTTTACTATGCGGGTCATGGCGTACAGTATCAGGATGAAAACTATCTCGTGCCGGTTGATGCAGATGTGAAATTTGAAGATGATATCACGCGGATGTGTTTTCCCGTGCAGCGTATGGTGTTGGCGAACATGGAACGTTCTAATTCGCGCATGAACATTGTGATCCTGGATGCATGTCGGAATAATCCCTTCCCCGCGACAACTAGATCGGTATCTTCAGGCCTTGGCGAAATGAAACGTGCACGCGGATCATTTATCGCCTACGCGACATCGCCCGGATCTGTAGCTTCTGATGGCACGGGTCGGAATGGCCTTTACACGCAGGAGCTTATTAAAGCCTTAAAGAAGCCTAATCTAACGATTGAACAGGTCTTTAAAGACGTCCGCATGAATGTGCTCCGTCTTTCCGGCGACAAGCAGTATACATGGGATAGCTCGAATATTATTGGAGAATTTTATTTCAAGCTCCAGTAGATTCCCATTCTAAAATTTCAAAACGGATCGTACATTACAGGTTGAAGACTCATCGCTGTGGTGTCAAGTGGGCGAAGTGTATTAAACGTGACCAAAAGTCTTTATAAATCAGAAACCATTTTGATCAGGTATATAAACTAAAACAAATGAAAAGGATTGTTTGTCTGGCTGGCTTGTTGTTAAGCGC
>DASUTP010000444.1:0-10918 GCA_036374515.1 Chryseolinea sp. | reverse complement strand
GAATCTCAGATCGAATGATGATTTAAATCAGGATAAGGGATTCGCCCTCCGGTTTGATATGTTCGCTATAGATCGGGCCTCTGGTTCTGCTCAAATTGAGAGCTTGTGCTGATTGCCCGATGGGAATTGTTTATCGACGTGTCGAATGCTTTTGTCATAAAGTCGAAGACAACACATTGGATCCTACCTAATCCCTGCGCGCAGTCTCTTAAGTACTATGCCCTCGTGGTTTTAATTGTAGGTTCGTGTAAATTTGTTGAATAGCTCCACATGGAAAAAGACCTCGCTATCTTAATGGCAGACTTGACTGGATACACCGCTATGACCGATGCGCATGGCGGTGAATCTGCTGCCCGAATTGTAAACAAGTACATGCAGCTTGTGGATTATGCGCTGCATGGTTCGTCAAGGGTCGTCCAACGAATCGGCGACCAAGTCGTGCTTATCGGAGATAATGCGGATGACGTGGTCATCACCGCCCAAAAATTGAATAGCCTTACACTTGAAGAACACCATTTCCTTTCGATCCACGCTGGATTACACTACGGTCCGATTTTTACCGAAAATGGAAATTTATTTGGTTCAACAATTAACGTCGCTGCACGCATAATGAATCTTGCTGTTCGTGGCCAAGTCTTATGCTCCAGCCAATTCAAGATGATGCTCACCGATCCCACTAAATTTAAATCCGTTGGTTTATATAGTTTGAAGAATATGATGATGGAGTTTGAGCTTCACGAGCTGCAGCACGATCAGCAACCTAATTCGTTTACTATAGATCCGGTTTGTCACATGCATATCGACGTTGGTAAAAGCGAATTTACCGTTGTCTACGACGGAATGACTTATCATTTTTGCGGTCCTGACTGCCAATCTCTCTTCGTGAAGTCCCCTGCCTCTTTTGTTCATCGCCAAAAGCATCCGTAAAATCTATCCTTAATGGTATGGATGATTCCAACTTCTGAAGCGCTTTTTTTTAGCACCGGTAAAGCGCGGTTTTAGAAATTGCCAGGCTGATAAATGTCAATGGGGCCTGTGACTTTAGTTACAGACGAACAAGGTTGGATAAAGTAGTTTTATAAAAAAAACAAACTATGAAAAAGAACATGGGTTCCCTCGATCGCGCTGTACGGGTAACAATCGCTATTGTACTCATCGGGCTTTATTTTTCTGGAGTAATTCCTGGAACTTTGGGACTAGTGCTTATCGCATTATCCGGTATTTTTGTTGTCACCAGTTTGATAAGTGTTTGTCCGTTGTACTTGCCTTTTGGCATCACAACACTGCGAAAAAAGATAGCACGTTGACACACACACGCGTGGGTCTTCCGCGATTGGAGGCTGTCATCGTCAGGACATCAACGGATTTTGTCAGCAGGTATCGCATTGCAGGCGTCATTGCATTGCCTGGTTTGGCGTGCGTCGAGTTCACGAAAATACTATCGTCAAGGTTGGCCAGTTGCTATCGGTGATATCAATCTGTTCTTCTGGTTCTGATCACAAACGCCTCCCTGGGGTTTCGCACCATTATTTGCTCGACCTCTTTCTCGGTAAATCCATTTGCCAGCATGGCCGGGATAAGATGCCGCGGAATCGCGTCGAATTCCCTGATCTCACCACCCATAGGAAAGCCGTCGCCATCATGTGATAGTAAAATCTTATGAAGTAAATTTTGTGATCTGAATCTATCAATCTTATTTAAGTACTCCTGCACATTTGATTCCTTTGCTCCATCGAGTGAGATCCATGCGCCTGCGGATGCTGCGTTCAACAATAATTCAACATCCTCTACCAGGTGGGCATGTACCCAAACCCAAGCGTTGGGGCTCACATGGTGTTGCGCAAGTAATTTTAATTGTGTGCTTGCGGCTTCAGGATTGTCGCCCGTATGAACAGCCAGCGTAAGCCCTGTATTGAGATGTGTCAGAATACCGGCAGTGAAAAGTTTTTTGTCTATCTCTGAAGGCATGCCCTCATCAAATGCAAGTTTCACAAAACCCGGTTTTACTTCGGTGCCTTCGATGCCTTCTTCAAATTCTTTGATCCACAATTTTGATATTTCATCGGCCGTCGCCCCGAAGGCAAACTCTGGTACATAGCGGTCATCGGCCGCACCATAAAATCCCGTATTCGTTACGATCTGAACACCCGTTGAATCAGCCATCGTTTTTAAAAGATCGACCCGCCTTCCAAAATATGCAGTGGTGCAATCAAAAATCGAATTAACCCCCAGAGACTTTACTTTTCTGAGATATGGAATTACCTGGCTCAGCAGCGCTGCCTCATCGTATTGGGGTGCTTCGTCAGGATCCTTTCCAAAGTTGGACATGAGGTGCTCATGAGTCAAAGTAAACTTTAATTTATCAACCTCTACTGGCCCATTGATTGTATGGATAACACCACTATTTTGAACTGAATTGATTTTTTGGCAGGCCGTTAGTATGATGATCAAAAATAAAAGTATCTGGATTTTTGATATGCAGTATTTCATGTGCATTGATTTTGTTCAGTATGTCCTCTTGCTACGGGACACCGAGGGAAAAACTTGCTGACGACTTTTTTGTGATTGCAGCAAAATAAAACAAGGAATATCGGGGAAAGTCTTTAAAAAGAAAAGCTGTAAGAATCGAAAGTTCCGGAGAGGAGCAAAAGTAGTTTGGCGAAACGAAGTCCGCCTTAGCAAGGATGCATCACGACGGAACCTTAGGCGAAGAAAAAACCATCATTCTTCGCCGCGAGCTAGGTCGCTTCAGTTAATGTTGAGCGTACCGTGCATCGGACATCACTTACCGCGCTTACATCGACAGCTCGGTTGGTGATGGGCTTCCCGCATAAGCTACTGATCAAAAAATTTTGACCAAGCACGTGTCTCGGGTCTAGGATTTTCGACAGCAAAGATTGTAAAACTGAACTCAGCTCCATGCGCCTCCGTTCAGTCTTACAATCTTCCCAGTAACTTTAATTGTTTGGCCAGCTAGCCCAATTGCTACAATGACCGCCATTGTCGGAGCCATCAATCTCAGTCTGAATACCTGAATAGGCTGCATTCATGACCGCACGTGGAGCAAAATGTAACTTGTTATTGCTGGTGTTGCTAAAAGCTTTTCCAAAGTGGCCCTGGCTTAGCCCATGCCCTGCCTCGTGAAGTGCCACCGTTTCTACGTCATAATGATCTCCATCCGCCCATTCAAAAGCATCGTTGTAATAAATCTCGCGCCAGGCCACATCAAGCTTCTTATTGTTATCCACGTCGACAGGGTTGCCATCGTCATCCGTAAAAATAATGGTAAATGTGACTCCCAAAATAAACGTACTTCCCCCGGGTGCTATCGAATCATAAAAAGCTCCGGGCAACCATCCAGCATGTACTACATCGGCGACGTAGTCGAGGCTTCCTCCGAATCCTAATATTTCACTCACAAAGCCGGTCGGTTGCGCTGGCTGGGATGGAATTTTAAACATTCCCAGGTTTGAACAAGTAACATCATCCCAGGTTTGCATCGCGCGGTCAATAGCAGCAGAGCTAACGGCTACGGGTAGGTCATCTGACGGCCGGGTCTCATCAATGTAGTAGGATATATTATCTGTGCCATCGAGGCTGAGCCCTGGAACGAAATCTTGAGTCAACTGCTTGTTGCCAACATCTTTAAAATAGATGGTCCGTCCAACTTGACCAGATTCTCCGCTGGTAAGATACTCAGCCGAATACACAGCATACCCCGTATTTCGCGCCACTCTTCCATTTGGCTGGTCATGACCGGGCAACTTCATAAAAACGGGCGAGTCATCAACGGGCTGAAGGAATTTAACGTCATTCTGATTTTCGCAGGCCACGGCAATTAGTAACATCGCAGCGGAACCTGCCATTTGTAATTTTTTCATAACGATACGTTTAGGTTAAAGAGTTATTTAGAATATGACAGCGAATCCCCCTGGATTGTTTGCAGAAAATTTTTTTTTAACTGGATAACAGCCCGTATAAAAATCCGAACAAGGGGTCGACGAGAATGAGCCCCTCTCTCACTTGCTTCTTTTTAATGCGGTATGTAAAGTACAGAACGCGGCTAATAGATCTCCCGCGGTATTGGGTTTTTGCCCATGCAAAAAATGGGTGGTTTGTACGATGTAACTACCTTAAGCTAACGCCGGTGAAAGCAAACAAAAATTCGATCTCATTTTTAACGTTTGATGGTGCGCGGCACTGTCTTTACCCTTGTCACCAATCACAAAAGCGGCTCAATGCGTTCGATTCCAGGGTCCTGGACATACTCAACAATGAAAAGTTTTTTTGCATTCTAAAAAAGAAAGAATATAACATATTAGATCGTTCAAGCTTTTCGAAAGGGTCGGTCGGGTCTTTTCCGTATAGTTCGTCCCCATGTGTGTAGCTCTATCGTGGATGTACTGATCTAGTCATCAGTGATATTTGTGTTTCACGCGTTTGTCTGGTCTAGATTACCCGAGCATATTAATACACACTATCAAAATGTATTTCCCCATCAGTGGCATAAATTCTACCCCGCGTTAATCCATTTACGCCCATTCGGTTGTTTTAATGTGGCATTGAATTAGTGCGGAGAGGGTATCAAGATTTTTTAATGTATATATCACAATTAAACACTACAACAACACTATGGAACAAAATCGCAACACGACTAAAGATCAAAGAATGCTGACAGGAATGTTCTCTGACCGCGAAAGCGCAGAAAATGCATATAATACACTCCAAGACCGAGGATACACAAACGAGGAAATTGATCTGATAATGTCGGACAAAACCCGTAAGGAAAATTTTTCAACGGATGAAGTGGGGGACACTGAAATTGGCACCAAGGCGGCAGAGGGAGCCGGCAAAGGTTCAGCCATCGGTGGAACTATCGGTGCAGTCGCCGGTGTGATTGCTGCCATCGGCACAAGCGTGGCAATACCTGGACTTGGACTTGTTATCGCCGGACCGCTGGCCGCTGGACTTGCAGGCGCCGGAGCTGGTGGATTAACTGGAGGCATAATCGGCGCGCTCGTAGGCTCCGGCATTCCTGAGGCGCGGGCCAAGATATATGAGTCGGGAGTAAAGAAAGGCAACATTGTTCTGGGCGTGAAGCCGCGAAATGATGAAGATGCCGAGTACTTTCAAAATAACTGGCGCGAAAACAAGGGATCAGAAATTCATTGGTAGGTCTTATTAATTTGAAGGTCCGGATTGATTTCCGGACCTATCATTTAAAGGTTGGCTTTGCTAACTCATTTGTGATCAAAGACCTTGCTGTGTAGGCAGGTGTCGTTAAACGCCCCTCCGCTGAGACGCGCAATGCGTGTAGCCTAGTCGTAGGTAATAGAGGGATCATTCCAGATGTCAAAGCACACTTGGTGGCGAAGCCTGTGCTTTTCTAAATGTATTTCTCCCTGCGCAACCGCCGCTTCTTGAAGCCGTAATGCGAGGTTCTCCAATAGCAATCTCCTACCCTATCAGAATCGAACCAATAATCAGAGAACTAAGATTTTTGATTCTTCTGAACTAATATCACCAGTTCGACAACAGCAAAGCAAAGGAAGAGATAACCGTATAACTCCAAGCATTCTTCCGAAACATTTTTTACTGATCTGAAATATCTCTCTTCCATTACAGTTTGCCAAAAAATTGTTCTTCCAAAAAGTCTGGAGAAAATCAATATGGTTATCATTCCGAATGTCATAAAAGCATAACTTTTTGTGCGCAGATATTGCACTATATGTTCCCATGCTTCAAACCTTCCCTTATAGGTTTTATAGACAACAAAACCAAGAATTAGATATACGGGATACGGCCAGGTGCCATCACCCAGCACTTGTTCAAAATAAATATCCTGCTCTCTGATGAATGCAGCGGAAGAAAATCCAAAGGTCAAAAGAAAGATAAACTTAAAGCTTGTTGTGTTTTTCGATAAGTAAAACCACAAACATATAGTAGCGCAAAGGAACAGTAAGAGAGACTGCATGTATTCAACGTACGAGAATTCAGAAAATTTGTCCTCAAATTCGTCATTCGCTGCGTTCCATCTCATCAATTCTGCTGCAAGGAAAACGATAACACCATATACCAGAACCCTTCCTGCTTCCTTAAAAAAAACATTTCTCTTATTTCCTTCCCTACTTACTTTAATATCTGTCATCAATTCATATAAAATTAGTTTGCGAGGTTCGCTGGTTTAGTACAAAAGCTTCTATTAGCTCGAGCCGGCCAGGAGCAATCAAATCCAACACCGGAATATCAATTGTCACCATGGGGCCTTGCAAAGTTCCTTATCATCTTTACGTCGATTAAACTGATTTGTTCAACAATTTTATGAGAAAGGCGAGTAGCCGAACAATCTCCACAATAGCAGTTTGAGAGTCATGACTTCTCCGTCCTGCAAACTGCAACGGCGGGCGATCGAAAAATATTACCAGACAACTTTCGTACTAGCTTATGCATAACGTTTCGACGTTTTGGTGTTAAACACTCCGTAACAATCTACCTATTGAAGGGATCGGTTCCTTCCTTAATAAGCTACCCCCCTATATCCTCCAACTGAACAACCGAGAACAATATAGACCCGAAGTTTTCCTGACGAAATTTAGACAATCCATCCTTTCAAAAACATTTCAGTTGCGGACTAAGGGAGTCAGCTGTGGACTGGCTAAACTGTATAGTTAAAACAAGTCGATAGACCATCCGACTCTGCTTGTTTGATTTGCCAATCCACCAGTGTTCTGATGAGCCAAGGTTATTCTTTGTACCTCACAAGCGTCACACGTGCAATTCCGACACTGAATTGCACGGAGGATAAATACATGGTTAACTTTTATCTCTCGTCAATCTTATTTAGTGTTATTTGAAAAATGATATTTCATTTTTCAATTCTTGGTACAATTTATCTAAAGAAACATTTTTACCCTTTCGCCAGTGCTCGTCTATCCGTTTCCATAGTGGTATTGTAAAATCGGAAAATGAAACGCTGGGAATATAGTATGGGTTTAGTGAGCCGTATTCCTGATCTATCCTCCATTTTCCACTATATTCAATTCGCAAGATCTCCTGTAGAAAGGTTCCGACCGAAATAAATTCTGCCGGTGTTATATCCTTCTTACCAATATCATTTATTTTTTGAGATAATCTTCGAAATGTCTCCTCGACTTGTGAGTGCGGAATTCCAGAGATTCCCATTTTTTTTTATTTTCTCGACAAATAAATAAACATCAAAATTTGATGGACTCGTAAGGTGTCTAACTTGGTAAAACATCGAGGGGGATCAGGAACAGGGAAATTCCTTTCAGCAAGCATACTCTCATATGTGGAGGGGTCGTTAAAAAAAATACCGATCACGCCATTATTTGAAAATAATAATACTTTACCGTCGCTTAGATATGTTACGTAAGCCCCGTTGTAATCTAACTGATCGCAATCGTTAATTGATTTTCCGTGTTTTCCCAAGATCGCCTGTATTTGATCAAAGCTTTCTAGAATATTATAAGCATTTTGTTGTTTCATGCCATGGGAGTGAAATTTGCAAATAGCGTTGGAAAATAAACAAGAGGCAATTTAACTCCATTTGCAAGAACTAAAATTTTACTTTAAACCTAACCACCATTCTGTTTTGATCATTCGAAACTCCGGAGTCATTTGATGAATTTTCACGCCCAGGCACAAAAGTAAATTCTGGAGGGAAGCCGTCGCTATGAAGCGTGCCTTTAACTTACGTCCCGGAGATTAAAAACAAGTTCGATGGCCGTTCGGAGATGCTACTTTTTGATTCAATCTGAAACGTCTCTTTGTTTCGTTTCAGAACACTTTAGTATCTTCAATTCAAAAACCAATGGATTACCCTGCGGAATGTAAGTTGGCGCAGGGTTTGACGTGCCCCAAGAAAGATCAATCATGCTTTCCAATTATCTTAAGCTGGCCATCCGTCTAATGTCCAGAAATCCATTCTTCACAGGAATAAATTTGCTGGGTTTGTCCATTGGGTTTGCAGTATTTTTTATTCTGTGGCCATTCTCGCAATATGAACTGACCAGTGACCAGTTCATCAAGGATCACGAGAGGATAGAACGCCCGTATCTCGATTTCAGGTGGACTGAAGATGGCGGGGCGAACTGGGGACACCTCAATTTTCCATTTATGTTTTCATGTGTTGCAAGCGATTTGAAAGAACATAATCAAATTGAGGACATCACGCGCTATTTGGCTCAAAATGATTTTCTGGAATCCAATACACCTAGCCTTTACCGAAATCTGGTCGTCACCCTAGATAACAATGATCAATTCGTGCTGGGGCTTCGGCATGATGCGGCAATATGCGCAGACGCCAACTTTATCAACTTCTTTAATTTGCCTACCATAGCAGGTAACCCCGCAACAGCGCTGACTGTTGCTGATGGCGTAGTGTTAACCGAAACCCTTGCTCAAAAGATTTTTGATGGTGAAGCCCTTGGCAAACAAATCAAATGCAATGGAAAACCATTTGAAGTTACGGCTGTAATCAAAGATCTTCCACGCAACTCACATTTGCAGTTCGAGTTGATCTTTTCGAACCAAAGCGTTTTAAATAAATGGGATGAGCGCTCTGGGAGAATGGCTTATATGTATTGCAAAATGGAAAGTGCAGGGCGACTTGCTGATCTCATGAATGAAAACAAGACCAGGTTGATCGGCCACTGGCTGGAACAAAATACACATGTGAGAGCGGATTTCCTATCCCAGCCGCTCAGTGAAATCGCATTTAGTCAAATGAAATCAGAACCGTTTAAGACTAAGTCTAAATTTACAATCCAAATACTTGCTGCTGTAGCTGTAGCCGTTTTGATAATGGCCTGGCTGAATTATGTGAATCTGACCGTATCAAGGAGCAGGTCGCGATTCAAGGAAATAGCTACGAGGAAAGCCGCTGGCGCATTGCTTCCAGATCTCTTTATTCAATTTGTTTGCCAGTCAGCATTAATAAATGTTATCGCCGCATTGATAGGAACGACGTTCGCGCAACTCGTCAGAACACCATTTAGCACGTTGTTGAATATCGAGTTGTTGCCATTCAATGAATGGAGTCTGAACACTATCACGTTTTTCGCGATTATCTTTCTTAGTGGAATTCTGTTAACAGCATTATATCCCACATACGTCACATGGAATAATACTACGAAACAGTTACTGGTAAAAAATAGCCCGGCTCCCGGAAGGATAGCGACAACATTTTTTACAACTGTTCAGTACGGCTCTGCATTGACCCTGATCGCGTGCATTTTCGTAATGAACGACCAGTTGAATTTCATATTGGATAAAGAAATAGGTGTTGCCCGCGAGAATGTGCTTGTCGTTGAAGCGCCCATCGTCGGTCTTGAAGAACAGAGAGCGACAAAGATCACGGCACTTGCTAATTATATTCGGAGTGAATTGGGTAAGCAGGAAGTATGTCTGAGTGGTCGTGTCTGCGGCGAGGGGGCGGCAGCGTTTGATGAGTCGCTCCGCCGTGTGGGCAGTGATATTTGGTGGGGCATTGACTCACAGGGAGGTGTTGACGAAAACTTCATTCCTTTTTACGATCTTAAAGTTATCGCTGGCCGAAATTTTGTTAAAGACGAAAAAGATTCCGTTATAATTCTTAGTCGACTCGCGTTAGAACGATTGGGCATTGGATCTCCCGAAAGTGCGGTGGGCTCATTCATTGAATATTCGGCGGCAGGCGGCTGGAAAAAAGTAAAAATAATTGGTGTCATTGACGATTATCGTGTGGCGCCCTACTACTCTGCTCAAAACAACACAGAAGCTGAAACGGGGCGTGGGCTTTGTCTCAGCTATATGGACAACCTGTCGTCAATCGATTTAGGAGAGCGAATTTCTGTAAAAATAGATCTGCGCACTGTCGATGATTTCCTTAAAAAATTCAGTGCTTATTATAACGCGCAATTTCCCGGCAATCCTTTCCAGTGGTATTTCCTGGATGACAAAGTGCGAGCGCAATACGATGATCAAAAAGTTACCCGCAATCAAATCACCTTGTTCACAGCGCTTGCAGTGGCCGTGGCTTGCCTTGGTCTTCTCGGAATGATTGCAAATACCGTTACTGAAAAGATAAAGGAAATCAGCATCCGCAAGATTCTCGGCGCAAGAATTCACCACATCTCGAAGATGCTGCTCAAGACGACGTTAACACAGATTGCAGTCGCCGTTGTCATCGGGATGCCAATTGCCTGGCAATTGTCGCAGGGCTACCTACAGCGATTTACAGAACGAATCGAGCTGCAATGGTGGCATTTCTTAATCCCAATAGCGTTGTTAATGATAATCATGCTGGTAACAGTGGCATCAGTCGTATTAAAAGCTGTGAAGGCCAATCCGGTCGATGCGCTGAGGAGCGAATGAACAATTGTGACAACCTTGCAACTGCGGCATCGTGATTTTATTTTGCCAGCTTGATGCAGCTTCAAGGGCCGTCAAAATTATTCGACCAACCAATATAGATTTTGTCATCGGCAAAGGTCAGAATGTAAACCGTCCAGGATTCCATTGCTCAAAATTGAGAAAGCTTTTCCTGCAGAACGGAAAACTGAGGAGCGGAAATCACGCATTTTTGCACAAGTGGGTTTCAGTAAATTAATCTGATACCATCCGTTAGGATGAAAATCCGCCGCCGCACTGAGGCAGCGCGTTGGCACGCGTGCACAAAAGTTAAGGCGTATCCAGATTCTTGGAGCGCGGCACGCCGTCGCGACGAAGCATCGCTATGGCGTGCGCGGTTGGACGGCGTCCGCCGAAGCACGCCGCAGCAAAACGTTCAGACGCACAAAAGAAATTTCGGTGAAACGAAGTCCGCCGTCGCCCCGACAAGTCGGGGCTATGGCGGACGAAGGTGGAGCCGGAGAGAATCGAACTCTCGTCCAGAGAAGATCAGCACGTGCTTTCTACA
>DASUTP010000443.1:0-9466 GCA_036374515.1 Chryseolinea sp. | reverse complement strand
CATGGATTTACCTATGAAAACAATATGATTGTCCGTTTAAATAACACCTCCGTCCAAAAGCTTAAAACGGAGCTCCTGAAGTATGGCAACGTCATAAACGTCAGCGCGGCCTCGCACATTCCCGCGGCCGGGATGACGCGTGGCAATGGATTCAAAAAGGATCTTGCTGAAAAGGAATGGACGGGATTGAAGGTCTTTGTAGTGGACGAAAATTACCTCGAAAATATCGGCGTAAAGCTGACTGCCGGAAAATTTTTCTCTGCGGATAACGTGTCAAATAAAGACTTTGTTGTCATCAACGATCGTGCTTTAAAGGCTTTTCAATATGACACGCCGTTTGACGCTATCGGTGAAGAAATAATTTTTCAAAGCGATTCTTCACGAAAAAAAATAATCGGTGTGGTCGAAGACTATAATCATTCCCTGCTCTTGAATGAAATCGAGCCGATGGTGCTGATGTCTAATGCTGACGAACTGAGTTTGCTTCACGTTAAGTATACCGGTACATACGAAGAGGCGGCAAATTCCGTGGAGAAAGCCTGGAGCATTGTCAATCCGGGCTTGAAGGTGGACTACAAAGATTTAGGATCGGAAATCCGCTTATTTTATGATACTATATTCGGCGATGCGGTAGACATCCTCGGCTTCATCGCGTTTCTGGCAATTCTGATTTCTTGTCTGGGCCTTTTGGGAATGGCCACCTACACGACCGAGTCGCGGATAAAAGAAATTTCAATCCGCAAAATTTTGGGAAGTAGTGACGGCGCATTAGTTTATTTACTGTCAAAAGGATTTTTATCGGTTCTGCTGATTGCAATTGTAATAGCGGTGCCCGCCGCCTATTTTCTAAACAACATGTGGTTGGAATTGATCGCCTATCATGTAAACGTCGATGTCCCTACAATCCTTCTGGGAATACTCTTTCTTATTTTATTTGCGCTGATAACCATTGGCTCACAAACATGGCGGGCGATTTTTGTCAATCCCGTTGATAACCTAAAGAGCGAATAGTCCCTTACAACAAGATCATCGGGCTAAGCATCTTCAACCATTGGAAACCGTGGAGTAACGCCCGCGGTATTCTTTTTCTTATATTCGTTAAATTGCCGCAGAGGCTTTATCCGGTCGGCGAGGCAATGAGTCTCCAGGGAGAATTACTTCTTCAGAAAGGTTAGCCTGCCAAAAGGTATGACGAAGGATGCTCCCTTAAGAAAAATCAACTCGGTTCTGGCCCAAGCGTTGAGTATTCATCGATAGACAAACGGAATGTGATCAATAAAGATAAGTTATTAGTACTTGCCGATGACTTTTCAGGAGCTGCAGAAATTGGAGGAATTGCGCATCGCTACGGATTAACAACAGAAATTCAATTGAGCCTTGATACAGGCACTAGCGCTGATGTGGTGGTTTTCGACACAAATACCCGTTCTTTAAGCGAAAGTGAGGCAGTAAAAAAGAGTCTTGAGATTGCTGCGCAGCTAAAAGACATTGACAAGCCATTTAATTTGTTCAAGAAGATAGACTCGGTATTGAGAGGTCATCTAGTCGCGGAGCTTAGTGTTCTGCAGCAGTGTCTGAACTTTAGAAGAATTTTACTCATGCCGGGAAATCCAACCCGCGGAAGAAAAATTGTCGGCGGTGAATATTTTGTCCATGGTATAAAATTGCACGATACCGTTTTTTCTACCGATCCTGACTTTCCCATATCGTCATCCTTTATCGCTGACCGGTTAAATACAGCCGACCCTGCGTTGCACCATGTTCACATTGGTCAACACGATCCCATTCCAACCTCGGGCATCGTTACAGGCGATATAGAATCAAAAGATGATTTGAAAAATTATGTCGCCGGAACGGACGCCAACGATCTATGTTGTGGGGCGGCTGAATTGTTTGAAACTTACGTTGAGCATTTGGGATTCAAGGAAAAAGAATCGGATCGTCAAAACGTAGAGAACGACTTTGAATTTACAATGATTGTCAATGGAAGCACAGTCAGGTCTGCCAGTGAAAAAGCGTGGCTTGTTAATTCAAACATACCAATTCATCCATGCCCCGGCGAGTTTGAAGGACGTGAATTTCTGCTGCATGACGACGCGGTCTTGACGTGGTTCCAGGAAATTTTGACCTCCTTGCATCTTCATAAGGTTGCTGCAGTTATCATTGATCATCCCATTCAGCATAATAAATCATTGTCAGAAAAATTTTTGCATTATTTTGTCGCGTTGATGGATTACATTAATACTAATATTCCCTTGGACCGGATTCACTGGTACCTTACCGGCGGTGCCACGGCGTCTGCATTGATCAGGAGTCTGAACGTGGACAGGTTGGCAGTGATGAAGGAGGTTGCGCCAGGGGTAGTTTCACTGATGTTGCCGACACAAAGTTCTAAACTGGGTTGTGTCACCGTAAAACCCGGGAGTTATGAGTGGCCGACGATTTTAAGGAATTGTACAAAACGCCACAACTGATACGAATGGAAAAGAAGCTGCCCATCTTAGGCATTAGCGCGGGGGACCCGGCGGGAATCGGGCCGGAGATAGCAGCGAAGGCGCTCATGCAAAAAGAAATTTATGAAATCTGCAAACCGCTTGTGGTTTGTGATGCCCGGATCATGCTTCAGATAATTTCCCTTTGTGGATTTAACCTGAAAATAAATGCAATCGCAAAGCCGTCAGAAGGTTGTTACCGGTTTGGGACCATCGATGTACTGGATATGAAAAACGTTGATGCAAGCTTTCAGTTTAACACTGTTTCGGCTATGACGGGAAAAGCTTCGTTCGAATACGTTAAGAAAGTAATTGACCTGGCAAAAAGTGGAGAAATTGATGCAACTATTACCGGTCCGATCCACAAAGAGGCCATTCAGAAAGCCGGATTTAATTTTGCCGGACACACTGAAATTTATGCAGCGTTGACAGACACAAAAGACTATACGATGATGTTGGCCGACGGGCAATTCCGGGTGGTCCATGTGTCAACGCACGTGTCGCTGTTGGAAGCAATTAAGCGCGTTAAGAAAGAAAGGGTATTGAAAGTGATCCAGCTGGCGGACACTGCGTTAAGGAGAATCGATATAGCAAATCCAAAAATTGCCGTTGCAGGATTGAACCCTCATGCAGGTGAAAATGGATTATTTGGAACGGAAGAGATTGATGAAATTATTCCGGCGATAGAGGCGGCCGTCAAATCCGGAATACATGCTGAAGGGCCATTTCCGCCCGACACCATTTTTCCAAAGATGAAAGGGGGGCAATACGACGTTGTCGTTTGCATGTATCATGATCAGGGGCATATTCCTACAAAGCTTTTGGGGTTCAGCTACAATCATGAGCGTGGCAAGTGGGAAGGCCTTTCGGGTGTAAACATAACGCTTGGTCTGCCAGTCATACGGGTGTCAGTCGATCACGGAGTGGCTTTCGACAAAGGAGGGAAGGGCGAAGCAAATGCTGAAAGTATGATACAAGCAATTAAATATGGAGCACGCCTATGCGGATAACGTGCCCAAAAGAACCGGTGGTTTCGGATATAAGGGAGTACTAGCAATATGGAAATCTGATGCGGAATAAATTCGGATAACTCGATCTTTACAACGCCCGCTCAGCAGATTGATAACAGAACCCTCACTGCTCATGAGAATAAAGTCAGCCATTGAGAAAATTCCGGGTGGGATGATGATCGTACCATTATTTATTGGTGTGATTATTAATACATTCTTTCCGGAGCTTTTGAATATTGGCGGTTTGACAACATCGCTCGCAAAAGGATCCGGAGCATTGATTGGCGCCTTCCTGGTGTGTATGGGCGCTGGCATTAATTTCAGGTCAACGGCATTGGCTGTAAAAAAAGGTGTAGCCGTAACGTTAACAAAGTTTCTCATTGGGGCTTTATTGGGAATTGGAGTGGCAACTCTTTTTGGAGACGCAGGATTTTTTGGATTATCGGCACTGGCGATCATTTCGGCGGTTACGAATTCAAATGGCGGACTATACGCTGCGCTGGCTGGCGAATTTGGGGATGAAACAGATGTCGGAGCCATCGCTGTTATTTCCGTCAACGACGGGCCTTTTTTAACGATGGTGGCTTTGGGCACCGCAGGTCTGGCAAATCTTCCACTTCTACCTTTGCTGGGCGTAATACTGCCGTTGTTAATCGGTGTCGTGCTCGGCAACCTCGATCAGGACCTGAGGCAATTTCTTCTACAAGGGGGCATGATTTTGATTCCTTTTTTTGCATTCGCCCTCGGTGCCGGTTTGAATTTAAAAACAATTATTGAGGCAGGTCTTCCGGGAATCCTTTTAGGCATAATCACCACTTTCTTCGGCGGATTGTTCAATATACTTGCGGATAGAGGAGTAGGGGGCACGGGAATTTGCGGGGCGGCGGCATCCAGCACGGCGGGCAATGCTGTGGCAACTCCTGCAGCCGTTGCCCTTGTTGATCCGTCGTTAGCGCCTATTGTCAACGTTGCAACTTCGCAGATTGCTGCTGCTGTTGTTACCACCATTATCTTTACTCCGATCCTAACACAATTTATTTCCAGGAGGGTTAGAAGAAAAGTGAATGCACTTCACAATACGCGCTGAGCGCCTGGTCCTAACGTTAATAAATTGCGAGCGGTCTTCCAGGAGATCCCGTGGCACCTTTCAGTCGTAGCGGTGTAAACACAAATAGGAACTTGTAAACTTTTTCACCAGAGAAAGTAGCAAAGTTCATCAGTTCGAGATTAAAGATTCCATTTTTTAAGATAAGCTCTGAGTGGACTTTAGCTTCAGGGCTGTCCAGGTTTGAGTCGGATCCAACCATAGAGGGCTTTTTGGCAATGACCCATTGAATGACTTCGGTGCCTATATGTGCGGGGTTTCCTGACGTGGTTTTGGGGTCTGGCCAGATCCTCCACCAGCCGAGGTTAAAGAGCAAAGCATCTCCAGGTTCTATGTCGCTTTCTTTAAGTCCCTGTTTCGCCAATGTCTTGTTGATATCGTCCATAGTAATTTCGTAACCTTCCGGTAAGGTATCTACTCCCTTGTAGCCGGCAATATCGAGCAAAATTCCCTTTGTAATAATAGGCTTGACGTTCTCAACGCCTAGCTTGTTCAAACCATAGGCGCTTTTCATTTCATCACCAGGGATACCGTTGTAAAATATATCGGATGTTTTGCCATCAGCCATTTTCATTCGCTTGCCCACATGGCCGGGACCATCGAACTGGGTCCCTACCTGCCCAATTTCCGCCGCGATATATTCGTCATTAAAGACGATCTGATCTTTGCCACTGGGTTCATAGGTGGGAAATGCGGGAATAAAGATATTATAGCTCCGTTTTCCGACCAAAGGCATATCACGCTCGTAGACATGACCTAGTTCAAATACCTTTCCTTCCTTTACGAGTGAAAACGCTTTCACAATTTTTTCCGGTGTAATCCAGTTTGATCCCCCTGCCTGGTCACCGGCGCCCCATAATGGATGCGGCCACCATGGTCCCTTTTCGCGGGTTTGGGCCTGGGAGGAAAGAATGGATACGGAAAATAGAAAAGTCGTTAAGAGTAGATGACGTTTTATCATATTAATTAAGAAATTATAAGGTTTAACAGACCGGCTTCAGAGATACTTTGACCACATCTGGATAGCCGGGATAAATAAATGTAATAATATTTAGGCAAGCATGATTGAAAGTTACCAGCAATTAACCGCTGATAGCACTTTACGCCCATTGCTGTACTTCCTTCGGCGTGTAACCAAATTGTAGAAATTTAAAATTGCGCCCTATGAATTTGAAGCTAATATTAATCCCAAAATCTAACCCTGCTACCTATGCGTGTTAATCTCATGTTGAATGTAATGCTACATCCCGCGAGTTTAGTTTTGTTGCTGGCCTGTTCCCTTCACTGCACTTTGGGGTTCAGTCAGGCGCTTGAACCCGTGGGTATATTCGAACATCATCAGGATGTCGGCAACCCAAAGCTAAAGGGATCTGTCGTCTATGACAAAGAAAATCAAACGTATACCATGGCGGGTGCGGGCAAGAATATGTGGGCGACGGAAGATCAGTTTCATTTCTTGTGGAAGAAGATCAAAGGTGATTTTATGATCAGAGCTTCGGTAAAGTTCATCGGAAAGGGCACCGACAGCCATCGGAAGATCGGTATTATAGCTCGCGATAAGTTAACGTCAGATTCAAGGTATGCGGACGCCTGTGTGCACGGCGACGTCCTGACGTCCTTGCAGTATCGGCCCAAAGACGGGGATTCTACCGATCAGGTGGTGTTGTCTACCTATCACCCTACAGAAATTGAGCTGGAGCGTGTAGGCAACACGTTCACCTTTTCAGCTGCTGTGTTTGGTGAGCCTTACAAGTCGGTGACGAAGGAAATGGATCTGAATGAGGAAGTTTACGCCGGGCTTTTTATCTGCTCCCACCTTGAAGACGTTATGGAGAAAGCCGTTTTCAGCAACGTGCAAATTATCATTCCCGCGCCGAAAAATTTTGTTCCTTACCGTGATTACATCGGAAGTCACCTCGAAATTATGGATGTCACGACAGGTCACCGAAAAATTCTGCACAGTGCTCCCAACTCTTTGCAAGCGCCTAATTGGACTTCCGACAATAAATATTTGATTTTCAATTCGCTGACTCCGGGTGAAAACCTCTTGTACAAGTATGAGCTGGCTACGGGAACCATCACAAAGCTGAACACCGGTTTCGCAAACCAAAACAACAATGATCACGTGTTATCCTATGATGGAAAAATGTTGGCGATCAGCAATCACGTGGGAGAAAAAAGGACGTCGACAATATTTATTCTGCCTGTCACAGGGTCCGACAATCCGACCAAGATCACATCCGAGGAGAATGGGCATTCGTATTTGCACAGTTGGTCACCCGATAACAAGAAGCTGGTTTTTACGGGACAACGAAATAAGGAATGGAACATCGTATCTATCGATATAGCGACTAAGAAAGAGACCATCCTTACGGAAGATGCAACCTTGGATGACGGACCGGAATACAGTCCGGATGGCAAGTACATTTATTTTAATTCCGTGCGAACCGGCACTATGCAGTTATGGAGAATGAAACCGGACGGTACCGAAGAAGAGCAGATAACTTTTGACGAGTACAACAATTGGTTTCCGCATTTTTCGCCTGACGGTAAGTGGATCTTGTATGTAGCCTTTCCAAAAGACATCGATCCCACCAGTCATCCTTTCTACAAAAAGATTTACTTGCGGCTGATGCCTGCCGCTGGAGGTATTCCAAAAACAATTGCGTATATCTATGGAGGGCAGGGAACCATTAATGTTCCAAGCTGGTCGCCCGACAGTAAGAAGATCGCATTTGTCAGCAACTCGAAACTTGATCTGCCAAAAAAATAATTGATTTGCAGTTGGCCTTAGGCCGTTTTAAAATTCCACAGTTGCCACGACCTCAGGGCCGTGACAACTGTGGAGGAATAAGCTTCTATTTGTGATAGGCGTCGATTGTCTCAATCGACCCATCGGGACGATACTTTAATTCAGTCATCTTTACGGTTCTCAGGTGTGTTTTGTCTTCTGATAATACACTATCATGATAAAACAGATACCATTTGCCTTTAACCTCAACGATCGAATGATGGTTTGTCCAACCAACCACCGGATTTAATATTACCCCTTGATAGGTAAAGGGACCCGTTGGACTTGTTCCGGTTGCGTAAGCAATATAGTGGGTATCGCCTGTAGAGTATGAGAAATAGTATTTTCCGTTGTACTTGTGCATCCAGGATGCTTCGAAAAATCGCCTATCGTGATCGCCGCCTAACAGCGGCTTTCCGTTCTCATCAAGAATTTGTATTTCCTTTACAGGTCCGGAAAAGCCGAGCATATCCTTGCTCATCAATGCAACTCTTGGTCCGATCGCCGGCAAACTGTCTTTTTTCAAATCAGTTTTAGATCCCGCTGAATCATATTTCCCGTCGCTCCAGCGCTGGAGTTGGCCTCCCCAGATTCCGCCAAAGTACATATACGACTTTCCATCCGTATCTGTGAATACAGCGGGGTCGATGCTGTAGCTCCCTTTAATATAGTTCGGCTCCGCTTTAAATGGTCCTTCTGGATTTGAACCGGTCGCAACACCGATATGAAAGACATCTTTCTTGTCTTTCGCCGGGAAGTAGAAATAGTACTTGCCGTTCTTGAAGGCGGCATCGGGCGCCCACATTTGCCTGCCGGCCCAGGGAACGTCTTTAATATCCAGTGCCACGCCGTGATCGGTAACTTTTCCACCAACGCTATCCATCGATAAGATGTGGTAGTCTTTCATATCGAAATGTCCGCCCTCATCGTCCTGCGCAGTGTTTGATTCGATGTCGTGCGACGGGTAGATGTAGATCCGCCCATTAAAAACATGCGCTGATGGATCCGCAGTGTAAATATGCGTGACCAACGGTTCGGATATTGGCTTTGGAAGTTGTTTTTTTGAAACGGAATCCTGCGCAAGGGAATCTATCCCCGCCGCCTCATTTTTTTTACCCTGGCAGGAACTCAGGAGCAGCCCGACGATGAGGAGCATGCCGCCGGACAATTTAAAGTGTGACTGGTTATTCATTTGTCAATATGGTTGGGTTTATAAAGGTTTTTCCAAGATAATTATTTTGCTGAACTCATCTGTTTCATTGCATAATTTCTTAAAATGAGCTTTTGTAGCGGGTGGTATGTAGGTGAGATTTAGACACAAGTAATAAAGCTGCGGTTTTTTATGGAAAAAATCATTCTCATTACCGGAGGAAGTCAGGGCATTGGCGCATCAACAGCAATTTTGGCGGCAAAAAAAAACTACTATGTCTGTGTTAATTACCATCACAACGACCTTGCGGCAGCGCAGGTGGTGGAAAAAATTCGTTTCGGCGGCGGAAAAGCCCTTGCCTTTAAAGCGGATATATCCAAAGAAGATGAAGTGATAAGGCTTTTCAATGATATCGACAATAATGTTGGAAAGATTTCCGCCCTTGTCAATAACGCCGGAATCATCGAATCACAACGACGATTTATCGATATGAATGCTGTACGCCTTCAAAATATCTTTACCACGAATGTGATTGGAAGCTTCTTGTGTGCACGAGAAGCGATCAAACGAATGTCCACAAAAAGTGGTGGCAAGGGCGGAAGCATTGTAAACCTTTCCTCTATAGCCGCGCGGCTCGGAGCACCTTTTGAATATATTGACTATGCAGCATCAAAAGCTGCAATCGAAGCCATGACGATCGGACTGGCAAAGGAAATCGCCGAAGAAGGTATCCGCGTTAACGCAGTGCGCCCTGGAACGATCCGCACGGACATCCATGCCAAAGCAGGTGAACCGGGGCGAATTGAGCGGATACAATCGATGATCCCAATGAAAAGGGCGGGCGAACCTGAAGAAGTCGCGAACTTAATAATGTGGTTGATATCGGACGAAGCCTCGTATGTAACGGGGGCGATCTAC
>DASUTP010000442.1:0-12265 GCA_036374515.1 Chryseolinea sp. | reverse complement strand
CCTAAGGGCTTCTCCCATCCGAACAAATTCGCCATTTTTTGCGAGATAATGATAGATTCTTTTTTGTCGGTCTCTGAATTCGGTTCGAAATCCCGTCCTTCAATTAAGGTCAGGTCCATGGTCCTTAAATAATGGTCGCCTACATCGATAATATCTACTTCAACCTCTTTCGATTCATGCTTTACGGGCTCGTGAGCACGGTTGGAAAAAATTCCGCTCGCAGCACCCGCCATCGAAATTATTTGAGGGTTATCCTGCAGCGAATTCCGGTATGTCTCAAACTCTTCCTGTCCGTTCATCCAGGCGATCACAGAACCCTTTGCGTCGAATCCAAGATCGTATTCCTGCTGGTATTTCGCATTTTGCAGGAACGCGATAGCGCTTACAATGGCAATCAGCGAGATCGCGAACTGCAGTCCGAGCAACGTACGGGTAAAGTAGTTTGTGCCGCCAAATTTCAATTTTCCTTTCAGGATGCTGATCGGCTCAAAATTGCTGATGTAAAAAGCAGGATAACCACCGGCCAGCAAACCGGTAAACACCAATACCCCACCCATAAATATTAAAAACCGGGCGTTGTCAAGGTAATGTGGCGTTACCCGCATGTAGGGCCACATCGTGTTCCAGCCTTCGGTTAAGAATTCTCCGAACAGTAATCCCAAAAGGAGCGCAAAAAAACAAATTAACGTTGTTTCCCCGATAAACTGAACGATCAATTGTTTCCGCAGGCCCCCCATTACCTTTCGGATACCGATTTCTTTTAACCTCCTGGAGGAAATGGCAATTGCAGTATTCGTAAGGTTAAAACATGCGATAAGCAGGATCAATATGCCCATCACGGCAGATCCTATTATAGCAGCGGGTGGCGGGGCATCCCAGGTCCAGGAGCGTACAAACTCTTCGCGATCCCGTACTGCCATGGTGGGAAAATGATCCAGCGCCAGTTCTTTTATGATAAAATCTTCCCTCACCTTATTGTTGTTTTCAATATACGGTTGAAGCTGTTTGTGCACTGAGCTGAGCCTACCACCATCGTTTACCTGAAGGAATAACGTGGATTCCTGCGTCCAATTCTCGTCGGTTAAGGAAGTATGCTCGTCTTTGCAGTTTTCAAAATTCATGTATGCCTCGCGGGAATAAAAACTTGAGTTCTGCGGAGGCTCCTTGAAAACACCGGCAATTTTAATTTCCTTCAGCGTGGTGCCAAACACTTGTGTAATGGTCTTACCAAACGCTTCCTCTGGTGATCCAAACAATCTAACAGCCATCTTTTCGTCGACGAATACGCTGCTTACATCTGAAATAGCCTTGGGATTTCCTTTAATAAATTGAAATGAAAACATGTCGAAGAATTCGGGATCGACATAACTAAGGTTGGATTGAAAAAGATCGTCGTCTTTTTTAAAATTAGACCACGAAAAGTGATACCGGGAAGACTTATCGACGTCTTTAACGTTTTGGGTCACGACGCCCCTTAAAGGCAGCGGAGCGTATCCGTATCGCGTAGTTTGACCATCGAATTCGCGGATAGCACTAACCCTGTAAATATAGTCGCCGTTAGCGTGGTTTTTATCAAACGTTGCCTCATATTCATAGGCAAAATATGCGACAATGCAACAGGCAATGGCTACGCTCATTCCAAATACATTGATGAAGATGAAGAGCTTGTTCTTCATCATGTTTCGAATCGTGATCAAGAAAAAGTTTTTGAGCATAAGTGTCGTGATTGGGATAGCATTAAGACTCTAAACTGTGCCCCAAGGTTGCATTTGAATGTAAAATGTTGTCACCGCGGCAAAGATTTATCGTAAAAAAAAAAACCTTCCCCGTGACCAGCACCGGGAAGGTTTTGCATATCCGTCGCGATGCGACCGCTAACTTAAATATGGAATTGTTCTTTGATGTTCTCCGTTACCACTTTTCCATCGAATAGGTTGATGATGCGGTGCGCATAGTTAGCATCATACGGTGAGTGGGTAACCATGATGATCGTTGTACCTTCCTCGTTGAGCTGGGACAATAGCTTCATCACTTCTTCGCCATTCGCGGAATCAAGATTACCGGTAGGCTCATCGGCAAGGATCACCTTCGGCTTTGCTACTATCGCACGTGAAATCGCGACACGTTGCTGCTGACCACCCGACAATTGCTGTGGGAAGTGATTTCGGCGGTGCATGATGTTCATGCGTTCCAACACCTCTTCTACGCGCTGCTTTCTTTCACTTGCGGGAACCTTCATATATAATAAGGGAAGCTCCACGTTTTCAAATACTGTTAACTCGTCGATCAGGTTAAAACTTTGGAATACGAAACCAATCGAACCTTTCCGGAGTTGAGCCCGCTGACGTTCAGAATATTTTGCCACTTCATGTTCGCCAAAATGATATTCACCACCAGAGGGGTTGTCCAACAATCCAAGGATGTTTAACAAGGTTGACTTTCCGCAACCAGACGGACCCATTATAGCAACGAACTCGCCTTCCTTAATTTCAAGGTTAATGTTGTTTAAGGCGGTGGTCTCTACTTCTTCTGTCGTATAGACTTTTTCAAGGTTTTTGAGTTTGATCATGGTGAGTTTATTTACGATTTGATGGTTGGAGGACTTATTTAGTTTTGAATTAGTACTTATTTAATGTTCGATAGTTACACCTTGGACGATATATTAAATGATATCGTTACAAATTATGTCAATTCAGGAGTAAAACCTCGTTTGTTCCAAAGTTCTCATACGATGAGGTAATAACCTTGTCGCCAGGCTCGAGCCCTTCAAGCACTTCGAAGTTTTCCGCGCCGCTTTTTCTGCCAAGCTTGATGTCTCTTTTTACTGCACGGCCATCATCCTCGAGCACATACACCCAATTGCCGCCAGTGTCTTTGTAAAACCCGCCTACAGGCAAAAGAAGTTCTTCCGATGACTGTCCCAGTTCGATCCGGAGGCGCAGTGACTGACCTCGGCGGATACCGGGAGGAACGTCGCCGACGAAGTCCATATCCACTTCAAACCTTCCATTCGTTACACCCGGATAGATATACATGATTTCCAGTTCGTAGTCCTTATTGTTGAATGTCGTTGTTGCGTGTAACCCGGTCGTAATACGCGGCAAGTACAATTCGTCAATGGGCACCTTTACTTTATAGCTGCCAACAACATCGATCCACCCCATCCGCTGGCCTGTGTTGATACTTTGGCCAGGATCTAACTGAGGTCGTTGCAATTGTCCGTTAATTGGGGCCCTGATAATCAAGTTGTCAAGAATTTTTCCCGCACCTTCCAGACTTTGCATCATGCGTTCCTCAGAAGCAACAATATCCCTAACCTGGCGAATTCGCTCAAGCGAATCTGCTTTATAGGAAGTGTAGGTTATCTCGCGCCTTTTCAAGTTAAAAAGATAATCTGCCTCGATACTTTCAAAATCCTGCTTCGAAACCAGTTTCTTTTCATACAATGCTTTTTGTCGCTTATACTGCGGAATCAACTTTGCAAGTTCTTTATCAACTTCGGCAAGTGTTTGCTGCTGTTGCAAATCATTTTGTGTTAAATTCAAACGCGTTGTTCTTAACTGGTTTATACTTTCATTTAATTGCGCTTCCTGTTGTAAGACCTGTATCTCCCGGTTAAGGTTGCTTAGTTCCAGAACTATATCTCCTTCCTTAAGCATGGCGCCGCTTTCGGCTACTACCCTTTTGATCGTCCCCCCTTCAACTGCATCCAGGTAAACTGTCCGGCTCGGTTCTATCGTTCCAGTCTGTGGTATGAATTCCTGGAAGACCCCTCTTTTAACTTCTGAAATCGTGATCTTTTCTCGCTCAATCTTCAGTTTGGACCTGCGATCGGCGAAAATGAATTGATAGCCTACAAAGATTACAAAAAGGGCAATTCCACCGTACGTCGCCACCTTTTTTACAGTCCACTTCTTCTTTTTTATCTGCTTATCCATTCACTTGTTTATTTTTATAATGATACGCGGGATCGTCTTTGAACGATCCTGGCGGCGTAACCCCGATGCCAACAAGTGTGCCAAGTGCCCTAATCGTTAAATCCATCCTTATTTGAAATTTTCTCTGGCCGAAATCAGTTCACATGTGAACGGCGTTGTCCGCATTCGAACGGCTCGGTTTAGCCAAAAAGTGGATTTCCGGGTCAAATAAAAGGGTGATGTCTTTCGGTATATACTTTGCCCATTAGCGGACAACCATTTTACCAACACTAAACAGCCAAGCCTTAAACCGACTATTGAATGGAACAGAAAAGCGGAAAAATTCTTATCGTAGACGACAACGAAGACCTACTGAAAGCTGCCAAGATGCATCTGAAGCGACATTTCTCTCAAGTCGATGTCGAGAAAAATCCGGAGGCCATCCCGTCTCTGATGAACAACGAGGATTACGATGTAATTCTACTCGACATGAACTTTACCAAGGATGTTAGCAGTGGAAGCGAAGGCTATTATTGGCTCGAAAGAATCCTGCAATTGGATCCATCCGCAGTGGTAGTACTCATAACGGCTTATGGCGACATTCAAATGGCCGTTAAAGCGATCAAAGCCGGCGCCACGGACTTCGTGGTGAAGCCATGGGAAAACGAAAAATTGCTGGCAACGCTATATTCGGCCATGCGGCTCCGTGAGTCGCGCGATGTGATTGAAAATCTTAAAATAAAAAATCAAGAAATCAATCAGGCGCTGAACGACCGATACAGTGAAATTATCGGCCAGAGTTCGGCGATGCAAAAAATATTTCAGACCATCGACCGGGTTGCTAAAACCGACGCAAATGTGCTGATCCTGGGAGAAAATGGTACCGGAAAAGAGCTTATCGCGCGGGCTATCCACAGAAATTCTTCCCGGAAAAATGAAAATTTTGCCAGCGTCGATCTGGGCTCGATCACAGAGACACTTTTCGAAAGTGAATTGTTCGGTCATAAAAAAGGATCGTTCACCGATGCTAAGGAGGACCGGGCCGGACGCTTTGAGATGGCCAACCACGGCACGCTGTTCCTGGATGAGATCGGTAATTTATCCATGCCGTTACAGGCGAAATTGCTAACGGTTTTGCAAAATCGTAAGGTTAGCCGTGTAGGGTCTAATAAGGATACCCCCATCGATATCCGATTGATATGTGCTACCAACATGCCACTCTACGACATGGTAAAAGAAAATCGGTTTCGCCAGGATCTCCTGTACCGCATCAATACCATCGAGATAGAAATTCCGCCGTTGCGTGAGCGCTTCGAAGACATTCCATTGCTCGCCAATCATTTTTTAAAACATTATGCCGGTAAATACGATAAGCCGGTGACAAAGATCAGTGAGGGTGCCATGTCGAGAATGCACAAACATCCTTGGCCGGGAAACATACGCGAATTGCAACATGCGTTGGAACGTGCCATTATTCTCAGCGCAACAAATGTGCTTCAGCCGGAAGATTTTAATTTTACGCCCTCCTCCGGTAAGGAGGATGGTCAACTAAGTCTGGATCAATACAACCTGGAAGAAGTTGAGAAACTACTCATCCGAAAGGTGCTTAAAAAATACAACGGCAACATTACTCAAGCTGCTTCAGAGTTGGGCCTCACCCGCTCTTCGCTTTATCGAAGGTTGGAGAAATATGGACTTTGAGCATTCAGCTCACAGCGGACAGCCTACAGCTTGTCACGGCAAATTGCGACGGGCTCACTTCGATTTCAAATCATTGCGTGGGCTGTGAAATCCTATGGACTGTGATTTCCTTACAATTACGGCGCAAGGCTTCGTTGTGCGATCATCAGATTCGAACCTCGTTGCAGGGAAGCTGTTAGCTCTCATACCGGACAACATCGGAAAGTTTCAATCTTGAAGGCATCTTAATGAAGATGGGAACGAACTGGTCTTACGCACTTACTGACACGCCTAAACTAGCCTAGTCGTTACCCTCTAACGCCTCAACCTGGAATCTGGATCAAGCCCTTCCAATCGGACTCACAAGCTGCAAGCTGTTTGCTTTCAGCTGTCAGCTATTATCGCCTTGCTTTCGAAGGAAGAATCACTGAACTTTAAAGCCTTTGACTTTTCAATCTTGAAATTAGGCTTTAATGACTTTCGGGCCCGGGTAACTATTCGGGTGATATTGCTGGGACTGACCATGGCGTTGTTCATTTACATGATTTCAAGGCCCAACATGTTGTTCGCAGCCATGCTTATGGGGATAATAATCATTGTTGAACTGGTCGAAATTTTTAAGTTCATCAGTCAGACCAACCGAAAGCTGACACGTTTTCTCGAATCCGTAAAATATTCAGACTTCATTTCAGGCTTTGCTGCCGATAACCGGCTGGGCAAAAGTTTCAAGGAATTGAACATAGCCTTCAATGAGGTGCTCGAAGCGTTTCGGAAAGCACGCTCCGAAAAAGAGGAGCACTGGCAATATTTGAATTCCGTTGTTCAGCAAGTCCGAACGGGGATCCTGTCTTTCGACACCGAGGGAAATGTACAACTGATCAATACCAATGCGAAAAGGTTCATGGGGATCACAAGCATTAAAAATATCCGTGAACTCATTAACATTAATCCTAAACTCTATCACGCCATTAACAGTGTCGAACTGGGAAAAAGCGAACTTTACAAGGGGACCAATGAGATTTATCTGACCATACAATCAACGGAGCTCCGGATCCGGGGTACGGATGTCAAGCTGATCACATTGCAAAACATCCAACCAGAGTTGCAAAAGCAAGAACTTGAAGCCTGGCAGAACCTGACAAGGGTTTTACGGCATGAAATCATGAATTCCATTACACCGATTTCATCCTTGACGTCAACGCTGCGTGAGATCCTGGATCACGACATGGAGAAGCGGAATTCGCACTACGAACTAAAGGAGGAGGGCGCTGAAGATTTAAGAGAAGGGTTAAGTACGATTGAAAACCGTAGCCGCGGCCTCATCAAATTTATCGATGCTTACCGCGAATACACATCCCTTCCAAAACCGAAAATGGCAACGGTGAGACTGAAGGACCTAATTGATCATGTGGCGCAACTGATGCGTACCGAACTTAAAAAAACGCCGATCAATTTCCACTATGAATGCAGCTCTGAATACCTCACCATTCAGGCGGACATAGAAATGATCGAACAAGTCTTGATCAACTTGTTAAAAAATGCAATCGAAGCATTATCAGAAACAGAAAATCCAAAACTGGATCTCATAGGCAGTTATGATGAAATGGCGGTAAAAATCGAAATCATTGACAACGGCCCGGGTATCATAAAAGAAGCGCTCGAACATATTTTCGTTCCATTTTATACCACAAAAAGAACAGGTTCCGGAATAGGGCTAAGTCTTTCGCGACAGATCATGCAGATGCACAATGGCTCAATTACGGTGGAATCCGAGCCCGATGTAAGGACCGTTTTTACACTGAGATTTTAATCCCTCTCCTTTCTTATAGAATTGATTTATTTTATGAAAGAACCGCCCGGGCTTGGATGTACCGGCAGGGAAATGAAAAAAGTAGAGCCTTGCCCGATGACGGTATCAAACCAAATTTTCCCTTTCATCTGCTCAATGGCCTGCTTACTGATCGCCAAGCCAAGTCCCGAGCCGGAATGTTTGGTTGTGAAGTAAGGTGAGAAAATCCTTTCTGCTTCCTCGGGCAGGATTCCTTTTCCATTGTCCTGGACCGCCATCACATAGCTATCCTGCGCTTGCGTGAGGGTAACTTTTACCTGCATTGCTTTTCCCGCCTGAGCGGATTGGAATGCATTAAGAATTAAATTTGAAAGTGTTCGTCCCAGCAGCTGTTCGTCTGCAAGGACCCAGGCTTCCTTTAAGGTGGTAGTGAGCGTCAGGTCTCCAGCATACGCATGCAGGTCGGTGATCCTTTTTAGGAGCGGCACGAGTGTTACAGGATGCATTACTGGCTCCGGCATCTTTGCAAACGAACTGAAGGATGAGGCAATCTCATTTAGGGTCTCTACCTGGGTAAGCAGCGAAGCTATGGCCTTGCCGGTTTTCTCAGGAGTATGCGATGTGGTGTTAATAGCGCGTTCAAGTTGCTGAAGCGTCAGCTTCATCGGCGTCAGCGGATTTTTTATTTCGTGGGCAACCTGTTGCGCGATTTCTCTCCAAGCGCGCTCCCGCTGTGTTTGTTCGAGTTCTGCTTTGCTCTCACCAAGTTTAAAAAGCATTTGATTGTACTCCTTCACCATCAACCCGATTTCGTCGTCTGCATTCCATATCAAGGGTTGGTTTGTTTTCACCAGCGAGGTTTTGCGCAGGGACTGGGTTATAAATTTAAGCGGGAATGTGAGCCATTGGGAGACAAAATAAGACAGGATCACCAAGCCGATAAAAATCAAGGCAAAAATGCTAAGGATATTCGCCAAGACGGAAATTTGTACCTTCTCCAACGAATAAGCAGATTGAAAAAATGGAATCCCTAATATTCCGATCAGTTTTCCCGTGCGCGGGGCCTTCAAGGCTGCATAAGAAACAAAATATTCAAGACTCCCAACTTTCTCCTTTTGTATTACGAGGTTTTTCCCACTTAAAATTTCACGCCGCGCGGTAGGATTAATATAACCAGAGACAAGGTAGTTTTCAACTATTAAAGGTTGGCTGGACGCCAACATTTCGCCCGTCGGCTGATACACGTTAGCATCGAGGTTGGTGATATTTGCGAGGTCCGTCAACTGATTTTCAAAATCTCCAACGTAGTCCCCGCCCTCAAGATAATCGTTCAGATAACCGGCGAGCTGGGTTCCAAAGGATTCTGCCTTACCAAGGTATTCGTTGTTAAGCTGAATCTGCGAAGAGACGTTCGTTAAGTTCAGCGTTGTGATGCTTACTATAATCAACGGCAGGAAAAATGCGGCATTCAGCAACAGCTGAATACGTGCTGAAAAAAATAGTTTTTCTCCGCGCCAATAATTTTCGATACCAAGAAACATTAGCTGAATAAGGATAATGGCTAATCCCAGAACAAGCCAAAAAGAAAAATTTGCCAGGAGGTAGACCCGCTCGGCCTGTGGAGATGAAACGACAGCGATCCGCTCGTTCTGATCTTCCAATGCTATGTGATCGAATCCTGCGGCTTGGATTCCTTCCGTATGCAATGCCGGTATACCCAGCCATTCCCGTTTGAATGTAAGATCGTAGTTAAAATCTCCGGAGCTAAACAGTAAACTGGTATCGGAATAAACAGCGTAGCTGATGTCCGGCGCTCCGTAAAAATCCTTGGAGCGATTGTCGACCAGAAGCTCGGGGTACACGCTCTCGGGAATGATCTTCTTCAGGGAAAATTCCAGTACCACATATCCGGCGATCGAATTCATT
Organism: Chryseolinea sp.; assembly: GCA_036374515.1. GTDB lineage: Bacteria > Bacteroidota > Bacteroidia > Cytophagales > Cyclobacteriaceae > Chryseolinea. The sequence continues at coordinate 2,953 of DASUTP010000442.1, read as the reverse complement.
CTCTTCATGGGTATCTTGACGAGATACTTTTGAGTAATGTCGCTCGATGGGCTGTTGATAAAATATACGCTTTCATAAGCCGTACGGAATGAATCGTTGTCGTAGGCTCCAATAACTTCAGAGAAAGTTGCATTCGATCTGTTATCTAACGGTTGCCCTGCAGCATTGAAGATGTATATCTCAACATCGTATTTGTTAAAATAGCTTGGAATAAACACCTGCCTTATTTTCTGCCGAACGGCATCCAGACTTAAAATCGGCGATGCTATCCGTATCTGGCTGAACGCATCATGAGAAATTTTGTCGGCTGTCTCCTGCAACAGGTATTCGCCAAAGGGATCCCTGTCTATCAAAAAATTTGATGCAAACCGGAACTGGTTTTCAATCTTTTCTTTGTGCTCAAAATATCCCACGGCATAGGCGCCATTTGTGGATAAAAAGAAAATGGAAACAAACAGATAAACGAATGTAGCGAAACTCAACTGCCGCAGGCTGGTATAAAGCTTCAGAAGATAAACGAGGACAAAGTAAACCACGCCCAAGAGAAGCGACGAAAGGAATGCCTGCTGTACGGCAAAATTTACCAACGAAAAAAGGGCAACACCGATCATGAAAGAAACTAGAACCCGGACGCTTGCGCCGTCGGCGATCAGGAGCCGTATAAAGGTATGTGAAAATAAAAATGAACATATCCCTGAAAGTAAAACGGCGATCGTAGCGAAGATTCGTAGCTGATCAAATGTCAGTGAACTTGACAGGTCCAGAACAATCGATGAGTTATTGTACAGGGTTTGAATGACAACGAAGGGAAACAAGGTCGCGTACAATACACATAATGCAGATACAATTGAAAGAATCCAGGCCCAGACTTCGTTATGATATAATAGTTTAAGCGTGGCAAAAGACTTATAATTTCTAAACAAATGGATGCACAAAATCAAAAGCACAAGCTCATTTAATATCAGATCTCCCAGCGATGCATTCAGGGCTGAGGAAGCAAAGACTTGTGGGTTAAACAGGTCGGATGTAACAAGCCCCGCCGGAAAATTGAAGGTGACCATCACATAGCGGAGCAGACCGAATAAAATATACAACGCTATCAATTGAAGTTCCGGCGACACGATCCGGATAACCAGCCGGTAAATCATCACCATCAGCCCGATAATCGAGATCGATATAAGAACTAAGGCGGCAGTCTTTGTCTTTTTATGGATAGGCAGGTCGTTCTGTAAAAAACTGATACGCAGGACGCATTCTCCGTGTACACAAACCGGAAGGCCCAGGTTTGCATCTGCCTCAAGAATATCAAAATTGGAAGCCGGAAATACACGTTCATTCCATGCAGTCTTCAGGTAATCATTTGTGATTGAATAATTTCGTATCAACGGCACAAGTCCAATGAGAAAGCGCGAGTTCTTTAATGTCCATTTTTTTGCCAGGTAATTACCATTGCCAGCCTTTAACAGTTTTATGGAAAATTTCTCCGCTACAGAGGCCGCCGACGGAACAAAATCGTTGCTTGACCATTCGACCAGCCGGGAGGATTCAAATAAAAAAAAGGAATAGGTATGCGAAATTGCCTGAAAGGAGATTTCACCCGCTTCCAACTGCGATATTAACGTGGCCGCCTCATCATCCAACTTTTGTAATTCAACCTCCAGATTTTTTGAAACATCAAGCGCAATTCGTTGAGGTGGCACCGGGCGGCTCGAAAAGTATACCGCCACCATCCCGGCGGTAAACAAAATGAGAATTGCGAACGCTAAATTTTTAGAAGTCAACTTCCAATCACGAATTGATGATTGATAAAGTTAAGGAATTACTTTGGTTGGGACAGGTTGGGGTTGAATTTGATGCCCCCGAAGAAATAGAGATAAACGATTCGGGAATATCGATAATTCAACGGAGCAAGTACCAGCATCACACCAATTGTCATCGTTATGTACACCCAATCGGGAGGATTGCCAAGCACGTACAGCAAGCCGCCGATGATCAGTAGAAATGCAATAGTAAACGCGTAACCAACATACATGGCACCCTGGTAGAAACCCGGTTCTGGTTCAAGCAGAACGCCGCAGTGCGGGCAGGCTTTATTCATAACATTGAACTTTGAAATCCGGCTGGCGGGATAAGTGAACACATCGCCCGTACGGCATCGGGGGCATTTACCTAGCAGTAATGCTGTCTGATAATTTTTTGCTTGCATTCTTGCTGGATTTATACCACAGATAACCAATGATAATGATAGCGAGATAGGGCATGCTGAGGAGGTACAAAATGCCTGTATTGATGCCTGCTGCAATTCCCGGATCACCATTCGAATAATTGTTCTCCAGGGTGGACCGGCACATGGCGCATTGCGCTATCGCATTTTCTGATAAAGTGATCAGAAGGATCAACATTAACAACACCGCCTGTTTCATTCTTATCGTTCTTTTACTTGTAATAAGGACTAATCATCAAATAAACGATCACGCCTGTGACAGCGACGTACAGCCAAATTGGAAATGCAATTTTAGCTAATTTCCTGTGCCGGGTAAAGTCTTTTCTCCACGCACGCAGAAATGTAAAAAGCACCAACGGGATAACACCAACGGAGAGTAAAATGTGCGTGATTAAAATGAAAAAGTAAACATTTCTTATCCAGCCGGTGGTACCAAATGAAGTCGGCTCGCTGGTCATGTGATAAGCGACATACATCATCAGGAACATTGCGGATAAACCCATACAAATTTTTATCAGTAATTCGTGCAGAGCTCGTTTTTGGTTTTTTATCGCGATTACCGCGGCCACCAGTAGCACTGCAGTTATACCGTTGATGGTGGCATAAATGGGGGGCAAAAATGAAAAGTCATATCCTTTGATCTGAACTTTAAACAGGATGGCAATTGCTACGGGTATAACAATGGAAATAATAATGACCCATGTGCGCGCAGGATCCTTTGTTGTTCCA
>DASUTP010000441.1:0-16315 GCA_036374515.1 Chryseolinea sp. | reverse complement strand
TCTGTTATTACGGGCTCGAAAAATACACCGACGCGTTAAATGATATCAATATCGTAATCGATAAATATCCTAAACCGCAGGCAAAATTACTGAGAGCTTATGTGAACCGTGCGCTGGAGGATTATGAAGCACAGCTTGTTGACCTGAATGAATTAATTTCTCTCAATCCCGATAATCCGGAAATGATCCAATGGCGTGCATCGGTATTGATGGAGTCTGAAAAATATGAAGAAGCTCAACGCGACATCCGCAAGCTTCTTCAGTATCAGGAAAGTCCCCAGTTAAAAGCCTACTTAGGCTTGACATATTATTACCAGGACGAGCCGGATAGCGCCCTCATGATGTTTGACGAGATCGTACAAGAGAATCCCGACTTTACACCGTCCTACATCTATGCAGCTTCACTTTGCCTTGATGAAGATGCTTATGAACTCGCTCTTAATTACGCCGATAAGGGTTTGCAGAAAGAACCTGACAATAACACGCTTTTGTTTTATAAGGGAATTGCCCTGGTTGAAAGCGACCAGAAGATTGAGGGTTGCCGATGCCTGACGAAAGCTTTCAACCTGGGAATCGATGATGTGGGCGACTATTTGAAAGAGTATTGCTATAAATAGCTTAGGTTATCAAAGAAGGTAGGCATACAGCTTTAGGCTTTCTGCTTTAGCGCTATATTAGTGTTCGTTATCAATCTACGCTTTTATGGAAAAAATACTCGTGCCATGCGATTTCTCAGACCAGGCCATACATGCCTTTCGATTAGCTCTCGATATCGCCCGGTCATCCCGCGCCGAAGTGCACCTGCTGCATGTAATTGAGTTGCCGATCATGCACGATGACGTGCTTACACCACTACCTTCTTTTGATGAAACCCTTCTCAAAGAATTGAGCGAGCGCGCGGAGATAAAAATGTTAGAACTCAAACAGGAAGCGAAGGAAGGTGCATTCGTCGTAACGAAGATCGAGTTCGGCCCAATCCTTTCCATCATCACAAATTATCAGGAGGAAAATGAGGTCAATCTGATTGTAATGGGAACGAAAGGAATCAGCGGAATGGCGGAAGTTTTTATTGGCTCGAACGCAGAAAAAGTTGTGCGCCACGCTGCATGTCCTGTTGTTGTCGTAAAACGCCAGACGGAGATAGAAGAGCTCAAGCATATTGTGTTCCCTAACTCAATGGAACAGGGACAGGAAGATCTTGTCATGCATGTCAAGGCACTTCAGAACGCTTTGAAAGCGACACTTCACATCGTCTGGATTGACACAACCGATAGACCAGGAGACCCCTCCGCCATAAAACAACAATTGGAAGCATTTGCCAAACGCTTCATGATACGGGATTATACCGTTAACGTATTCAAAGCAAGTGACAGGGAAACCGGGATTATCAATTTTACGCACTGGATCAATGCCAGCATGATTGCCATGGGAACGCACGCACGAAAGGGATTAAGCCACTTTTTCAAGGGAAGTGTTACTGAGGATGTAGTCAATCATGTCGATTGCCCCATCTGGACCTATGCTATCAAGCGATAACCCGACCCACCAATTACCTGGTTACCGATCACCGATTACCTGGTTACCGATTACCGGCCCACCGATCACCGATCACCTGGTCACTGATCACCGGCCACCCATCCTACATATTCCTCCTGTACTGTCCACCTACTTCAAATAACGCCTTCGTAAGTTCCCCTAATGAGCAAACTTTTGTCGCTTCCATCAGCTCAGCGAAAATGTTTTTGTTTAGGATGGCAGCTTCCTGCACGCGCTCCAGCTTCTCCGTTGCGCCATGTCGCTGAAATTCATGGAGATTTTTCAGCATGGTGATCTGATACTCTTTTTCCGTGGTTGTCGCCCGTATTACCTCTTGCGGTAAAATGGTAGGAGACCCTTTCGAATTCAAGAAAGTATTCACACCTATAATCGGGAATGCCCCTGTGTGCTTAAGTGTCTCGTAGTACAAGCTTTCTTCCTGGATCTTTCCGCGCTGGTACATGGTTTCCATCGCTCCCAAAACTCCACCTCGTTCCGTAATCCTGTCGAATTCTGCCAGGACAGCCTCTTCAACCAAATCAGTAAGCTCTTCAATGATGAAAGATCCCTGAAGCGGGTTTTCATTTTTTGTCATGCCCAGTTCTTTGTTGATGATGAGTTGGATTGCCATTGCGCGCCTCACGGATTCCTCGGTCGGGGTCGTGATGGCTTCGTCATAGGCATTGGTATGCAGGGAATTACAATTATCGTAGATCGCATACAGCGCTTGTAGCGTTGTCCTGATATCATTGAAGTCGATTTCCTGCGCATGTAAAGAACGGCCGGAAGTTTGAATATGATACTTCAGCATCTGCGCGCGCTCATTGGCTTTGTATTTGTGCTTTAACGCTTTTGCCCAGATTCTGCGGGCAACCCGTCCGATGACGGCGTATTCCGGATCAATTCCATTTGAAAAAAAGAAAGAGAGATTCGGCGCAAATTCATTGATGTTCATTCCGCGGCTCAGGTAGTATTCGACATACGTAAAGCCATTGGCGAGCGTAAAGGCAAGTTGTGTGATGGGATTGGCTCCCGCCTCAGCGATGTGATATCCAGAAATTGAAACGGAATAAAAGTTGCGCACATTCCAGTCTATAAAGTATTGTTGTACATCACCCATCAGGCGCAACGCGAACTCCGTAGAAAAAATGCAGGTATTCTGCGCCTGATCTTCTTTTAAGATGTCAGCCTGTACCGTTCCCCGAACCTGCTGTAGCGTTTCCTTTTTTATGTTCTCATAAACGTCCAGGGGCAGTACCTGATCACCTGTCACTCCCAACAGCATCAATCCAAGGCCATCATTTCCTTTTGGAAGCTGGCCCTGGTAGCCAGGATAAAGTTTTTCATTGCCGGCATAAATTTTATCAATGCTTTTTCGCACGCCTTCAGCCAATCCGTTGTTCCGGATATATATTTCGCATTGCTGATCAATGGCCGTGTTCATGAAATAACCAAGAAGCATTGGGGCCGGGCCGTTAATGGTCATCGATACCGAGGTTTTCGGATCGATCAGGTTAAATCCGCTGTAAAGTTTTTTGGCGTCGTCAAGGCAGCAAATGCTGACACCCGAATTTCCAATTTTGCCATAGATATCGGGCCGATAGTCCGGGTCGTTACCGTAAAGCGTTACTGAGTCAAACGCCGTAGACAGACGCTTTGCAGGCATCGTGAGGCTCACATAGTGAAATCGCCTGTTTGTCCGTTCAGGTCCGCCTTCGCCGGCAAACATTCGCGTAGGATCTTCGCCTTCACGCTTGAACGGATAAATTCCCGCAGTAAACGGAAATTCGCCAGGGACGTTTTCTTGCAGAATCCATTGGAGAAGGTCACCCCAACTTCGATATTGTGGTATTGAGACTTTGGGTATCTGCGTGTGCGCCAGCGACTCGCTATGGGTTTCAATGGCGATCTCCTTATTCCGCACATTGAATTTGTATACAGGATCTTTATATTTTTTTATCTTCTCGGGCCAACTTTCGAGAACAGCAAGATTCGTTTGGTCAAGCCGTTGCCTTAGCTTGGCGGCCTCAGCTTCCAGGGCTCCCGTTACCACATCATTTTCGACTGAAATGAACGACTTAGTTTTAGCAATTGCATACAGTTGCTCCGCGATGTCCGATTGTTCTTTAGCCCACGCGTCGTAGGTCCGGTTTGTCTCGGCTATTTCGCTAAGGTATCTTACGCGATCCGGAGGGATAACAAAGATTTTCTCAGACATTTCATGTCTGACCTCGAACGTTGAATGGAATGCCGCGCCGGTTTTTGTTTCTAATAACTCAGTTAAATGGAGATATAATTGATTTGTTCCGGGGTCATTAAACTGTGACGCAATGGTTCCAAACACCGGCATATCGTCCGCCTTCTTGTCCCACATCTGGTGGTTGCGCTGCACTTGTTTTTTGACATCCCGCAACGCATCGAGGGAGCCGCGTTTGTCAAATTTGTTCAACGCAATTACGTTCGCGAAATCCAGCATGTCAATTTTTTCAAGCTGAGTGGCTGCTCCATATTCGGGCGTCATTACATAAAGGGACAAATCACTGTGCTCCAGTATCTCCGTGTCGCTTTGGCCGATGCCTGAGGTCTCCAACACGATGAGATCAAAGTTCGCGGCCTTCAATATTTGAATAGCTTCCTTCACATGAACAGATAGTGCAAGGTTGCTTTGCCGGGTCGCCAAAGACCGCATATATACCCGCGGGTTATTGATGGCATTCATCCTGATCCTGTCGCCTAATAGTGCACCGCCCGTTTTCCGTTTGGAAGGATCCACCGAGATCAGGCCAACGGTTTTATCTTTAAAATCCATAAGGAACCTGCGCACGATTTCATCTACGATAGATGATTTTCCGGCACCACCGGTGCCCGTAACACCCAGGACCGGCGAAGCGGACGTCGAGGCGAGCGCATTTATTTTCTTGAAGATCTCGCGATGCGGGTCATAAAAATTTTCCGCTGCCGAAATCAGTCTCGCAATGGCCAATGGATTTTTTTCTTTTAACAGATTGAGTTCGTCATCAAGAACTTCCCCCAAAGGGAAATCGCTTTTTTGAACCAGGTCGTTTATCATACCCTGTAAACCCATGGCACGTCCGTCATCCGGGGAATAGATCCTTGTGATGCCATAATCCATTAACATTTTTATTTCATCGGGTAAAATTACCCCGCCACCACCACCAAAAATCTTTATGTGACCGGCACCTTTTTCCCTGAGCAGGTCGCAAATGTACTTGAAATATTCATTGTGCCCCCCTTGATAGCTGGTCAAGGCAATGCCTTGCGCATCCTCCTGAATTGCCGTATTGACAACTTCTTCCACGCTCCGATCATGGCCAAGATGAATTACCTCCACACCTGTTGATTGAATGATCCTGCGCATGATGTTGATAGCCGCGTCATGGCCGTCAAACAGGCTCGCTGCCGTTACAATTCTTACTTTATTTTTTGCCCTGTAAGGCTCGGGGGCCTCATGACCTGCCAGGTTTTGTTTTTTTTCGTTCAACACTACTTTTCCAGCGGTTGTGTTCATGGGCGATAATTTGACGTGTAAAGTTAATCGTTCTACGTTTTCCCTGACCTGTTAACAGGTAAAAGTTGAAAGGTGCGGCAGTACGCAGACTTAAGTTCTAGATCCTTAATGAATAACTCCAAACACTAAGTATCTTGCAGGCAATGAATATACGTAAGCCTCTTCGCATTTCACTATTTATCGTTGGGTCAGCTTTGGGTTTACTAATACTGTTTCTCGTTATAGGCGTCGCCCCGTTGAACAGGGACATTGACTACAAACCTCTGCTTGATACGATGAATAGTCGCATTGAAGCCGTTGACGAGCATCCCGCGCCGTCGGGCGGGGTATTCACTGTCGGTTATAGTAAAGTCAATTTAACACCATCCGAACCAGTGGCAACGGCGGGTTATGGCAAGCGCCTGGGCAAATTATACAAATCGGTGCATGATTCTATTTATGTACGCAGCCTGGTGATTGACAATGGAACGCGGCGTGTAGCCATCGTAAGCGCGGACCTTTTGATAATCCCCCCCAGCGTCACTGCCGTTCTGGAAATGGAACTTCCCGAGATAGGATTTACGCTGGACAATACTTACCTGGGGGCAACTCATTCTCACAATAGTATTGGTAACTGGGCAGCCGGCGTGGCTTCTTTTTTATATGGCACCTATGAGGATTCCATCGTTCGTTTCATAGCGGATAAAATAAAAGTAAGTATTGAAGGCGCTACAAAAAATATGCTCCCATCGACAATCAACGTTGACTCAGTTGCACTGTCCGAGGGCGTGTATAATCGCGTTACGGATAGTGGGCCAGTTGATCCATTGATACGAACGATAGAGATTGAGCGGAGCGATAGCAGCAGATTGTTATTTGTCAGCTACACGGCGCACGCTACATGTCTGTTTTCGCGGGATCTTTTCCTGTCGGCTGATTATCCGGGAGAATTGACTACTACTCTCGAATCCCAAGGAGATTATGCGCTGGCGATGTTTATGGCCGGGGCCGTCGGGAGTCACGGCCCTGCGGCACCGGAAGGAGGGTGGAACTGTGTCGACTGGATGGCAAACGGGATATCGCAAAAAATTCTCCAGCATCGCGACAGACAGCGTATGATGAAGAATACGATCATCGAAATGCATCGTGTCCCGCTGGCCCTGACCGCACTCCAGCCCAAAATTTTTCACGACTGGCGGCTTAGGGCCTGGTTGTTCCGGGGAGCGTTTGGCCAATATCCGAACTTTATATCCGTCTTACGGATCGGTGACATCGTTCTGCTGGGGACTCCTGGCGATTTTTCCGGAGAGTTTAACGCTTCCCTGGATTCCCTCGCAGCGCAGTCGGATGTATTTCCCATCGTTACCAGCTTCAACGGTGGGTATATTGGATACCTTACGCCGTCAAAGTATTACGATGTGGATCACTATGAAACTCAACTTATGAACTGGTATGGTCCGGGAACGGGAGATTATATTCATCAGGTGTTGGAGAAGTTGTTGGAGACGGTGACCGAATAACACTGCGTCAGCTGAACAAAACCTGGCAATGCCCGCAAAAAAAGCTTCTGCGTTTTGTTTGCCCAGAATAAACTTTTTTTACCGGGCCTTTGCACTCAGGACATTTTTTCTTAGTGTATATCAACCAATGCTTCTTCAGGACGAATAATTTCTTCCACCGGTAAAAATCAAAGCTGTAATTTCTCGCCTCCCTTATCAGCGCTGTCAGTTTCCGTGGGGGCAAATCACCCACAATGGTTTCCGGATGCACTTTGATCCTGAATAAAACTTCATTTTTGATAATGTTCCCTACCCCGCTGAAAATCGTTTGATCCAATAAAATGTCACTTACCATTTCCTGCGGACGCTGTTTTATTTTTCTTCTGGCTTTGGCTTCATTCCAATGTATGCTCATTACATCGGTGCTCCAATCATATAATTCGTCTAAGTCTTTCTCAAGCTTTACAACGGAGCAGGTATAGAAATTCAATTCACCTGACTCAAATTTTAGATGTAACCTGGCCTTCGCTTCTTTTTGCTCGTTTATCCTATAACTTCCAAACATGAGGAAATGGATGCGTAGGGAAAACTTAGTTAAGGAAATCAGAAAATGTTTGCCCCAGGTGCTGAATCCAAGGATTTTTTGACCAACCAGTTCCCCGAAATCCAATACCGTGCTTGTACCTGAAGCGTCAAGGATTTTTTTTCCTTTAAATGGCTTAACTAGTTCTTTCAAGATGATCAATGATGGACCTTCCATGCTCCGGAATGCTAGCGCACAGGTTGTTCTCTTCTTTTGTAAATTGTTCCCAACACGATCATAGTCATGTTCAGGACCATCGAGAAAGCATTGGTGGCGATGATAGGAATGTCATTCTTGAGAATCCCGTAATACGTCCAGAGGGATAATCCCAACAGCAAAACGAGCAGGTAAAAAAGTGATATATCGTGTGCTTTTTTTTCGCGCACCATTTTAATGATCTGCGGCAATAGGGAAACCCCGGTGCAAATTCCGGCAGCAATGCCGATGATCTCAGTAAACTTTTCGTCGTCCATACCTGTGGATAGTAAAAAACTATGCCACAGTACTATTGGGGTTTAGGCGGGAAAATATTACCTGCTTCCTTTAGGCCTGAAATGGTTGAAAAGGTCAATGGTAAAACCTATCGTTGAGCAAGCGCCGATAAAAATAAAGAAAGGCCCCCACGAGTAGTTGGCAGATAGTCCATTTGCTCCTATAAAGAGCACAGCGACGATACAAGCTAATGCCAGTGCGAAAACTTTTAGATTCTTCATGTGAATGGAAAAGCGGTTGATTAAAAAATATGGTTACAATGTTACACAAGATCAATAACCTATACTGCTCGAATTTTATCAGGAACTTACATTTATATCGATGCAGGACCTCACTGATCTTAAATCCTGGCCGCCTGACTTCATTGGCATAAAATTTTGTATAGACACTCTATATGGCTCTAAAAGAATATAAGAAAAAACGAGCATTCGAGGAAACGCCCGAGCCCACAGGTGGCAAAGCATCCGGCCCTCAACTGCGGTTTGTGGTGCAAAAACACGATGCTTCGCGGCTTCATTATGATTTTCGCCTGGAAGTAAAGGGTGTGTTAAAGAGCTGGGCAGTGCCCAAAGGGCCCTCTATGAACCCCGTTGACAAACGACTGGCCATGATGGTTGAGGATCATCCTTTCGATTATAAGAATTTCGAAGGCATCATCCCCGAAGGAAACTATGGTGCCGGAACTGTAATAATTTGGGATGAAGGTACATATGAGCCCATTGAGGATGTTGGGGAAAAAATTGCACAAGAGCGGCACTTACTCAAAGCGCTGAAAGACGGTTCGATCAAAATCAGGATGCATGGCAAAAAACTCAAAGGGGAGTTTGCGCTTGTGCGAACGCGCGGTATGGGAGAGAATTCCTGGCTATTGATCAAGCATCGGGATAAGTTTGCCACCGAAAAAAATGTTCTGCAGAAGAACAGGTCCGTTGTTTCCCGAAGAACGATTGAAGGAATGGCAAAATATAAGAAAGCCAGCGAATGGAAAAGTAACCGATCGGTTAGCCAATCAAAACCAACGGTGAAAAAAGCTGCCAAGAAAGCTCAAGGTTCGCGACGCCCCAAAAGCAAACCAACTTCGGACAAAAAAAAAGAAGATGGTAAATCTGTCTTAAAGTCTGTCACTGAAAAAATACCGGCCCCCATCCTGAAGGATGTCAAGCCGATGCTGGCCACGCTCGTGAATAAGCCATTCGACGAAGAGGGGTGGTCTTACGAAATCAAATGGGACGGTTTTCGGACGTTAAGCTACCTCCAGGAAGGCAGTGTGGAAATGCGATCCAGAAACAATAAGGACTTCAATAAAAAATTCTATCCCATTTTCGATGCGTTGCAAAAATGGAACATCAATGTAGTAGTGGATGGAGAAATTACTGTGTTGACTGAAAAGGGGATACCGGACTTCAATGCGCTTCAGGTATGGCGAAGCGAAGCTGATGGGCAACTGGTCTATTACATGTTTGATATTTTATGGCTGGAAGGTTTTGATATCACAACCGTGCCCCTGAACGTTCGTAGACAGATACTTCAAAAAATACTTCCCACCGGAAGTGATGTTTTGAGATTGAGTGAGAATTTCGCCGTAGGCGGTAAGGAATTTTTCGACCTTGCCGACAAGATGGGCCTGGAAGGGATCATCGCTAAAAAAGATAGCAGCGTCTACATGCCCAATGTACGGTCCAAAGAATGGCTGAAAATAAAAACGGAAAAACACCAGGAGGCTATTATCGCGGGGTACACCAGGAATGAAAATACGGCGAAGCCATTCAGCGCGCTCTTGATGGGTTTATATGAAAAAGACGAATTGGTTTTTATCGGCCCCGTCGGAACCGGCTTTTCCGTAAGCGACCAACGGGAGTTACTGGCAAAGCTTAAACCTCTTGAAACAAAAAAATGTCCTTTTAAAGTTGAGCCTGAATATAATAAGCCTTCACGTTTCCGCCCGGACCCGCCAAAAGCAGCAGTAACCTGGGTAAAACCCAAGCTCGTGGCCGAAATAAGCTACCGGGCAAGCACCAACGATGGATCTATGCGGCATCCTTCGTTCAGGGGCCTCCGGGAAGATAAGAACGCAAAGGACGTTGTCCGTGAAGAGCCGCTTTCGACCAATATTGTTCTTGAAGCCGACCACCAGAAAAAAGGCTATGATATTTTGAAAGCGCCTGAGAATCAGGGACGCCAGACCTTGCTAAATCCAACGGACGAGACGCAGGTGAGAAGCCTCGAAGGTCATGACCTAAAATTCACAAACCTAAGTAAGATCTTCTGGCCAGAGGAAAAGGTGACGAAGCGTGATATGCTGAATTACTACTATCAGGTTGCACCCTACATGCTGCCGTACATGAAGGAGAGGCCGCAAACTTTAAATCGATTTCCAAACGGTATTAATGGGCAAAGCTTTTATCAAAAAGATGTAACCGGGAAGGTGCCGGCGTGGATAAAAACGCATCAATATTTCAGTGAGGGAGACCAGCGGCAGAAAAATTTCTTGGTATGTACCGATGAGGCCAGCCTGCTATACATTGCCTCGTTAGGCTGCATCGAAATGAATCCATGGAGCAGCACGGTGAAAACTCCCGATCATCCGGACTGGTGCATTATCGATCTGGATCCCGACAAAAAAAATACCTTTGACCAGGTAATTGAAGCCGCACAGGTGACCCGGCAGGTTCTCGAAGCCATCGGCGTTGTCAGTTGCTGCAAAAGCTCAGGTTCAACGGGATTGCACATTTATATCCCGTTGGGAGCAAAATACACGTATGAAGATTCGAAGGAATTCGCCAGGGCTGTGGTCACAAAAATCCAGCGTCTTATTCCTGATTTTACCACCATTGAGCGCAAGATCTCAGACCGAAAAGGGAAAATGTACCTTGACTTTCTTCAAAACAGACCGCAGGCTACTGTCGCGGCGCCGTATTCATTGCGGCCAAAACCCGGTGCGCCAGTTTCAATGCCTTTAAAATGGGATGAGATCAAGAAAGGGCTCTCTATTCGCGATTTTAACATCCGCAACGCAATGAGTAGGCTAAAGGAATCCGGGGATCTGTTCAAGCCAGTTCTAGGGAAGGAGATCAATTTGCCGCAAGCGGTCAAGACACTTCAGTCGATTTGACCTAATGGTGCGGTTGTTACGGATCGGATTTACAACATGTGAAAATATCTCCACAACTTTTTTTCGTTAACCGGGTAACCAGTGCACTTTTCACGTTTTGAGCGGGGGCATGCAGATTGTTGGCCCGGAAGTACAACCTTGTTTCACATGATTGTCCTTCAACGAACAGCCCTGATTTTAATCGGGGGAATATTATTGGCGATCGCACTCTGGAGCGGCATCCAGGTCAATACCTTATCCGACGAAAGAGCAGAAATCAAGAAAGATTACAGCGTTCTTAATAATATTACTTATGGTTTGTTGTCTGTGAATGCCTGGCGGGACCATATCGTAAAGGTGGTGACCAACCGCATCGATGATTTTGAGTTTACACCCGAGCAGGACAAGGCTTTAAAATATGAAGTTTCCCAAATCTTACACGCCGTTATCGACAAAGCCGACAGTCTGGTAGACCGAAAACAAAAAACGATAGGGGGAAAGCTTAAAAAATTCGCAGTAAAAGCACTGGTAAATGAGGATAAGGTCCATGCGCGCGTACCGGAGTTTGCCGAAACGATTGTTAACGAGTTGAAGAAACCAAAGAACAAAGAAAAAATAAAATTTATCGCCCGAAGCAAGCTGGAAGAATTTGGCACCATTACCTACGATAGCGTAAATGATATCAGCCGCGGTGAAAATATATTAGCAAAGTATAACGCTCCGGACGTCCCGACCTTTAACAGCAACACGGTGGTGCTACTGGATGACTTGCAAAAAAGGACATACTTTTTTACCTATGTCATACTGGGCATCTTGATTTTCTTTTTACTCATGTGGTGGGTGTTAAAAAATCAACGGTCCCTTCACTCAATATTTTTTGTGCTCTCAGTCCTCCTAACATTTATTGTACTCTTTGTTGGACTCACGTCGCCTATGATAGAAATCGACGCACGCATCAAAGAGATGAGCTTTTTATTGATAGGAGAAAGGATCTCCTTCCATGATCAGGTCATTTTCTTTGAAAGTAAAAGCATCGTCGACGTTGTTCGGATACTCATTCAAACCGGTAAATACGATTCAGCGATTGTCGGTATTTTGATCCTTATCTTTAGCATCGTGTTCCCGGTAGGAAAGTTGGTGGCGACAAAATTTTATCTATTGGGTAATGAAAAGCTAAGGAATAACAAAGTGGTGCAATTTTTTGCCTTTAAGTCAGGTAAATGGAGCATGGCCGATGTGAAGGTCGTTGCAATATTTATGGCCTACATTGGATTCAAAGGTATCCTCGATTCACAATTGTCAAGCCTTAACCTTCAGACCGATTCTCTGGCAAGCATATCCACGAACGAAACCACCCTTCAGCCCGGTTTTATTTTATTCGTTGCTTTCGTCTTGTTCGGATTGGTTCTTTCCGTGATCCTTCAAAAGATCACGTCAGCGGAGGTGCCCGACAAACTGATCAAAGCGAAATCCCTTCGCCCCCGCCTGAAGACAAAGCTGGCCTGAATACCCTGGATGTAACGCTTTTTTTGTCTTCCCCTTTTTTGCGATAGATTTTTTTCGACTACTTTAGCCCGAACCAAATCCATCAACCGACCTTAAATTATGAAAAAGTTACCCAAAGTGATAGGCTTTGTCCTATTGGGCATTGCATTACTTATCGGAATTTTAATAAGCTACATCAAACTGGCTCTTCCCGATGTAGGTGAGCCCGAAGAGATTACTGTTGAACTGACGCCCGAGCGCATCGAGCGCGGAAAATACCTGGCGCACTCCGTTAGCCTATGTATGGACTGTCATGCCACAAGAGATTGGTCGAAATTTTCCGGACCGCCTACGGAAGGTACTCTTGGTAAAGGCGGCGATCGGTTTGATCAGACGGTAGGATTACCCGGAGTCTATTACGCGAAAAATATCACTCCTTTCGGAATCAAGAGATACACGGACGGCGAACTGTTCAGGGTGATTACTACAGGTGTCACAAAAGAAGGAAAGGCTATGTTTCCACTTATGCCCTATTTGAGCTATGGAAAGATGGATCGGGAAGATATATATGATATTATCGCTTACATCCGCAGCCTTAGCCCCATTGAAAGCACAATACCCGAGTCAGTTTCGGATTTTCCCATGAGCATTATTATAAATACGCTACCACAAAAAGCCGAACTCCAAAAGAAGCCCGACCCTGCAGATCAGTTGGCGTATGGCGCATACATGGTAAATGCAAGCGGATGTGTTGAGTGTCATACGCAAGTGGATAAGGGACAGATCATCCGCGAACTTTCCTTCAGCGGCGGCCGCGAATTTTCTTTTCCAAATGGCGCCGTGGTCCGTTCGTCAAATATTACTCAGGACCTCGAAACCGGAATTGGAAAATGGTCTCAAGCACAATTTGTTCAGCGCTTTAAACAATACGCGGATTCTTCTTTTGTAATTCCCAGCGTACGGCCTGACGAGTTCAACTCTATAATGCCGTGGACCATGTACGCGCACATGAAAGAGAGTGACTTGACTGCTATCTATGCTTATTTAAAGACGGTGAAAGCAATTCCAAACAATGTTACAAAATTCAGTCCCCCTTCACAGGCTGTTTCTGTTTCGTCCGACTAGAACTGTTGAGCCGGTACCGGGGATCCGACGGTGGTAGTTGTTTATCTGAAAAAAAATCGGAAGATTCGGAGAAAAACAGATTCGATGAAAGCCTACGTAATAGTTGATGTTACCATCACAGACCCCGTTAAGTACGAGGAGTACAAAAAGTTAACGCCCGCTTCACTGGTGCCATTCGATGGTAAGTTTGTCGTGCGCGGTGGCCAAACCGAAACGCTCGAAGGAAGTTGGCAACCCGGGAGGCTTGTTATCGTGGAATTCCCGTCGAAACAAAAAGCCCAGGACTGGTGGTCTTCGGCAGGATATGCGCCGGCGAAAGCGCTGCGGCAAGCCGCGTCGAAAACACAAATGATCCTGGTAGAAGGTATAGGATAGTGCTTCTTAAAACTTTTGCAGAAGGTCGAGGAGCTTTCGATCCAGCATTTGACCATTCCAGTCCTCGTAGGCAACATCTTCGCGCCTGGAATTAAGCACTCCAAAGTCACCGGAAAATTCCCAAAGCGCGAATCCGATTTTATTTCCTGCAAGAATGCTCAACAGATCATCGAACCACGCTAGGAAAACGGCGTGCGGTGTTTTATTCCAGCATCCGCACTCACCACAATGTACGCCTACCCCTTGATTTATCAGATCGATCCAGGGCTTATAATATTCTTCCAGCATGGTCCGGCTCAGGTACTTGTCGCCTACCTGCCCCGGCCATTTTGGTTCGGGCAAGTTGTTGGGGTCTTTGTTTGCCCACGGTGCTTTGTAATGCGAAATAATCCCAGGATTATATCCACGACAACTCTGAGCAATGTCGAGGTCAATAATTTCCGGGATGACTGTATTGCCTACGTTGTTCCCGTCCGCGATCACAAGATGATCGCTGTTTTCGCTGCGAATTGCATCAGCAGCCGCCTTAGCCACCTTTCGATACAGTTCGCCTGGAACACTGCTGTGTTTCGAATGCTGATCATTCATATCCTCACGCATGCTGGGCTCGTTCAGCAAGTCGAAACTGATTTTATCGCGCGAAATATTTTTATAACGCTTGGCCCACATGCCCCAATGAAAACAGAATGCATCGAGAGCTTCCTTATCTTTCCATAGATTATAGGGCTCGTGAAATCCCGAGTTAATGCAATATCCCGGCGCACGGTGCAGGTTAAGGCTAACGTGCATGCCGTACTTGTGAGCCATTTGAACTAAATTATCAACCCGGTCGACAGCTTGCGGATCGATGTTGTAAACCTCTTCACGTGAAATATTTCTACTTCTGTCAATCTTCAGGTACGCGGGATAAGCCATCGGCACCCTTACAAAATTAAATCCCCAGTCCCTCATCCATTTAAAATGATCTTCGGCGGTGGGTTTGCGCGCATTATTCGGATCGGGCGAAAAAAAATCCAGCAGATTAAATCCTTTCCACTGCGGAAGTTTGTTTTTCGTGGTTTCCGCGGACAGCCGGATGCCGAGTCCACTCACGGCTGCGGCAGCAAGTCCCGTTTTCGCAATAAAGGCTCTTCGTCTCATTGAAAAGATTTATAGTTTCGCGATTTATTTCTTTCTTGTGAAATTACACGTTAGTCCCCACAAAGAGAATTCTATTTATCGTGGACGGTTCTAAACTTAAAACGGAATGATTATTTCAGTAGAAAATAAATACTTGAAGATAAGTATAGAGGAAAAGGGAGCCGAATTGAGGAGCGTTATCAATAAGGAGACCGGCTTGGAATACATGTGGAGTGGAGATCCTGCATTTTGGGGAAAGACATCACCGATATTATTTCCAATCGTCGGAACGCTGATGAGAGACTCATACTGGTATAAGAATAAATTGTACATCTTAACGCGACATGGATTTGCCCGTGATTCGATGTTTCAGACCGTTGACAAAACAGACGATACTGTGACGTTTTCCCTGTTGAGCACGCCAGCGACGCGCGAAAAGTATCCCTTTGACTTTGAGCTGAGAATCCTCTATCGTTTGATGGCGAATACCCTGGAGGTCAGTTATAGGGTGATAAATCGGCAGAAGGAGAATTTATATTTTTCCGTAGGCGCGCATCCCGCGTTTAAAATACCATTGATTGACGGAACATCGTATGAAGATTACTATTTACAATTTGAAAAAATAGAAGACTTGAAACGATGGCCAATTTCCAGAGAAGGACTGATAAAATCCGAACCAATTTCCTTGCTTAACGATACTTCCGTGCTGAAGCTGACCAGACATCTGTTTGATGAAGATGCACTGGTCTTTAAGCATCTCAAGTCAGAAAAAATTTCCATTAAATCCACAGCGCACCCGCATGGGCTGGATTTTTATTTCGATGGCTTTCCATATCTGGGGATTTGGGCAGCAAAAAACGCCGACTTTGTTTGCATCGAACCATGGTGTGGCATAGCGGATTCGGAGTCACATGATCAGCAACTTATTTCGAAGGAAGGCATCAACAAGATTTCTGAGAACGAATCCTGGACGCGGCGTTGGAAGATCACCTCTTATTAACGCACAATGAAAGCAGCATCGATAAATGAATTAAAAAAAGAACTAGCCGAACTGGATTTTAAAACAATTCAGGAAGTATGCCTGCGGTTGGCTAAGTATAAGAAGGAAAATAAAGAGTTGTTGACCTATCTCCTGTATGAAGCGCATGATGAGAATGCATTTATCGCGAGCGTAAAAACAGAAATGGACGAGTTGTTTTATTCCCTGCCAACCGGAAATGTCTACTATATCAAGAAAAGCCTTCGCAAAATTCTGCGCATTGTTAATAAGCAAATCAAATATTCGGGTCTTAAGCAAACTGAACTGGAGCTTCGACTTTATTTTTGCGGAAAAATAAAAGACGCCAATGTTCCCCTTCGCTCCAGCACGGTTCTGTACAATCTCAACGAGCAGCAATTAAAAAAAATAAAAACGCTGCTAGCTCAGCTGCCTGAAGATCTCCAACTTGATTATGAACAGGAATTAACCGCCTTGGGAAGTTGACACAAATTGCCTTTTAATC
>DASUTP010000440.1:0-11979 GCA_036374515.1 Chryseolinea sp. | reverse complement strand
TAAAGTCGCAGGGATGATCCGATGGTACGGGATATCAGAAAAAAGAAAGCTCCGGTCTTATACGACCAAAAACTAAAACGCTGCTCGAGATACGTATAGATCGAAACCAGGTTAAGCTTGTAGTATAAGGGCATTAGTACGCCGATAATTACCCAGTACCCCAGTAGATAGCCCATCACAACCTGAAAATATCCGAAGCCGATCTTGCCCACGTTCCCGGGTACGGAGATAAAAGTCAATCCTGAAAGCGACGACCCGATCATTCCAAAAGCCACCAGGTACCAGGGCGATTGGCGATTCCCTGTAAAAAAAGTATTTGTATCTGCTCCCCTGGACGTAAGGATGGATATGAAAATCAGCACCCCGAAGTAAATCGTCAAAATGATCAGAACCAGAGTAGGAGTCATGTGTTTATGATTTAAGGGAGCAAAAAATCGGTAATTAATCTAAAAATCCAAATGGTTTGGTTTGAAGCCTCGTACAAAAGGATGAAATTACGTAACTTTGCGCTTTAAAATTTCTAAGCCCTATGAACACAGAATATCAGGAAGACGAGCTTGTGGAGGTTTTAGATGCTGTAGAAACGACAGACGTGATGGACCTTGTGGTGTTCAACGACGATGTTAATACATTCGATCACGTTACCCGCACGCTCATAAAAGTATGCAAGCATACGCAGGAACAAGCTGAGCAATGTACCCTCATCATTCATTATAAAGGCAAGTGCCAGGTTAAAAATGGCACATTTGATTTTTTACGCCCAATGCGTGAAGCAATTTGTGAGGCTGGTATCGACGCCCGGATTTTATAACTGATTTTTTCACGAACCTTGCTGTGGATTATCCTTCGAAATTAATTGAAGACGCTGTCAACCAGGTAGCCAAGCTGCCGGGTATTGGCAAGAAGACAGCATTGCGTTTGGTTTTGCACCTCATCAAGAACAAGGAAGAAAGCACGATTGCGCTGACGGACGCCCTAAGCAAGCTTCGCGCGAACATTAAATTCTGTTCTTACTGTCACAACATTTCTGATTCAGACGTTTGCTTTATTTGTGCCAGCCACAAACGCGACCATAGGATCTTATGCGTGGTGGAAGATGCGAAAGATGTAATGGCCATTGAAAACACGTCATTGTATAACGGCATTTATCATGTGATCGGCGGAGTGATCTCTCCGATGAATGGCATCGGTCCTACCGACTTAAAAATTGAATCGCTGGTAGGCCGGCTGAATGGCGAGCGTTGCGAAATCAAGGAAGTGATCCTGGCCCTTAGTCCCACCATGGAAGGTGACACTACGGCATTTTATATCAACAAACGCATCAAAGATTTCACAGAGAAAATCACGGTGATCGCCCGCGGCGTGCCTGTCGGGGGTGATCTCGAATACGCCGATGAGATCACGTTGGGCAGGAGCATACTGGGCAGAACACTTTTTAGCTAGGTAACTACCCTTCGTTAGCAACTAGGTCCCCAAATTTTCGTTCATCTTCTCGCGGCCATCCTTCCAACTTCCAGTTTTAATTATTTTCTTTGGCCCGCTTTACACGACCATGAGAAACCTTAAGACGAAATATAAATGCAAGAGCAACCCACGGCCTTAACTATTTCATGGTCCAGGAAAAAAACTATCAACAGATGAATAAACTCTCGAATCGAATTGAAGCCATTGAAGAATCGGCAACGTTGGCCATGGCGGCCAAAGCCCGTGAATTCAAAATGAAAGGTATTGATGTTATTGGGCTAAGCCTGGGGGAGCCCGATTTTAAAACACCCCACCATATTTGTGAGGCGGCTAAGAAAGCGATCGACGACGGTAAGTATTTCGCATATCCTCCCGTGGCGGGCTATCAGGATCTGCGCGACGCATTGGCGGCCAAATATCAGAAAGAGAATAACGTTCCTTATAAAGCTGAAAATATTGTTGTCTCCAATGGCGCAAAGCAGTCGATTGCCAACACCATGTTGGCCTTGATTAACGCAGGTGACGAAGTGGTCGTATTTTCACCGTACTGGGTAAGCTACGACGCGTTGGTACGTCTTGCGGAAGGCGTTCCCGTGATGATCAAAGGAGAAATCGAAAATGATTTTAAAGTAACGGCCGAGCAACTTGAAAAAGCCATCACTAAAAAAACGAAGGCTATCATTTTCTCATCGCCATGTAATCCGACAGGGTCGGTTTTTTCCAGGAACGAACTACAGGCAATTGCCGATGTTGTGTTGAAACATCCTAACCTCATGGTCATCGCCGACGAGATTTATGAGCACATAAATTTTACAGGCGAGCAGGTCAGCATTGCTTCCTTCCCGGGCATGTTCGATCGCACCATCACCGTCAACGGGTTTGCAAAAGGTTTTGCCATGACCGGCTGGAGGGTTGGATACATTGCAGCGCCGAAATGGATCGCCGACGGATGTAACAAAGTGCAAGGACAGGTAACGTCAGCGAATTGCTCCATTGCGCAGCGTGCAGCACTTGCGGCAATTACCGGTGATATCACACCGACGAACAAAATGGTAGACGAATATCGAAACAGAAGGGAAATCGTCTACAATCTCCTGAAAGAGATACCGGGTATAAAGGCCAACTATCCCGAAGGTGCGTTTTATTTCTTCCCGGATGTCAGCGCTTACTACGGAAAGTCCGATGGAAGCTTTACCATTAAAAACGGTGATGATTTCTGTTACTACATGTTGGAGAAAGCGCATGTATCGCTTGTTCCCGGAGGTGCTTTCGGCGACGAAAAATGCGTTCGGCTATCTTATGCTGCTTCTGAAAAAGACCTGAAAGAGGCGTTGAAGAGAATCAAAGACACGTTGGCGACACTGCGCTAATTTGAGTATTGAAAATTTTATCCTAAAATTCCTTGTGAATTGAAGTAACGACCGATTTATTCACCGCGAAGGCGCAACGGCGCTGAGTTTCGCAAAGTTGTTGTCTCCGGTGAAAGATAAAATACCGTGGAACTCTTAGCGAATCTTTGCGGTTAATGCCAACCGCCCCCCGCTAAGGTGATTTAAGTCTTGAAGATTTTATCCTTGAACATTCCTTGCATTGGTGTTGAGTGTTGAATGTTTTTTCTAACAACATTCAACACTCAATATGTCACCATTCAAGAGTCAGGTTGGCTGAGCGCTCGACCATTGAATCCTATTGAACCTCTGCGCCTTCGCGTCTTTGCGGTTAATTATTCACCGTTCAATTATTCTCGAATTGTTTCTCCAGCGGAGCGATCTGCTCCAGGTCTGCGAGGATCTTTTTATCTATAGGGGTATCCTTGATGACGTTGTAGTCATCCCAAAATGTTTTGTTGTATGGATAGTCCTGAAATTGGAGTCCGTAGTTTCGCATTTTGTCGGTCGACGTAATGCGCTGGTCCGTCTTGGGTGACACCTGGTTGATCATCAGGTGCTGTTCTAGTTCCGTTTCGAACTTAAATTCCGAAGTAGCGTCGTCGTACCATTTTTCTTTGGTTACTACCGTGATGTAGTTCAAGAACATTTTTTCCTGGTAGGATTTGAAGTCGAGCGTTTTGCGGTACGTAATATGCTTGCTGATCAAATTCTTTCTGCGCTCGAAGTTGTCGCCGCTTACCTCGTACTCCAGGTGCGTAATTGCATAATTTTGCTTGTCGATAAAAATCTTAAAAGAAAAATCTTCGGCGTGCGATATCACAAATATTTCGTGGCCATTGTAAAAAGAATCAGGTTCGCGCTTCAAGCTCTCAAAAAAACCTTCGTTATCGTCGATTTGCCTGTAACGGATATTGTTGTGAAGCAAAAGGTCCTCTAGCAAATTCTGCTGATGAAAATAGGGGGCGAACTCGTTGTCATAACCCAGGCTTTTCCGGACTTCCACCAGCTTCACTCGTTCTCGCAGTTTTTTCTTGTTCCTGGGCTCAATATAATTTTCGTCATAAATTTTTACAGCTGCCTCCAATAGCGATATCGAGGTGCCTCCCACCTTTTTTATGTCCCGATAAAATCCATCCAGCAGAAAAGGTTCCATGGGAAAATTACTGCCTACCCGGGCGAGAGCAATTTTTACGATCTCGCCACCCGACAACGAGTCAGAGACCACGACCTCCTGAAGCACCGTTGTGGATTTGTTCATGTCGATGGTAAGGGGCTTGCTGTCGAGTAATGACCAGAGCGGCGCTTCAAAATTTTCGTAGCCCAGCATGCTTATAACTAAAATTTCATTCCGATATTCAGGAGGGATATGGAAATCAAATTCCCCTTGAAGGTTAGTAACGGTGCCAATGGATTTGCCTTTAAGTCCGACGGAAGCAAACGGTAAAGGTTCTAAAGTAACTTTGTCCTGCACGCGCGAGGACAACGTTATGCGTTGTGCCTCCACACAAATTACCGTTAAAGAAAACAAGATGATAACCAAAACTCTCATAACAGTATATTGGAAGTTCAAGTTGGCTAATCGACACATTTTTTCAAACCCGGTGTAGTATAATGGCTGAAAACGAAGATTTAGCGCCATTAACCTTTTCTAATCGGTTTTGCTTTTCATTCCGTAACTTTATTGCTCAATTTTGCGAGTCTTGAAATTTTTTGAAAACATACCCGGAATTTGGAAAAGGGCCTATCTGTGG
The DNA here is from genome assembly GCA_036374515.1 of Chryseolinea sp. Classification (GTDB taxonomy): domain Bacteria; phylum Bacteroidota; class Bacteroidia; order Cytophagales; family Cyclobacteriaceae; genus Chryseolinea. Next base: position 7,373 of record DASUTP010000440.1, on the reverse strand, counting down.
CTTTGTTTCTGGTACGCCCTCAATTATGGTGTAGGTACTTTTATTGACTATGAGCTGAATACGCATTACACCTATGTCTTTTGGAATGCCCTCTCCTTATTTGAAGCGCTCTGCGTACTGATCATAGGAATATTCTTTTATTCAAACTGGCTTTTTAAGTTCAGTCTATATGTGCAGATAACGGGTCACTTGCTGGGCGCTATGTTTCATTTTATGATCATGGGTTCCCTGTCATATTATCTGGAGAACTATGTGGAGGGCTATATCGGCTGGGATGTCTGGAAGGATCACCTGGTTATTCTTTTACGGGCTGAGGGCTTGCACTTCCATGATCAGTATATCATTGTGATCGGTGTGTACTATGTAATCCGATATTTCCAAGGTTTGCAAAAGCAGGAGATGGAAAAAAGCGAGCTCACGCTGAAGAACCGGGAGATGCAGATTTCACTTCTGAAGTCTCAGATAAACCCTCACTTTTTGTTTAATACACTCAACTCCATCAATATGCTCATCGGTTCCAGCAAGGAGCAGGCTAGAAAGGTTATCACACAACTTTCAGACATATTCCGGTATGCCCTGGACTCTCACGGCGACCAGATGGTGAAGCTTATTCATGAGCTGGATTTTATCGATAATTATATTAGAATCCAGCAAGTACGTTTTGGGGACAGAATGAAGTTTGTGAAACAGGTAGATTTCTCATGTTTGAGTGTTAAAATTCCGCCTATGATCCTTCAGCCTTTGGTTGAAAATTCTGTTAAGTACGGGATCGCTCCAAAAGACGATGGAGGGACGATTATTTTAACCGTAAAACGGTTTAACAATATGATTTACTTTGAGGTTAAAGATGATGGACTGGGATCAAATGCAAAGAAAGTCATGGACGGGACTTATAGCGGAGGTGTTGGACTTTCCAATACCGATAAGCGTTTGAAAAGTATTTTTGGTGCGGGATCCGGTCTTCGGATTCTGTCCAATGAATGGGGATACACAGTAAGTTTTTTTATTCCTTTTGAAGATTCACATCAAGATTCAGTATCAGTTAAAGAACTAAATAAAGCCGTATGAACATTACCTGCGTTATCGTTGACGATGAAAAATTAGCACGTGATTTACTTCAAGAGTATACTCAGCAAATGCCAAACCTTCAGGTTTTAGGCGAGGCCTCCAAAGGTAAGGATGCCGTTGAATTAATTGACAAATTAAAACCAGACCTGGTGTTTCTCGATGTTCAGATGCCGGGCATGACAGGCTTTGACGTAGTCGATGAAATTACCCACGACCCTCATGTAATATTTTGTACAGCTTATGATCAATATGCTATAAAAGCGTTTGAAAAAGGTGCGGTAGATTACATTTTGAAGCCGCTGGATCAGGAACGCTTTAAGCTGGCCGTTGAACGTGCTATCAACCGGATGAAGCTTGAGCAAAATAATGTTGGCGAGCTGCTGCGGAATATGAAAACCGAAAACAAGACGTCTTACGATTCGCATATTTTCGTTCAAAAATCTGAAAAACTGCTTAACCTCCCCGTTGACGAAATCGTCTACCTCGAGGCGTCAGGCGATTATACTATCCTTTCGACCAAAAACGATCAGTTTGTAAGTTCTTCCGGTATTGGAAAGCTGGAGGAAATTCTCAATCCCGAAACATTCATCCGCGTGCACCGTAGCACCATCATTAATATCAACAGCCTCAAGGAAATTGAAAAACATTTTAACGGGGGAATGGTTGTTAAAATGCTCAACGGCAAAAGCTTTCCCGTGAGTCGCACGTATGCAAAATTGATCCGCAAAAAAGTAGTCTGATATATTTCTACCCGCTACTGGAAATGCCACATCAAGTGGCATTTCTTGTTTTATAGTCGTTCGATTCGTTCGTTAGCATACCTGATCTCCACGTGCTTTTCATGGAGAAGCAAGATTTCCCTGAGCTTTGTTTCCATTTCCAGCCGGGCCTGTTCTATTAATTTTCCCTGTTCGCCGTACCGCCTGGCATCCCGCGTGAAGGCATTCATGGCTTTGGCGCGATCTTCCGCGTCTACCCAATTCCAAACGCCGTTTTCATCCCTGAAGGTGACGTCATTTTGCGGTTCGATCGACAACAGCTTCGGTTTAGGCAACGTTACCGTGGCGTTATTGCCTTCGATGTCGATGGAAAACTTTTGGTTTAAGTCAAACCCGGCCTTGGCTTCGAAGGTGCCTCTGATGTCTATTTTTTTTGTACTGCCCAGCCAGGTGTTAACCCAGCCATACCGGTGCTCGAATTTTTGAGAGACTGTAGCGAGCTCAAGGATCGGCGTCTGCTGCTGAAGTATAATAGTATTATTGACCTTAATTTGTGGCGTTACATTAAAAGCGTTCGCGATATCCTGTCCGATCTGTTTGGCGCCATCGTAAGTTTGCTGGGCTATCCGCGCGGGAATAAAAACGAATAGCATATACGCGGTAACTGTTACAACGATCAGGGAAATCACGATCAGAACCAGTTTTCGATCCGTAAACATGCCGGGAAATTTACACTAAGATATCACTTCTTCGGCAAAGCAAAACGCATTCTAACCCTGACCCTATCTTTTATAGGCTCCTCATTTTTCTTTGAGGGATACCACTTGGGTCCTGCCTTAATGAGCCTGATAACTTCTTCATCGCATCCATGACCGATTCCTTTAATTACTCTGAAATCAGAAAGCTGACCGGTCATGCCAATGCTGAACTGTATGGTGACCTTCCCCTCAACTTCATTTTTTAATGCCTCCTGAGGGTAGCGGAGGTTTTTTTCAAGGTATTGCTTAAATGCTTTACGGCCTCCTTCGGGCGCTGCCAGCTCGGTGATGGTGGTCGCCGGCGACTTGACCGATCCGTCGGCACCGTATCCTACCACAACCACTTCACTTAATTCCGATACATCCGCCTCCAGCTGCACATCGAGGCGATCGGAAGTGGCGACCACCTCCTTATTCGTAAACCCGATGAAGGAGAAAAGTAAGATCGGCTCCGTTTCTTCTACGGCAATTTGATAAAAACCTTGCGTGTCGGTGACGGTACCTTCGTTCGATCCTCGCACCAGCACGTTTACGCCGGGCAAGCCGGTACCATCCTCTGCAAAAGACACTTTGCCCTGAATAATTTTTCGCTTAACGTTATCGCTATCTGCAGCAGCTCTGCCGGAAGGGGCGGCTGCGAGCGACTTGCTCGCAGCATCCCGCGTCTTATCGTCGTCCGATACCCTGCTTTTCTTTCGTTGGGCTTCCTCCTTCACCTCGATAGGACCGGTTTCCTCCGGGGCGACTAGCTCGATTTCTTTTTCCAATAGGCCTTCCGTGGTCCTTTCATCCGAGCTGAGTCCAGCCTCCGGAGTGGCTTGCTCTGCTTGCTGCTTTTCCAGGTCCGGTTCGCCTTCACGCTTTGCCTCGGGAATGAGCTGTACCGGCTGGTCGGCTTTAGGAGACCCCTGAGGCTTCTCAGCCCGTTCCGTCCTGACATCCTTCGATTCATCGCGGGATGCAGGTTCAGAGGTTGAATCTGCCGAGGATAACGGCGCCGGCGGCGAGAGCGGGGAAACCTCTTCCTGTGGTTTCGTTAGGGCCAGATTTCCGGAACCCTTGTCGCCCATACCTCCCGAGATCCAAACAATAATGTAGGCGGACACCGCTAACAGAAGTAACCCTGCAGCTATGCGCCAAACCAATGTCCGGCCGTGGAATTTTTTCCGGATCCTGGCATTCAGGTCAGATTGCAGGCGATTCAGGTCGTCGGCGAAGCTTGCGGGAGGTAAAAGCTGAGCCCCTTCCAATGCATCTGCTAAAAATGGATCGCTCAACGCCTTTTTTTCCAAGGCGTTCATTTCCGCCGGTGTCATCTCACCGCTGAGGTATCTTTTAATATCGTGTTGATAATCAGTCATTCTTTTCCATACAAAGCTTGAGGTTACGCTTGCCGTTCTGGATATAACTTTTCACCTTATTATCATCAAATCCAGTGATCTGAACAATTTCCTTGTAGCATTTCTGCTGCATGTAAAACAATTTCACACAGTCTTTCTGTTCCGCGACCAGATGTTCGATACACTTTTCCAATTTACTAAGATTTGATTCCATTTCAGGTTCTTCTGGAAGATGAAGCAACACCTCATTTTCCATAAAATCGCCGGAAATTTCCTGAAAATTTTTGCCCTTGCGCGCCCGAAGCGCCATCAAACAATGATTCCTGGACGTGACATACAGCCAGCTTTTGAAATTTGTGATCTCATGCTGTTTTAAGCTGACCATCAGCTTTTCAAAGATCTGCATCACCGTATCACGGCTTTCCTCGCGGTCTTTCAGATACTTCAGGCACACGCCATAAACCAGAGTCATGTAACGGTTGTACAACGTGCCGACCAGAGAAAGGTCGCCGGATTCTTTATACTGCGCTACAAGTTCAAGATCGGAGAATTCGCTATGGTCTTTTGCAGAAAGCATTTTTGAAAAATAACAAAAAATTTTTGGGGTATCGTATGGAATCCGGTGGGTGAGGGCATCTCACTGTCAAATAAATCTTTTACGTATGAAAAAGTCATTTTGGATTTTCGCTGCTGCAATGCTGTTTTCGCTGGGATTTACCCCTCAGCAAAGCCGTACAATAACGGGTAAGGTAACGTCTGCGGATGATGGAAATGGTATTCCAGGCGTTAATGTTCTTGTCAAAGGAACAAAAAATGGCACCACCACAGATGCATCAGGCAATTACAGCATTACGCTGTCGGCACATGGCGGAACCCTGGTATTTTCATTCATTGGTTTTGAAACCAAAGAGGTGAAGACCGGAAACTCCGGTATCATTAATGTCATATTATCACCGGACATCACGGCGCTGGAGGAAGTTGTAACGACCGGATACTCTCGCGGCAGAAAGTACAGGAAGGACTCCACTGCGCCCGCTTCGAAATCCTATCTGCACTATGAGGCGGAACAGGATTTCCGGCAGCCTCAATGGAATACCGAAGAGTACGATGCAATCGAGGAGAATATTTTCCGTGAAGCGCTGAAAAACCCACTGTCGACTTTTTCAATTGATGTGGATGCTGCATCCTACAGCAATGTGCGCCGGTTCATCAACAATGGGCAACGGCCCCCAAAAGATGCCGTGAGGATCGAGGAGATGATCAATTATTTTGACTACGACTACGATCAGCCGGCAGGCGAAGACCCGTTTGCCATCCACACGGAAATTTCAACGGCCCCATGGAACAGCAAACATAAACTTGTGCATATCGGGCTGCAGGGAAAATCGATCCCTACGGAAAAATTACCACCCTCGAACCTGGTATTTTTGATTGATGTCTCAGGTTCTATGGACGAACCCAGCAAGCTGCCGCTTCTCAAATCTTCCTTCAAAATGCTTGTCGAGCAACTCCGTGACCAGGACCACATTGCTATTGTCGTGTATGCAGGCGCCGCCGGACTTGTATTAAGCCCGACTCCCGGCAGCGAGAAAAGAAAAATATTGGATGCCCTGGACAAATTGCAAGCTGGCGGGTCTACCGCTGGAGGTGCCGGAATCAAGCTAGCCTATGCCGTTGCCAAGGAACACTTCAAAGAAGGCGGTAACAACCGGGTGATCCTTGCCACTGACGGCGACTTTAATATTGGTGAGTCCAGTAACGCGGCCATGGAAAGATTGATCGAGGAAGAGCGGAAAGGTGGCGTTTTCCTCACCGTGTTAGGATATGGTATGGGTAACTACAAGGATTCCAAGATGGAAACGCTGTCGGACAAAGGGAATGGAAATTATGCCTACATCGACAATCTTACGGAGGCGCGAAAAGTTTTAGTAAATGAATTCGGCGGTACCTTGTTCACCATCGCCAAAGATGTCAAGCTTCAAATTGAATTTAATCCCGCGAAGGTAAAAGCATACCGACTGATCGGATATGAAAACAGAATGCTTAAGAATGAAGATTTTAACAACGACAAAAAAGATGCAGGAGACTTAGGCTCCGGGCATACAGTCACAGCGTTGTATGAGATCATTCCTGTGGGAGTGGAAAGTGAATTTTTCAGCGTAGATGATCTCAAGTATCAAAAGGTGGTGGTTGATCCAAAGGCTCAGAGTTCCAAAGAGCTGATGACCGTTAAGTTCCGGTACAAACGTCCCGACCAGGACAACAGCAGACTGATCGTTCATACTTTAACAGATTCCAGCATACCGTTATCCAAAACCTCCGATAATTTTCGGTGGTCGGCGTCGGTAGCCGCTTTTGGAATGCTGCTGAGAGATTCCGAATACGTAAAAAATTTCACTTATGATGCGGTTGTTCAGTTCGCACAAAATTCAAGAGGCATTGATAAGGAAGGTTACCGGGTTGAATTTATCAACATGGTAAAATCCTTTGGGAGTGTGGCGAGTCGTTAAGCCTTTTGAGTTCCGTTGAAAGCCCTTCGCCCGCGGAGGGCTTTCTTTTTGTCCTTGTTTTAGTTGCCTGCAAAGCAGTACTTTGGAATTTAATCCGTCCGCATGATTAAAATCAGTGCTGTTGTAATTACCTACAACGAAGAGCATAGTATCGGCCTCTGCATAAAAACTTTAAAGTCGGTTGCCGACGAAATCGTTGTTGTTGACTCTTTTTCAAAAGACAACACGAAGGCTATTTGTCTTCAAGAAGGGGTAAAGTTTGTGGAGCATGTCTTCGAGGGGCACATTCAGCAGAAAAACTTTGCGCTTACCATGGCATCCCATGAATACGTATTGTCGCTGGATGCCGATGAATATTTGTCGGATGAGCTGATCTTGTCTATAAGGGCGATCAAAGAGAATGTGACGCACCAGGCCTATAGTATGAACCGGTTGACGGGAATCGGGGGAAGGTGGATCTATTCCACCGACTGGTATCCCGATAGGAAATTAAGGCTTTGGGCAAAAAGTATCGGAAAATGGGGTGGCTACAACCCCCACGACACGGTAATCCTCAATAATGGGGTCTCGGTCGCTCATTTAAAGGGCGATTTAATGCACGACGGATACGAGGATTATGATGACCTGATGAGCAAGGCCAACCAGTACGCCAGGATATTTGCGAAAGCAAACCAGAACAAAAAGTCAAGCTCAGTGTTCAAAGTGATTTATAAGAGCGCATATACCTTTATCCGGAACTATTTCCTGAAGTTGGGCTTTACGAGCGGTTTCGACGGCCTGGTGATCTCTTGTGCCAACACGTATTATACTTTTTTCAAGTATGCCATGCTAAGGGAGTTGAACAAACAAAAAGGAAGAAAGAAGCGATAAAATTTAACATAGCCATATCATTGCGATCTATGGCCGGATTTTTGAATCCATCGAAGTAAACACTATTTTTAAAGCCACATGGAATTAGAAGAGTCTCCCAAGCAGCAA
>DASUTP010000439.1:0-4572 GCA_036374515.1 Chryseolinea sp. | reverse complement strand
AAGTACATGGAAAGCGACAAGTTCCCAAAAGCATCGTTCAGCGGAAAGATCATCGAACAGGTCGATTTTTCTAAAGACGGCTCATACGACATTCGTGCGAAGGGCGATCTGGATATTCATGGCATAAAACAAATGCGCATTATCAAAGGAAAAATTATTATAAGCAATGGTTCATTGCATGTTAGCGCAAGATTTACAGTTCCGCTTTCAGATCATAATATTTCCATCCCTTCCATTGTTAGCCAAAAGATCGCTACAGAAATCCAGGTGCAGTTTGATGCCTCCATGGTTCTCCAATAACAGTTCTATGCGAAAGGTTGTGGCAATCGTCCTCATTTTTTTCAGTCCCGTTCTTCACGTTGCTGCACAGGTCCCTTTCGTTCAGGAATATTTCCTTTTACGCAAGAATGAGTCCCTGCAGGTCAATTGCATTCTACAGGAGCAGGCAGGTTTTATGTGGTTTGGAACGTCCAAGGGTCTTTATCATTTCAATGGAAAGAATCATCAGCGTTATACGACCAAGGAAGGCATGTCAACGGATGGGGTAACTGCGCTGGCAGAGGATTCCCTTGGAAGGATTTGGATTGGTTACGATAATGGTAAGATCGGGTATTTTCAGTCTGATAGTGTTCACATACTTGATCCGCCCGAAGGCAGCGCGACGAAAACTGTTTCTGATATTCTGTTCGATTCTAAAGGGAACCTTTGGTTTGCGACTCACAACGATGGACTTTATTATCTCAAAGCCAATCGCTTGTACCGCATTGATGAAGCGGAGGGTCTGCCCGATCTTTTTATCTACGATTTGGCCGAAGACGCCGCTGGAAATATTTGGGCCGGTACCGATGGCGGCGCGGCCGTGTGTAGGTTGCAGGGGAACCACGTTTCGGTCGACGTAATCGATTACAATGATGGACTACCCGACAACATTATCAGAAAAATTGTTCCCGATAGGGGCGCTGTTCTGTTGGGGACGGAGGATGCAGGAATTTTACGATATGATCTTAAGTCAAAGAAATTTGAGTTCCTGCTGGATGAGTGGATGTATGGTCCTGTAAGTGATTTAGAAATCAAAGGCAACAAACTATGGATCGGGACGCCTCAAAAGGGTTTGTTGGTATACGATAAAAGCGAGCGCCAGGCGGTATTGTACCCGCACGAAGAAACTCAAGCCTTCAAGGGAATTCGAAAACTACAGTTGGATGTGGATGGCAATATTTGGATCGGAACCAAGTCGGGAATCGCGCGTACCCCTGGAGACGATCTGCAATTTATGGAGAGACCTGAAGCAACAGGAACCACAAACATACTGGCTGTAACCGTGGATCACGACGATAATATTTGGTTTTCAAGCAAAGATGGACTGCTGAAAAGAAAGCTTAACAAGCCCGGCGAAAATCTGAGACCATTGGCAAACACTCCTTATAAAAACTATACGGTAATTAGTCTTTATACTGATTCAAAAGGGTTTGTCTGGGCGGGCCTTTACGGAGAAGGTGCTTTACGGATCGATCCCGTAACGGGACATGTTCGGCACTTGAATAAAGAGCTGCGGAACGGGAATATTCTTAGTATCGCCGGATATGGAAACACGGTATGGTTAGGCACTTTGGGTGGAACAACCAAAGTTACTCTCGCAGACAACGAGACGCTGGAGATAACAAATTTTAGCAGCGATGATGGCCTCGCTTCGGATTTTATCTACCAGGTGTTCCCCGAAAAAGACGAGCGGGTTTGGTTTGCTACAGACGGTCAAGGCGTGGCCATGATGAACCGAAACGGGTTTCAGCGTTACGACCAGGCACTGCCGAGCAAGGTTGTCTACGGAATGGCACAGGATGCCGGTGGCAGGCTTTGGGTGAATGTTCAGGGAAATGGACTGTACATCTTTGATGGCCGGAATTATCAGCCTTGCGATTCGACCTTAGAACTGCGCGATAAAAATATACACGCCCTCGTCGCTGACAGGTCCGGAAACATCGTCGTGATGAATGATGCTGGCATGGACATCATTGACGTGCAAAGGAAAAAAGTGATTTACCTCGGAGAGGAAGTCGGTATCCGGGATAAAATCGCAAATCTCAACGCGGTCGGCGTCGACTCTAAGGGGAACATTTATTTTGGAACAACTGGAGGAATTATTAAATACACAAGCGACCCTGATTATCTCAACCATCAACCCAGGCCGCGTCTAACAAGTCTTGCAGTGTTCGATGATCAAATTGAATTTGCCGGCGCTGAAAATTTACGATATGACGAAAATAATATTACTATAAATTATCTCGGCGTGTGGTCCAAAAATCCGGATGGGCTGTTGTATTCCTATAAAATGGAAAACTACGATCGTGATTGGATTACGACGAAAAATCAATCCGTAACTTATTCCCGGTTACCACCTGGAAGCTACACGTTCAGGGTAAAAGTTTCCGAATCATCAGATTTTCGCGACGCGCAGGAAACTTCGTTTGTATTTTCTATTCAGCCTCCAATATGGCAGACCATTCCTTTTTATATCTTCTCAATCTTTGCGCTGGCGGCAGGTGTGTATTTTGTCGTGAAAGGCCGTGAACGGAAATTACGGCGGTACAATGAGCTGCTGGAGGAGAAAGTGCAGTTGCGGACAAAGGAGATTCAGCAACAAAGCGATGAAATCCAGACCCAGAACGAAGAGATTTCCGCACAGTCGGAGGAAATACTTCGCATAAATGAAAATCTCGAGGAGATCGTTCAGGAGCGGACTCGGGATCTTGAACGAAAAAACAAGGCGTTGGAGGAATATGCTTTCATTAATGCGCACAAGCTTCGAAGTCCCGTAGCCACGATTTTGGGCCTGATAAATCTAATCTCCAAGACCAGGCTTGACTCCGAAGGTGCGGAAATCAACAGACGTCTTCAAAATACCGCCGATGAATTGGATGGTATTGTGAGTTCGATCACGAAAGCAATAGAACGCAGTGAAAGAAAACTTCCCAAGCTAAAAGACGAGTAGACTTGCGAGGCGCTTCTTACACAAACCCTTTTGAAACGTGCTATCACCAAAACAGGTTGCCATTTTAACCGAATAAATTTCTCGCCGTTTTTTATTGAGATTCTGCTGTAACGTTGGCTCCAACCGAGCGTCTAACGCAACATACCAGTTACAATTATGTTGAAAAACTATTTCAAGACCGCCGTTCGAAACATTCTGAGGCATAAATTCTTTTCAATCATTAATATTTTCGGACTGGCAGTGGCCATGTCGATTTGCATGGGCATCATGATGTTAGTGGCCGATCAGATGATGTACGACCAGCATAATTCAAAGGGCGAACGACTTTACAGGGTATTATCACGGCCCGTCAACAACGAGGGGAAGGAACAGGGAGGTATGGACAATGCTACGTCTCCAATGCCATTGCGCACGGAATTGCTGGAAAATTATTCTGGTATTGAAAAGGTGGTCCGGTTCAAAAGAGGATTTGGAAACAGCTGGCTTGAATTTGAGGAGCAGGATGTAAATATTCCACTGAGCGGTTTCTTTGCCGACCCTGAAGCGCTCGATGTATTTGAGTACCAACTCGAACATGGCGACCCCGCGACCGCCCTTGATAAGCCCTTTTCAGTGGTATTAACAAAACAGGCCGCTCGAAAATTATTTAAGGAGGAGGATCCAGTGGGTCTCACCGTTGAAGTGGGTAAAGACCGCATTTACACGGTAACGGGCGTGATGAAAGAAACATCGAACAAATCACATATCGTGTTTGAAGCCCTTGCCAGTATGTCGACCGTTAACGCCTTGGAGGCCGAAGGTCAATTCAGCGGAGACCTCGAAAATTGGACGGACTTTTGGAACGGATGGACTTATATCGTTTTGTCGCCGGGAAAGTCGCTGCCGGAAGTTGAAGGATACCTCGATCAGCTATACAAAAAACATATTTCCGCAATCGCCAATCCAGAAGTGTATAAAGCAAAGTTTATCGTCCAATCACTCGACGAAATAACCCCTGGCCCCATCGTTAACAATGCGATCGGCCCGTCGCTGCCATGGATATTTGTTTACTTTCTCGGTGGGTTTGCTCTTGTCATATTGGTAACCTCATGTTTCAATTTCACAAACTTATCCATTGCCCGATCGTTGACGAGGGCGCGCGAAATCGGTGTTCGGAAAGTAACGGGCGCTGCCCGATGGCAGATATTTACGCAATTCTTGTCTGAAGCAATTGTTGTTTCTTTGGCAGCCCTGGCATTGGCTATTGCCCTTTTACTGATCGTCAAACCATTAATTCTTGAGTTGTCTTTCGCGCATGCATTCAAATGGGACCTCCAGGCGAACTTTTTTGTTTATGGAATATTTCTGCTTTTTGCTGTGGTAGTTGGCCTTTTTGCCGGCGTTTTTCCCGCTGTTGTGCTATCAGGATTTCACCCGATTAAAGTGCTGAAAAATTTAAGCGATGTAAAACTTTTCTCGCGCGTCAAACTACGGAAGGCGTTGCTAATCTCCCAGTTTGCTCTTTCGTTGGTTTTTATTCTCAGCGTTATAGTAATGCACAATCAATTGAAGTTGTTTATGGGGAAAGACCATGGATTTACCTA
>DASUTP010000438.1:0-9667 GCA_036374515.1 Chryseolinea sp. | reverse complement strand
GTCGAAAGCCCGGTAATATCTAAGCATCGTCTGCTCATCCGCAGACTTAATCAAGTCTGCCAGCAGTGGCAGCGCGGCTTTGCTTCTGCTTCGCCACACGATGTCGATGTTGGCTGGCTGCTTCCACTGATCTCCGACGGCCGCTTTCCAGGTATCGAAATATAAATCCCAATTGCCGGCAGCACCGATCCCCAGAGCTTCCAAATACCAGCGGTCCTTTCCGTCATACTGCTGAGCAAGGCGGGTCCACAGACGGGCCGCCTCCGTTGTCGAGTTGCCGCGAAGGGCAATGGCAAGTTCACGGCGAACCTGAGCCGAAGGATCCTGAATTAATTTTTCTGCGATGGGAATGAGGTCTTTGTCAAGAAATCTGGCTGTGCGGATGCCCAGAATCCTGATGTCCGGATTCTTATCTGATAACGCTTCCGCTAGATACATATCACTCTTGCCCGGCAGCTTTGCCAGCAACCAAAATGCCTGGGCGCGATGTCGTGGATTTTCCGACGTCCAGACTTTTTTCAACGCCTCCTCCGCTTTGTTGCCCATTGAGTCCAGGATTGTCCATCCCAGGATACGAGTGGAATGATTTGGATTTAGAAGCGCTTTTATGGCATCGTCAACGGAGGCGGCACCAGCATTCGTGATTTCATATTTTGAACCAGGCGGCGCGATCCGGTAGATCCTTCCACGATCAACGTCTCCTACCTGGTGACCCCCGACTCCCGGATCATACCAGTCGGCAACAAACAGAGATCCATCCGGGGCAACGGCTACATCAATGGGTCGAAACCACTGATCTTTTTGGGCTTCGAGGATATTGACAATTGTAGCTTTATAGCCTGCTCCGTCGTTCTCGACCGGGTAAGAGCGCACGACGTTATTTCCCGGTTCGGCGTGGACCATCTGGCCGTAGAATTTGTCCGGAAGCAGGGTGCCTTCGTAGACGGTTATGCCAGATGGAGAACCGCCTCCTGTTTGTAATACATTTGGAACGACCCCGGGGTCGTTCAAGTGCCAGTGCCGGAGCGGAATTTCTTTTTCAATATTGGTTCGCCGGGCACGCCATCCTGCTCCTGTCATCTCATCCTGGTAACCATAATTGCCGTACTCCATTACAAAATTAATCCGGGTTCCTTTATTGCCGTCGTCGTCATTGTCAGATTGCCACATCGTACCGAACGGGTCGACAGCAACTTCAAAATTGTTTCTGAAGTTGCTTCCTAATACTTCAACATTATTGCCATCGACATCCGATCGCAGCACCAGCCCCTGCCGGAAAGGTTTGCCGTTTGTAACAACTTTATGGTTGTGAATATCGACTACCGTATCGCCAGCGGCGTTTAACAATGATTTGCCTTCGTTGCCAAAATTGAAGTACAGCCGGCCATCGGGGCCAAATACAAAAGTATGCATGCCGTGATCGTGCTGCAGCCCCTGAATTCCCTGAAAAAATATTTCTTTTTTATCCGGTACATCGTCGCGGTTTTCGTCAGTGAAAACAAACACGTTAGGACTACACGAAACGATAACTTTGTTGCCCACCAGGGAGATTCCTAATGCAGAATTGACATCCGTACCCTGGTAAAATATTTTGCTTTTGTCGGCTTTGCCATCGCCGTCAGTATCTTCCAGTATCATTATCCGGTCGCCTTCTTTTTTCACAGGGTTTTTAGGATTGTATTGGTTGCGGTAATTATAGGCTTCGCATACCCAAACCCGCCCGCGCTCGTCGATCGCAATATTGGTAGGATTAGAAAACATGGGTTCTGAGGCGAAGAGTGTTACCTCCAGCCCTTCATGAACCTTAAGATCTTTCAATGAACTCTCCGGCGAATGCTCGGCAGGGGGAGTTGGTTTATTGCATGAAAAGGTAAAAAGGAGCGCAGCGAGCGAACAACACCACCCGAGGTTCCTGATTTTTAAGTAAAGCATACGTTTGTTTCAGTTAATGGAAAGGTAAGCACACCTTTTCAACTTGTCAATCCTGCATTGACCGGCGCGTTAATAAGCTACGGCTCGCCTGATCTCACGTTAATCCGGACCATTTGTATCTAAAATATTACGACAGTGTTGTATTACCATTAATAGCGTACTTACCATTTGAAACACACGAGGCCGATTTGCGTTATTTGTACTAGCAACAACCACTAATTTTGCTATGACATCTTTTCATCAAAAAAATCTGATCCTTGAATCATTGGATTCTTTGGATCAGGGTCAGACTGAGAAAGTGTTAGAGTACATCAGAACACTCGTACACTCCAGGAAGGACGAATCGGCTCATCAAAGATTAAAACGGGAAGCGCTGAAGGAAATCCGGTTGGCACTCGGAAATGACCGGAAGCTGCGACCGTTTTTCTAGGTAGGCTCTCCTTCACTAATTTTCTCCGGTGCGCATCCGCGCATCGAGGCAGTCTTTTCACGTTAAGTTTTCGTTATCAGTTGTACTTCACATAGTTTTCCCACTTTTCAATCACCTCTTTAAAATCATTCGGCAACTCAGAGTCAAATCGCATCATTTCTTTCGTCTTAGGATGAACAAACCCCAAGCTCTTAGCGTGAAGCGCTTGCCTCGGAATGATGGTAAAACAATTTTCTACAAATTGTTTATACTTTGAAAACACGGTGCCCTTTAACACCTGGTCGCCGCCATACATGGCGTCATTGAAGAGAGGATGGCCCAGATGTTTCATATGCGCCCGGATCTGATGCGTACGACCGGTCTCCAGTTGGCATTCAATTAACGAAACATACCTTAGGTCCCGCAGCACTTTATAATGAGTCACCGCATGACGTCCCATATCACCTGTTGGAAACGTAGTCGTAACTCTTCGGTCCTTGAGACTCCTTCCCACATTCATGGTAATCGTTCCGACCGCAGGTTCGGGCACCCCCCAAACCAACGCATAGTACCTGCGTTCAATCGTGTGATCAAAGAATTGCCTAGCCAGACCATTGAGCGTTGTTTCTTCTTTGGCGATTACAAGCAAACCGGATGTGTCCTTGTCGATTCGATGCACAAGTCCGGGGCGACCATCATTGCCAGGGAGCTGAGGCAGCGATTGGAAATGAAAAGTTAACGCATTGACTAACGTTCCGGTCCAGTTTTGATAGGCTGGATGAACCACCATGCCTGCCGGCTTATTGACTACCATCAGGTAGTCGTCCTCGTACACGATAGCCAGCGGGATATTTTCGGGGATCACTTCACTGTCGCGGGGCGGCTCTGGAAAAAGTACGGTGATAATATCCTTGGGATGGACTTTGTAATTCGGCTTTATAATCTTATCGTTAACCTTGACAAAGCCTTCGTGTATCCCGCCCTGTATTTTTGTCCTTGTGACGTTGGGAAGCCGCGCCATTAAAAACTTATCAATACGCACCAGACCCTGTTTTGCATCGGCCACGATGCGGTGATGTTCGAACAGCTCATCATCCTGATCTTCAACAAGCTCCGGTTCTGTCATTTGAAGTTTCTTTTCTGGTTAACTGATGCGACGAAAATTTTTTACTGTCGCACGCATTGTAAAAATACATTTATATGCGATCATCGTTTTAAAAATTTCTCCTTGATTTAAAGGTCAATTGTAGGACATTTGCGTTTGAAGAAACAATCGCAGCGCGATTCACGGGATTTGCAGTTATGAGAGAATTTTTCGTTGTCATCATTTTTTTGATTTGCGCCTGTTCGCCTGAAAAACAACCGCGGGAGGAAATCGCTGATTTGTTTTTGAGAGGCCGAAAATTAGCCGAGCTGAAAAATAAAGACATTGGAGAGATTTCCGGGATGGCAGCGAGCGTTAGCAATCCTAAACTGATTTGGGCTCACAACGACAGCGGGAATAAGCCGGATGTCTATTTACTGGATGAAGGTCTGAACGTAAAATTGATATGCTCGCTTGACGGCGTCGAAAACAGGGATTGGGAGGATATTGCAACGGGACCCGGACCGGATTCGTCGAAGAGCTATGTGTATGTTGCCGACATAGGCGATAATCAGGCACAATACCAGTACAAGCATATTTACCGCTTTGAGGAACCTGTTTTAAGCGGCGCAGCCTCGGGGAAAATTACAATTTCTTCCTTCGACAGGATCACTTTTAAATTATCCGACACTCGCAAGGATACGGAAACGTTGCTGCTGGATCCGAGGTCAAAGGATTTATATATTGTCTCCAAGCGCGAGGAGTCTGTCAGCTTATATGAGTTGAAGTATCCGTACAACACCAACGACACACTCGTCGCCGATAAAATTATGCAGCTGCCCTTTAACAAAATCGTCGCAGGCGATTTTTCCGTGAGCGGCAATGAAGTCCTGATGAAGAATTATGATCATGTGTACTATTGGAATACCGCAGGGAAATCATTACGCGATGCGTTAAAGGAAAAGCCGCTGGAAATTCAATATGAAGTGGAGCCTCAAGGTGAATCCATTGCCTGGGCAAAAGAAGGTACAGGCTTCTACACCATCAGCGAAAAGAATAAAGGGAAAAAAGTGTATCTGTATTTTTACCAGCGCGCTAATCCCTAGATTTTTCTTCCTCTCCACCTGCCGGACTTCATATAGACAAATGCCATCGAGAACATGGAAATCCAGTAGACCCATTCGGAGCCCCATCCCCAGGTAATTGGCAATTTCCAGTACTCAAGGACTACATACGTATATAAACAATAGATTATGATCGTGACCAGTTCTATGCGAAGATTTACCAGCGTATTACCAGTTCCGGTGACGGCATTTAGCCATACCGTTCCAACAGACATCATTAACAATGCCACCGAAACTATGCGTATTACGGGTATACCATGCGTTATAAAGTCGGGCCCTTGGCTGTAAAAAGATAAAAACCACTCCGGCCAAATATTCAACACCGCCACTAAGAAAAGCGAAATTGAAAAACTGACAACAATTATCTTCCTGATCAGTGGAAGTACTTCATCACTTTTTCCCTGCCCGATGATATTACTTACCATGCTGTTTGTGGCGGATGCAAAAGCCCAGGAAAAAATTCCTGATAAACCGAAAATGTTGCGCATGGTATTGGAAATTGCCAGGTCTCTGGCGCCATGATGTTCGATCAATATATAGAAATACTCCCAACTGATTATGCTGATGGCGTATTGAGCAATCAACGGTGATGATTGCACCAATATCAGCCTGACCATCGACAAGTCAAATGCCATGTGTTCAAACAGCCCAAAGGTTTTATGCAAACCAGCCATTCGGATAACAAAGAAGATTACCAGCAAGCCGGTTCCCTCAGCCACAATAGATGCATAGGCAGCTCCATTAAAGCCAAGTTCCGGAAGACCGAAATGGCCATAGATCAATCCATAGTCCAGAAAAATGTTTACAAGGGCTTCGGATAACGTACCCCATACCAGGAATCGCGTTTGGTTTGTCCCGACGAGGAAAGCATTCCGCATCACATAGAGGTAAAGCAATGGAAGACCCCAGATTCGAATCAGGAGAAAATCTATTACCTGGTTTGCGATTTGAGCATCGTGGATAACTGCCCGCATAATGACGGGAGCAAAAGCATAGGTAACCGCTATTCCGAAAGCGGCAATGGCTAACGCTACCCATACACCATGAAAGAAGAGTCGGCCGATTTCCTGGGGTAAATTCTGGCCTGCGCGCCTGGCGATGAGTGCTTGCAGCCCATTGTTTAATCCATTACCGATAACGGCAAAAATTAAATAGTAAACCCCGGTAATGCCTGCGCTGGCGAGTTCCTTTTCTCCCAGACCGCTGAGAAAAATGTTGTTAATGATGAAATTAATTTGCGGCACCAGCAATGCCAGGGAAATGGGAAGGGCCAATCCAAGGATCTGTCGGTAACTTGTGTTTAATCTTAATTCCATCGCGGGCGCAAATCTACTAAGTACGGGCTACAGGTCCGTGGTGTTTCTTTTACGTCAATTTAATGGATTATTGCCTGGTCAGGGAAGCCAGGGCTGTAGCCTGGCATATACCCACGTCCCGGCCATTGCCGAAACAAAGGTGACCAGCACTATGCTGTAGCCTGCGCCGATCTGCGCATACAGTGGTCCGGGACATGCGCCCGTAAGGGCCCAGCCGAAGCCAAAGATCAGGCCACCGAAAATAATGCCATGATGGTAAGGTTTTTTTGGAATGACTATAGCTTCACCGTTAACAGCCTTCAGGTTCAATTTGCGGATGATATATATGGAGAACGCACCGATCGGTACGGCGGTCATAAAAATTCCATACATGTGAAAACTCTGGAAATAAAACATCTCCTGCATCCGAAACCAGGAGATGGCTTCGCCTTTTGTCAGCGCCAACCCAAACACTATGCCCGTCAGCAGGTATTTGAAATTCTTCATGACTTTAAAATGACCGGGAGTAAAAAATAACTGCAAACAATGCCCCCTATGAAAAACGAAATAATAGCAAGGAGCGAGGACCATTGCAGGGATGCTAAGCCAAAAATTCCATGGCCAGAGGTACATCCCCGTGCATACCTGGTCCCAAATCCTATCATGAATCCGCCGCCGATGATCAGGGCCGATCCTTGCATCGTGAATAAATTACTCCAATTGAAAAGGTCGCGCGGTAAAAGTCCGCCGAAGTCCGTCAGGCCCAGCGACTGTAAATTATCGACAGTGGCGGGAGAGAGATCCGTTGCGTCGGGATTTTCCAGAATTCCGCCACCGATGTATCCGCCAATGAGGATGCCCCCAACAAAATAAAGATTCCAGATGTCCTTCTTCCAGTCGTATTCTAAAAACGGAATGTTCGCCGGATAGCAGGCGGCACAAAGTTGACGGAGCGTCGAGGAAATTCCAAGTTTTTTATTCCCTAGCAAAAGCAAGGCGGGGACCGTGAGACCGATGATCGGCCCGGCGATATACCAGGGCCAGGGTTTGTATAAAAAATCCATAAATCAAAAATTAACTAAGGTTTGATGCGACAGCAAGTTAAAGTAATTTAATTTTCACACCTTCGTAATTGCAATACAGATGGCATGGGAATTAAACAACAAAACGAGTCATGAAGCATTCAAAGATCGCGATAATCGGTGGAGGTAATTTGGGGGCCGCTATAGCAGAAGGATTGCTTAAGAGCAAATTTATTACGGCAGGCAATCTCACAATAACCCGGCGAAACGTGGAGGCACTGGGCAGTCTGAAATCATTGGGCGCAAACGTTATCAGTGACAACCGGGCCGCTATTCAAAAAAGCGACTTTATCATCGTGGCGCTCAAGCCGTACAATGTCAAAGAGGTCCTCGAAGGGCTGCGTGAACATTTTGACAGGTCAAAACATATTCTAATCAGTGTTGTCACCGGCGTTAGCCTGAAAGACCTGACGGCTATGATCGCGCATGGGGCACCCGTATTCAGGGCGATGCCCAATACTGCAATTGCGATACAGGAATCGGTAACCTGTATCTGTCATGAGGGTGCATTAAATGACCAGGTCAATTATGTGACGGAATTGTTCAACCAGCTTGGGATCACGATTGCCATAGATGAAAAACTCATGGATGCTGCAACCGTATTGGGCGCCTGTGGCATTGCCTATGCGTTGCGTTTTATTCGTGCCGCTACACAAGGTGGAATCGAGATCGGTTTTGACGCAAAAACTGCCAATCTGATCGCTGCGCAAACCGTGAAGGGATCGGCCGAATTGCTGTTAAAGCTCAACCGGCACCCAGAAGAGGAAATCGATAAGGTAACAACACCCAAGGGTTGCACTATCGCGGGACTGAACGAAATGGAGCACCAGGGATTCAGCTCATCGCTCATAAAAGGAATTGTGACCTCATTTGAAAAGATTGGCCGGTAGCATAGAGAAAGTTCCGCACTAAAATCTCGATGGTCTAATTTAGAAATTGATGGATGATCTCGAAAAATTTCTTGCAGCAGCCGAAGGCATGGTAAGTGCCGAGCAAAGTGGCAAGGTAAAATCGAACGATCAGAAACGTCTTTGTCTTAATTGTTCAACACCTTTAACGGATTTGTATTGCCCGCATTGCGGACAAAAAGACATCCCAAGCCGGCAAAGCCTCGGTGAATTGGTTTTCAATTTTGTCTCTTCATTTTCTGGTTACGAATCCAAGTTCTTCAAGACTTGCAGGTATCTCCTTTTCCGACCGGGCTTTCTCGCTACGGAATACAACGCTGGCAAACGTGAGCGATACTTTCACCCTGCGAGAATGTATGTTTTTATCAGCTTTATTTTCTTCCTCCTGTTTTTTTCGCTCCCGGATGACGAAAGCTCAAATACGAATCTTAACATAACAACGCCGAAGGACGACCTGGAAGAGCTCAGGGAAGAACTGAAAGAAGCCGGCTTAGACTCGGTGTATATGGCGGTGAGCGACTCGGTCTTGCAGGATTCGTTAAGGTCCAGTCAGTTTTTGAAGCAGTTCACCGACAAAAATTCCAAAGGTTTCCGGTTGTCGACGTCAGATTACACGACTGTCGAAGCGTATGATTCTGCAGAGCGGGCCAAATCGGAAAATGAAAGGGATGGCTGGTTTAAGAGGAGGCTTCAAATTAGAAATATTAAACTCAATGAAAAATATCAGGGCAGGCCAGGAGAGTTTGCCTCAGATTTCGGGCAGGCTTTTATGGATCATTTTTCGCAGGTGTTGTTTTTCCTGCTTCCATTTTTTGCGTTGATGCTTAAATTGCTTTACATCCGCAGGGATTATTATTATTCCGAGCATCTGGTTTTATCAATCTGTTATTACAATTTTTTTTATTTAGCAGCCTCCCTGATAATGCTCATTAACTTGATCCCCGGCATCGGTTTTGTCAGTACGGTGATTGGATTTTGGATTTATTTTTATCTCCTCTTTGCCATGAAAAGGATGTACAATCAGAGCTGGCGAAAAACTATTCTGAAATTTGTAATCTTCTCATTCATATTTGCGTTCTTGATTCTGATAGGGGTGTCCATCAATGCGATGGTTACATTAATGTTGATTTGAAATGCTAAACGGATCTCTGGCTCCACTAGCCGCACGTATGCGTCCTGCCCGGCTCGATGATCTGGTGGGGCAGGAACACTTGGTTGGTTCCAAGGGAATAATTCGCCAGGCCATTGCCTCCGGAAACATTCCGTCTATGATCTTATGGGGGCCGCCGGGGGTCGGTAAAACGACTATCGCCAACATCATTGCCAATGAGGTGAAAAAACCGTTTTACACCCTAAGCGCCATTAGTGCTGGTGTGAAAGATGTTCGTGAGGTGATTGAAAAAGCAAAAGCCTCTCCAAGGTCGATTTTGTTTATCGATGAGATTCATCGCTTTAATAAGGGGCAACAGGATGCATTATTAGGTGCTGTTGAAAAAGGCACTATCACCCTCATTGGGGCAACCACAGAAAATCCGTCATTTGAAGTAAATGCGGCTTTGCTTTCACGTTGCCAGGTTTACATCCTCAAAGCGCTTGGAGAGGAAGAATTGATGGAGCTGGTAAATCAGGCGTTGCACCGGGATGAGGCATTAAAAAACAGAAAGATCGAAATTCAGGAGCATCAGGCTTTGTTGAATATTTCGGGAGGTGACGGAAGAAAGCTTTTGAATTTGGTTGAGCTTAT
The DNA here is from genome assembly GCA_036374515.1 of Chryseolinea sp. Classification (GTDB taxonomy): domain Bacteria; phylum Bacteroidota; class Bacteroidia; order Cytophagales; family Cyclobacteriaceae; genus Chryseolinea. The sequence continues at coordinate 89 of DASUTP010000438.1, read as the reverse complement.
TACCGATGCTTTGCCCGGCGACATCACGATAACCGACAAGCTTGTCATGGAGATTGCTCAAAAGCATATCGCCATTTACGACAAAAGCG
>DASUTP010000437.1:0-5017 GCA_036374515.1 Chryseolinea sp. | reverse complement strand
TCGACCATACCATTGACGTAGGGACGTATCGAAAGTCATCAATCTTTCGACCCATTTAAACAGATTTATATGAAGTATGCTTTAGTAACCGGGGGCTCGCGTGGTATTGGACGGGCCGTTTGTATCAAGCTTGCAGAGCAGGGGTACAACATTTTGATAAACTATAAGAGCAACGAGGCTGAAGCTAACAAAACGGCCGAGATGGTACGTCAGAAAAATGTGCTGGCTGAGTTGTTGAAGTTCGACGTTTCGAATAAAAGTGATGTTGACACTGCGCTTGCCGGATGGGTTGAAAAAAACAAGGAGGCGACCATTGAGGTACTCATCAACAATGCGGGTGTCCGGGAGGATGCCCTGATGATTTGGATGACGGAAGAACAGTGGAAAAATGTCTTAGGGTCAAGTCTGGATGCCTTCTACTATGTGACGCGGCAAGTCTTAAATGGAATGTTGGCCAACAAGTATGGGCGCATTGTCAACGTGGTATCACTTTCGGGTATCAAGGGAATGCCGGGACAAACAAATTATTCCGCGGCAAAAGCAGGCGTGATCGGTGCGACAAAGGCGCTGGCCCAGGAAGTGGCCCGCCGGGGCGTAACGGTAAATGCTGTGGCTCCAGGGTTCATCAGAACAGACATGACACAAGACCTGAACGAACAGGAATTGAAAGGGCTTATACCCATGAAACGGTTCGGAGAACCAGACGAGGTGGCGGATGCGGTGGTATTTCTCGCTTCGCCGAAAGCTTCCTACATCACCGGAAATGTGATTTCGATTAATGGCGGACTGTACTCATAAATTTTTTTTTCTTTCAGAACGATCTTGAAAAACTTCACGTTTTAATCCAATTCTTACGAGGGTGCGTATGGAAAGCGACTTAGCGTGACATTGTATGAGAATCACCAATTTTAAATATATTTTTGTGCTCCTGTTGAACGTCAAGGGAACTTAGGAGACAGACATTTTTTTCAGGTGTATTGATGAATAGAGTCGTTATCACGGGTACGGGAATTTATTCTTGCATTGGCAAAAATCTGGCAGAAGTCCGGCAGTCGCTTTACGACGGAAGGTCAGGCGTAATCCTCGATCCAAAGCGTAAGGAAATGGGCTATCGTTCAAGTCTGACGGGTTTTGTGGAAAGGCCCCAGCTGAAGGGCGTGCTTGACCGGCGTGCGCGTGTGATGCTGCCGGAACAAGGTGAGTACGCCTACATGGCAACGACGGAGGCCTTGAAACAAGCTGGCCTCGACCAGGATTACATTGATAACCACGAGATAGGCATAATCTACGGAAATGACAGCTCCGCGCAACCCGTAATCGAGGCGATAGACATCATCCGGGAAAAAAAGGATACTATGCTGGTTGGGTCCGGAAATGTGTTTCAAGTCCTGAATTCAACCGTTAACATGAACCTGGCGACGATTTTCCGACTCAAGGGTGTGAACTTTACCGTAAGCGCTGCCTGCGCCAGCGGATCTCACGCGATTGGCCTGGCGTCAATGTTCATTCGCAATGGCATGCAGGATTGTATCATTTGTGGCGGTGCGCAGGAGACCAACCTTTACTCGATGGGCAATTTTGATGCGCTCGGCGCTTTTTCAGTGCGCGAAAATAATCCTACAGGTGCTTCCCGCCCTTTCGATAAGCATCGCGATGGACTCGTGCCCAGCGGTGGCGCAGCAACCGTCATCGTTGAGAGCCTGGAATCGGCCCAACGTCGCGGAGCCAAAATTTTAGGGGAAATAATTGGATACGGTTTTTCGTCAAACGGTGAGCATATATCGAACCCCAGCGTTCAGGGACCTTCGCGATCTTTGAGGATGGCAATGAAAAGCTCGGGATTAAGAGCATCAGAAATCGACTATGTAAATGCCCACGCTACATCTACCCCGGCGGGAGATGCAAGTGAAGCAAAAGCAATTTTTGAAGTCTTTGGTGAAGCAAATACTCCTGTCAGTTCAACCAAGTCGATGACAGGGCATGAGTGCTGGATGGCAGGCGCCAGCGAAATTGTCTATTCGCTACTGATGATGCACGACTCGTTTATTGCGCCGAATGTCAATTTCGAAACGCCGGATGAAGATTCTGAGAAGCTAAACATCATTGCCAAGACCATGAATAAAAATATTGATGTATTTTTGTCGAACTCTTTTGGCTTTGGAGGCACAAACTCGACGTTGATTATTAAAAAGTGGATAAATTCGTAAATGGAAGCAACAACTATCATAGAAAAAATCAATGGTTTTTTAGTTGAGGAATTTGAGGTGGCGCCAGAAAAGATTACGTCTGAAGCAAACCTTCGGGAGACGTTACAACTGGACAGTCTGGATTACATTGATCTGGTTGTCGTTATCGAAAGTCAATTCGGCTTTAAGGTAAAACCCGAAGATTTCGCAGGTATCAGCACGTTTCAGACCTTCTACGATTACGTCATCGGTCGCTTAGAAGCGAAAGTCCCTTCCTGACATGCCGCAGTGGCAGGGAAAATCCAAGGGAACACCCCTGGGTTACCGGATTTTTGTTTTTATAATCAGAACATTTGGCGTAGGCATCGCTTATTTTGTACTCCGCTTCGTTTCATTCTACTATTTCCTCTTTTCGTGGAGGTCGACCGGGCACACCTATCGATACTTCCGGAATCGACACAACTTTGGTGTGATGAAGTCAATTCGAAAAGTGTACCGGAACTACTATATCTTCGGTCAAACGCTGCTTGATAAAGTGATCGTGATGGCAGGGATCGAAAATAAATTGACCTATGACTTTGATGGCGAGGAGAACCTTCGGGAAATCGTAAGAGGAGGCAAAGGAGGTATTTTACTCAGTGCTCACGTTGGAAATTGGGAAGCTGCAGGACATTTGCTAAAAAGACTCAACACACGCATCAATGTCGTAATGTTTGATGGAGAGCACCAGCAAATTAAAGATTACCTGGAGCGGGTAACAGGTGGGCATAAGCTAAAGATAATTTTGATTAAGGAGGATATATCCCACGTTTATGCTATGGGCGAAGCGTTGCAAAAAAATGAATTGATATGTTTGCATGCCGACAGGTTTATCGAAGGAAATAAAACCAAGCTCAATATGCTGTTGGGCGAAGAGGCTCAATTTCCCGTAGGTCCTTTTTTGCTTGCGGCCAGTTTCAAGGTTCCTGTCTCCATTGTCTTTGCTTTTAAGGAAACACCCACTCACTATCATTTTTTCGGTAGTCCAATCTTAAGTCGCCAGGACACGGAATCGAAGGACGGTTTCGTTTCGCGCCTCACGTCTACATTTGTAAGTGAGCTGGAACAAAAAGTGAAAATGTATCCCGAACAGTGGTTTAATTATTATAACTTTTGGCAAAAATAATGTTAGCAACGCGCGACGATATTACAAAGTACATTCCGCAACGGCACCCCATCGTTATGGTGCACGCTCTCGTTGAAGCAGACGACAATCATGCGGTGACTGAACTGGCTGTGGAACCAGACAACGTTTTTGTTTCTAACGGACGTCTGATTGAACCGGGTCTTGTTGAAAATATCGCGCAGACTGCCGCCATGCATGTTGGTTATCAATGTTCGCTTAAAAATATCCCGATACCCATTGGCTACATCGCCGCTGTCAAGGACCTGAAAATTAAGGACCTTCCGAAACAGAATACACGGATTTCAACTTCAGTGCGAATTACAAATAAGGTGCTCGATGTAACAGTGGTGGAAGGGCGTATAGAGCAAGGGGGAAATTTATTATGTTCGTGCGAGATGAGAATTTTTGCGAAAATAAATGCTAAATCTTAGTCATATGAACTTCAGGCCGATTGTGATGCTGCTTTTGATCTTCTTGACTTTTCCTGCGCTGGGTCAAGACAAATCTGATGTATTTAATCCTTCTACTGAAATTACCTGGCTCGGGCTGGATTTCAGTGGCGCAAAATTTATTGGCGACCGGGAAAGGCTTGGTTCAGAATCCGACATTCGCCGTCTGATCGACGCGATTAATGAATTAATGATCAAGGAAGCCGATAAGTACAATGTTGCGGCAGCGCTTCAAAAAAAGAGCGTGGAGAATGCCATCGAAGTTACAACCGAGCATAACGCTGAACTTGATGTTCTCGCAATGATTTCACCGGAGGGAAAAGATCACATCCACCTGAACCCTTCGGAAGTGGAAGGAATTATTTCCGGCTACGATTTTAAAGGCAAGTCAGGAATCGGCCTTATGTTTAACGTGGAGAGTCTTAATAAACTGATCGAAGAGGGATCTTATTGGGTGACATTTGTGAATATGGGATCTAAAGAAGTCCTTTTTACTGAGCGAGTGACATCTCCACCAAGCGGATTCGGTATGCGCAATTTTTGGGCAGGTTCCGTAAATGGCGTTTTGGCAAAGATCAAGAAAAAAGAATTTGAGAACTGGCGCAAAAAACATGGCTAAGCTAAAAGCTAAAAGGGTAAAGCGTAAAGCTTTCTTTCGCCAAAGCTTTCGCCTTTTTGCTTTCTGCTTTAAGCTTACTAATGAAACATAAAACGCAAATTACCGTCCGATTTAACGAAGCTGATCCATTGGGAATAGTGTGGCATGGCCACTATGTTAGATACTTCGAGGATGGACGGGAAGATTTTGGAAAATCATATGGAATCTCCTATCTCGATTTTTATCGGAATAGTCTAGCCGTACCGGTGGTAGCCATCCAGTGCGATTTCAGGAAACCCTTGCGTTACGGCGATACTATTCTCGTTGAGACTTCTTATGTGAATACACAAGCGGCAAAACTAAATTTTAAGTATAAGATCTTCGATGCGCAGCATGGCACAGCCATTGCCACGGGTTCCTCCAGTCAGGTTTTTGTAGACGCGAAAACTTTTGAGTTGCAGCTTACGGTTCCTCCTTTTTTTGAGGAATGGCGGAAAAAATATAACATGGTTTGATGCGATGAAAAAGGTTTGGATAGTTGCTGATAGTATTGTGTCACCATTAGGCATCACGACCGAGGAAAACTACCGGAATATTCAGAAGGGTATTTCAGGGCTGC
>DASUTP010000436.1:0-11576 GCA_036374515.1 Chryseolinea sp. | reverse complement strand
ATCCGCATTCCTCCCAATTTATAAAGCATTGAAGATGAATCGTCTTGTGCTTGCCGGCATCGTGGCATTGGGTGTGGGGCCTATGCACCTGGTTCCCTGGTCTGGCACTTCTGCCAGAGCCATTGCTACTGTTAACGGTAGCCCATCCGTAATTTTTAATCCGAACATCCCCGCAATATTGGGCGGAATGGCCTGGGTTTTAATTGTTGCTTATATCTTGGGAAGAAGGGAGTCAAGGCGGTTAGGCGTTTTGCCGTTTGATTATCAGCACAGCTCGTCCCTGTCGGCGCACCAGCGATCGCTCAGGCGACCCAAGCTTTTTTTCGTCAATGCGTTTGTTACCATATCAATGATTGTCGTCCTGATGAATGGCTGGATAGCAGCGCCGGTTCTTTTTATCGTTGCCGCCAGTCTTGCGTTGCTGGTAAACTATCCCGCTTTAAAGGACCAGCAACATGTACTGAAAAGCCATGGTGCGAATATATTTTTGGTGTCAAGTATGATCTTTGCGGCAGGAATTTTTTCTGGAATATTGACCGGATCACAGATGGTTAGCGCAATGGCGACTTCGCTGGTGACGTTGATTCCCGGGGAACACGCCAACCTGCTGCCTGTGCTGACGGCAGTCACGAGCATGCCGGCAAGCTTGTTGTTTACACCCGATGCATATTACTTTGGAGTAGTGCCTGTGCTGACGGAAATGGCTCACCACCATTCCATTAATCCGTTTGAAATCGCACGCGCCGCGTTGCTGGGCCAAATGACAGTAGGCTTTCCGTTGAGTCCGCTCACGGCGTCGACTTTCTTACTGGTCGGACTCTGTGAGGTCGACCTGGGCGACCACCAGAAATTTATATTCAAGTGGGCATTCTGCACTACGATCGTAATGACTATTATCGCATTGCTCACCGGATCGATACATATATGAAAAACAAAGTCAGAATTGGCTGCGGCGCCGGATTTTCGGGCGACAGACTCGAGCCTTCGTTGATTCTTTGTCGGCAGGGAAACATCGATTACCTCGTTTTGGAATGCCTGGCGGAACGTACCATCGCCCTGGCACAAAAGAGGAAGCTGAAAGATCCGTCGCAAGGATACGATCCGCTTTTGGAGAGGAGAATGAATTTGCTTTTGGACGAGCTGGTTGCAAAGAAAATTAGGCTCATCACGAATATGGGTGCTGCCAACCCCGTGGCTGCCGCCGACCTGATTGTGACGATCGCCCGCAAAAAGGGCTTGAAGATCAAGGTGGCGGCCTTGACAGGAGATGATGTTTTGGACCGGGTTGACGCGGAAACAAAAGTGCTTGAAACGGGATTGCCAATATCGTCCTACCAAAAATTACTTTCGGCAAACGCATACCTCGGTGCTGAAGGGATTGTTGCCGCGTTGGAATCGGAGGCGGATGTGATCATCACGGGCCGCGTGTCAGACCCATCGCTGTTTATTGCGCCTATGGTCCATGAGTTCGGGTGGAGCTTGGACGATTCTAATTTGTTGGCAAAAGGAACAGTACTTGGCCATTTGATGGAGTGTGCAGGGCAGGTGACGGGGGGATACTTCGCGGATCCCGGCAAAAAGGATGTTCCCGATCTTGCAATTTTAGGCCATCCCATCGTGGAAGTATTTCCGGACGGAACCGGGATCATCAGTAAAATAGAAGGTACCGGAGGTGTTATAAACCTGGCTACCGCGAAGGAACAACTTCTGTACGAGGTGGTAAATCCGCATGCCTACTATACTCCGGACGTTATCGCGGATTTCACCGGAGTTCAACTAACAGAAGCTGGCGAGAACCAGGTGAGGGTGTCTGGCGGCGCCGGAATGGCCCGGCCCGGCACGTATAAAGTAAGCGTGGGATACCAGGCATTTTACCAGGGAGAAGGCGAAATTACCTATGCGGGTAGTAATGCCGTTGGTCGCGCCAGGCTTGCCGGATCGATCATAGGCCAGCGCTTGAGTGAAGACTTTAAGGAACTCCGCATCGACCTGATCGGACAGAATTCAGTACACGGCGAATCCTGGGTTGCCACAGGAGATCCGTACGAAGTCCGGCTGCGGGTGGCCGGAAAGGCACCGACTGCTGAGCTGGCAGCACGAGTAGGGGAAGAGGTAGAGGCGCTTTACACAAACGGACCTGCCGGTGGCGGTGCGGCGAGGAAGTTTGTTAACGACGTGGTTGGAATAGTTTCAATATTGATGGACAGGGGCAAAGTGTCCCATGCTGTAAATATCAAATCATCATGAAGCTTTGCGAAATCGCTCATAGCCGTGCCGGCGACAAGGGAAATACTTTGACGCTTTCGCTCATTCCGTTCAACGAGAAAGACTATGCAATGCTCTGCGAAAAAGTCACAGCCGACAAGGTGAAATCCCATTTAGCCGGAGTTGTCAGAGGCGAAGTGATCCGATACGAACTCCCCAATATCTCTTCGCTGCTTTTTGTGTGCCACGATGCACTCGACGGAGGTGTTACAACCTCCTGGCGAATGGATGCACATGGAAAGACCCTCAGCTTCGCCTTGCTCGAAATGAATATTTAATATGCTCACGAGGCGACCAGGGAGGGGTGTTTATACCGTTAGGCTTTAGGGTTGAAATAAACAAGGCATGCGGGAATTTGGGTCCCGGATCCCTTTGCTTAATGACTTGTTTGGAGCACCAGCCGCCAGGATGGCCTGGAATGGCGGGCGCTTTGGGATTCCGACGTCTTATCAAAAAGCGTAAGTCGCTATAGTTTCCGGCTAAAACGACAGAATCCACTAAAATTTTATCGCAAATGGGCCGTTTTACGTTTCTGCGGTCCGAATATTAAAAAATGTGATTTAGTGTTAATTTTGTTTGTTCTTTAATCCTCAATCTACCTTGATTTCCAAATCTTTAAGTTACTAATTGAATATGGAAGGAATTAAGTGAGCGTAAGTGCTATCGATGCGCTGGCTCAATGGTGATTTAGCTTATATTTTTTCACATGATACATGGAAATTTCCGCCGGTTAAGTCTTTCAAAGAATATTATTCTTTCACTGATTTTTACCTTTTTTGCAACAAAGAGTTTTGGGCAGGCGCAACAGGACGATCTTTTGGTGATCGTTGAATCCGAGCTGAATCGGGAAATGACCGAATTTAAAAAGCTGAGCCAGCCCCCTTACTTTTTGGCTTACCGAATCTATGACAGCCATTCCGGATACCTATCCTCATCATTTGGGAGTCTCGTTGGGTCCGATACCGATCATTCCCGCATACTGGTAACAGATGTCAAGGTTGGTGATTACAGTTTCGACAGCTCACATCCGATTACAAACTACGAAGACTTTGATGGGTATGATATGCCCGGGGGAAGGGCAGCGGTTGAGTTACCTCTTGATAATAAACCTGAGGCAATTAAGTTAATCCTGTGGCAGCAAACGCAAAATTCGTATCGCCAGTCGCTCAATTTTTTTAAAGCGTTGAAAAATGCGCCGCAGACCGAAGAAAAACCTATCGCGGATTTTTCTAAAGAGAAAAGCCAGGTGTTTATTGCCCCGCCGCTTCGGGATTTTTCAGAAATCTTTGATGCAGCCATTTGGTCGGAAAAGGTTAAGAAATACAGTGCACCTTTTTCAAAACATTCGGACATTATCGACGCGGAAGCTGCTCTCGAGGTAAGCACCGAAAGAAAATATTTGATCACATCTGAAGGCGCGCGCATTGTGCAGAACAGAACGTTCGCCTATCTGACAATCCGCGGATCCATCCGTGCGGTGGATGGTGACATCATCCCGCTTCACCAATCATATTTTGCCCTGGAGCCTTCGCAATTGCCAACGGATGAAACAGTTTTGCTGGATGTGGAAAAGATGATTGTAAAATTAAACCTGTTGCGTACCGCACCCGTTGCGGAGCCTTATACCGGTCCTGCAATTCTATACTCTCGCGCTGCCGGGGTATTTTTTCATGAGATATTCGGACATCGTGTTGAAGGTCATCGGCTGAAGGATAAAAATGATGGGCAGACTTTTAAGGGAAAATTACAAGAGCAGGTATTGCCTAAATCGTTGAGCGTGACATTCGATCCTACACTTTCCACGTTTAACGGACAGCCCCTAAACGGTCATTATCAATTTGACGATGAAGGCATTGTCGGACAGAAGGTAAAGGTCGTAGAAAATGGTATTTTAAAGACCTTCCTCATGTCACGGACGCCAATTGAAAGCTTTTCAAATTCAAATGGGCATGGCCGCGCACAGGCCGGAGCAGAAGCCGTTTCCCGGCAATCAAATCTTCTAATAGAAAATACTAAGTCCGTACCCATGAGCCAGATGCGAAAGATGCTGGTGAATGAGTGTAAAAAGCAACGCAAGCCATATGGGTACTTGTTCATGGACGTGGTCGGAGGATTTACCACTACGAATCGTTATATGCCAAATGCATTTAATATATTTCCTACTGAGGTGTACCGTGTTTACACTGATGGTCGTCCTGATGAGCTGGTGCGCGGTGTTGATTTAATCGGAACGCCGCTGGCGATGTTCGCCGCCATCCAGGCTGCTGACGATAAAAATGAAGTATTCACCGGTTTCTGCGGAGCGGAATCCGGCAGCGTCCCTGTTACTGCCATATCGCCATCCCTTTTCGTCCAGCGGATTGAAACACAAAAGAAACCAATGACGCAAATTGAAAAGAACATCCTTGAACGGCCTGTTATCAAATAGGCAACCTTTAAACGACATCAAATGAATCGATATTTTTGCCATACTTTGCTCTTGCTTCTGTTTCTAGTAAATGCAATCCCGTCATTTGCGCAGGGACAAACCGATGACGTTATCCTCAAAGCAATGCAGGACGAGCTAAATCGTAACATGGCCGACCTGAAGTTGCCCAACTATGACAAACCGTTCTTCATCATGTATGGCATACAGGATCAAAAGGACTATACCATCACGGCTACTTTAGGATCCCTTGTTCGCTCAACAGAGAAAAGCTTTCGCTTCAAAACAAATACCCGTGTTCTGGTGGGTGATTATTCCTTCAATGATGAAAGTCTTGAGGACAATTTAACCAGCGCCCCCACCGCCCTGGAAATCGCGCTTCCTCTGGACGATGACTATATAGGAATCAGGCGATCTCTTTGGTCGAGCACCGACAAGGTTTATCGTGACGCGGCGAGACATTTTCAACGGCATCAACAGACGCTCAAGGAAACCGGCAAAGCATTGGCTGATATTCCGCACCGGTCGTTTGCGAAGGGGTCACCCATCAAAGTTGTTTCGGCTCATTCACCTTATTCCTTCGACAAATCCAAGTGGGAGCAACAATTAAAAAAATTGTCGTCGTTGTTCCTTCACCACCCGTCAATTCAAAATTCAACCGTGATAATGCAATTTACAGAAGGATATAAGTATCTGGTGAACAGCGAAGGCGTGGTCGCAAAAATACCTTTTCGCAAAACTTCTTTTATGTCGGTAGGTCAGCTTAAAAATGCAGAAGGGGAATTCGCGTGGGATCAAGTTTCCCATCAAACATTTTTACCAGACGAGCTGCCATCGGAAGATCAACTGAAAAAAGAAATTGAAGACATGATCGTTGCGTTAGAGAAGCAGCTTAGTATCCCGAAATTTGAAGATGAGTATAACGGGCCGGTATTGCTTGTCGGTCCTGTTGTTGCTGACGTTTTTTCGAGCGTACTTTTTAGCGGACCCGAGAATATACTTGCCAGCAACACCATTCCACGCTTAACGGGCTTTCAATATCAGGCCGAGCCGTTGATGGATACAAAAATTGGCAAGAGCGTTTTTCATGAGTCGCTTACGATCAAGGCTAAACCAAAATTGAAGTCATATAACGGCACCGTGCTAGCATCAACTTTTGAGATCGACGATGAAGGCATTGTCCCCAAGGATGAGCTAACGATCGTTGAAAAAGGCGTTTTAAAAAATTTGCTCAACGACCGAACGATAACCCATCCAACCCAATCCGCAAATGGTTTTAGCGGAGGGCCGGGTGTGCTGGAGGTGACCTCAACACAAAAAAATTCTGAAAAGGAATTAAAAGAAAAATTGATTACAAAGGCGAAATCAGAAGGACTGGATTACGCATTAATTATTAGAAATTCTCCCGCCTTAATGGGGATCATGAACGTGTACAAGGTGTCGATAAACGATGGTTCAGAGGAACTGGTGCGCAACGCCGTTTATGATGGAATGAATTTTAAGACTTTAAAAAGAATTCTGGGTGCATCAGAAACCTACATTGCTCATAACCTTAACGTTGCTGACTTGCAAGGCACGGGCCAGAATGGCGGCATGGGGTCTTATATCGTCCCAAACGCTCTCCTGATTGAAGACATGCAGGTAAACCAGGTTCAACTCCCTATTTTAAAAGAAGAGGAGTACGTGGCGAATCCGCTTTTGCAAGGAAAGTAATTAGCAACGGAGCGCATGGTCGAAGACCTTCCCGGAGTTTTACTCTAGGTGCATATAGTATTCTGTTTTACGAATTACTTGCCTGCCTGTCAGATACAGCCGCTTAGCTTTCACCGGCCGGCACAACCCGAATACGCGATGAGCAATTTGATTCAAGCGGGAGGACATACCTGTCTGCTAAAATGTTCGCCTTCGAACGTCGCCGTTCATTATTGAGCGACTATCGTCCCGTAGATCCCTTTTGGATTGCCTTAAACAAAGGTTTTTAAAAATGGCGCGATGTTAGAAAACAAAAGAAAAAAAGGGACATTTTTTTATGCTTAAAAATTATATCAAGATCGCCTTTCGCTACATGGCGCGCGACAAAGCATATTCATTCATCAATATTGTGGGGCTTTCAGTGGGCGTTACGTGCTGCCTGCTGCTTGCGCTCTATATTCAGGATGAGATGAGTTTTGACAAGCATCATAGTGGCGTCGAGAATATTTATCGCGTCACCTCGATAATGGGTGAAAAGTTCGATAACAGGGTTATGCGCACCACATCAGCGCCGATTGTATGGGGCATCAAGGACGAGATCCCGGAAATTGACGTGGTGACCCGCCTGGTTAATCCTCCGGGTGCTTCTCAAAATTTGATCCGGTACGGCGACAATCAATTTTATGAATCCGACGGATACATCGCCGATTCAACGTTGTTCAAAATCTTCACCTACCGCTTTAAAGAAGGAAATCCGGTTAATGCCTTAACGGAGGCAAATAGTGTTGTTGTTACCGAAAAATTGGCGAAGAAGCTGTTTGGAACGGAATCCGCTCTAAACAAGGTAATTTATATAAATCAAGGCGGTCCTTCCAGCGATTTTCGGGTTACCGGAGTATTGGACGTTGATCAGGAAAACTCTCACATACAGGCGAATTTTTTTGTTTCCATGACGAGCAACGGATGGGCTGAGTACCTGCGAACGCCGGAGGTTAGCGATCAATGGGCGGGACAAAATTTTTTGTTGTCTTATATCAAGCTGAAGCCTGGCCATTCTCCTGAAAGCGTATTACCAAAGATGAACAGCGTATTTCTCAAACATGGCGCGGACGATCTCAAGGCCCTCGGCATGAAAAAGACATTAGGACTAGACCCTGTAAAAGATATCTACCTATATTCTGCTTCCGGCGACGTTAGTCCAAGGATCACTTATCTTTATGTGATAGCCTCCATCGCAGGTGTTATTTTACTCATCGCTTGCATTAACTTTATGAACCTCAGCACGGCGAAATCCACCAAGCGCGCTAACGAGGTGGGCCTTCGCAAGACTCTGGGCGCTTACAGAAGCTCGTTGGTCAAGCAATTCCTGGGAGAAGTGATGGTCGTTGTGGTCATTGCCATTGCGATAAGCCTCATTTTAGTTCAAGTTCTCCTCCCAATTTTCAATCAATTGACCATGAAAGACATTGGACTGGATTCAGACAAGGTCATTTATTTTGGAATAGCCTTGGTCATCGTCACAGTCGTAACAGGGCTGGTCGCCGGGAGTTATCCTGCATTTTACTTGTCATCATTTCAGCCGGCGAAGGTGCTGAAAGGTAAAATGGCGTTAAATAATTCCGGCAACTTGCTGAGAAGATCGTTGGTTGTTTTTCAATTCGTCGTTGCCATCATTCTCGTATGCGGAATGATCGTGATATCGCAGCAACTGGAATACATGCGATCAAAGGACCTTGGCTTTGATTCGGAACAGAAGGTTGTCTTGCCGCTTCGCACAGAGTCAGCCCGCAAAAGCCATCAAATACTTCAGAATGAGCTTTTAAAAATTTCTTCCGTGGATGGCGTGACTGGAACCAATTATACGCCGGGATCATACATCTGGACAGACTTTAGTTTGTATCCCGACGGCTCTAATATGGAGAAGGCAATTATGATAAAAAACAATTGGGTTGAGCCGAACTATATAAATTTCCTCGGCATTAAATTAATTGCCGGGCGGAACTTTACGGATAACAGGGAGGCCGACAGTCAGAATAAAATTATCTTAAACGAGATTGCTGTTCGCCAATTGGGATTTGAACCCGAAGCGATTGTAGGGCAAAGGTTGTATAGCGACAGGCAAGGAACCAGAACGGCGTATGAGGTAATTGGCGTTATGGATGACTATCATCAGATCACAGTGAAGGAAGAAGTCTTCCCGATGTTATTTCGGCTGCCGTTAGATGTGTCAGAGCATGATTACATGATGCTTCAAATTCAAGCCGGTGGGTTCCAGGAAAGTATTGGTAAAATTGAGTCTCTGTGGAAACGAATCAACGGTGACACGCCCTTTGAGTATTCCTTTTTGGACGACGATATCAAGCGTCAATATGAGGAAGATGTCAGAGTATCGCAGGTCATCACTAGCTTCACGGTTATCGCTATGATTATTTCATGCTTGGGGCTTTATGGTTTATCCACGTACATGGCAGAGCGAAGGTTCAAAGAGATTGGGGTCAGAAAGGTATTGGGCGCCAGCATAAACGAGATCATGGCAATGATGTCCACAGAATTTATCCGGTTGGTCCTGATCGCATTTATTATTGCTGTCCCCGTATCCATTTATGGAATACAACATTGGCTTTCAAGCTTTGCCTACAAGACGCCAATAGGTATTTCAATCTTTATTATCGCAGGTGTCAGCGCGCTGCTGATTGCGTTGATTACCGTTAGCTTCCAGTCGTTCAAGGCTGCATCGGTCAATCCTGTCAAGTCTTTGCGAACAGAATAACTTTCGGGATTGCAGATGATAATTGGCGCAGGCGATGAGTGACTGGTAGAATATTAGGACTTCAAAAACTCATACAGATCCTAGCAAAGAAAAGAATTCCGGCGTGCGCCGGAATTCATAAACCCCTCTAATCATGACCCTCAAACGATGTCCTTTTACAGGAAAAGTATCCTGTTTATAATCTTTACTTATTAGTGAAGGAAATTTTGTGCCTGATTTTAAGGCACCTGGGACCGGAATTACGGCACCCGGCGTAACGCGATTTCTACAGAAGGGCACCTCCGTTGTTGAATAGTTTCCGCACTCTCCAACCACGAGTCATGCCAATGATGGTGTAATAGTGTAAGCCAACGCGTTTTCCCGCTAAAGCGGTAATTTCACGGTGAATGTTGAACCTTGGCCGACCTCGCTTCGTAGCACCACCGTTCCATTCAACCGGTCGACTGACCGTTTTAGGATGTACAGGCCAAGGCCAGTACCACTTGCATTTTTCGTTGCACGGAAGAACATTTCAAATATTTTTGGCTGATGTTCCAGCAGAATACCCTGTCCGTTGTCCGACACTTCGATAAAAACATGCTCATCACGCGCGAAAACCCGAACGACGACAAAAGGAGAATTTTTGCTGGAATATTTAATGGCATTTTCCAGCAGGTTTTGCATAATGGCGGTGAGCAGCGACCAGGCTGAATGAAATTCCAGATTAGGCTGAATTTCTTTCTTAAAGTCAATAGCGTCAAAATTCGGTAGACTGTTAAAGGACGTGATACATTCATCGACCATTTTATGAAAATCGATCCTTTCTTTCTCGACGTCGCCGTGACTAAGCTGCGTCAGGTTGATCAAGCCGCTGATAATATGATTTAGGCGCTCGACCTGTTTTTCTTGTTTGTCAATGTAGTCAAGCGCCTGCGCGTCTTTTATATCCACTTTCGCCAGGAAAGACAATCCCAGCAATGCAGAAATAGGCCCTCGCAGATCGTGGGATATCCGATGAAAGAAAGTATCAAGCTCTGCATTCTTGTTTTGGATAATCTCTGTTTGTTCTTTGTTTTTTTGCAGCGTTGCATGCAAATCTTCATACGCTTTTGAAAGTTGCTCCGTACGAACCTTCACTTTCAATTCGAGCTCTTCGGTGGCTTCCTGCTGAACTTTTAAGGCAAGAAGTTGAGCGTCTTCTTTTTCCTTCTTAAACCGGCGATATTGATCGCCTAAAGCGAATGCAATGATGACCGTTTCCAAGGCAGCGCCGATTTCCACGAAGTGGGTTGTCCAGAAATTAAATGGCAACACACCGCTGTTGCGCAGGGTAAGAAGCAGCCCGCCAAAAAAATAAATGGTCCAGGCGGCAATAAAATATTTAGCAGTTTTATTGCCTTTCAATCTGCACACAATCCCGGTAGTCATTAAAAGAATTGTCGCCAGCGAAATCAGATTGTTTCCTGCACTGGGCACAACGGTGGTGGCTACCAGGACGTTTGACAAGAGACCAAGGGGGATCAATGCGACAAGTGAATAATATAAAACACGGGAGTAGCGCTTAACATCCAGGAATCGTATCGTGAAAATTGCTAAGAATATTACGAGTACGCCCATGGACATTCTGCCGGCGTAAAAATTCATTTGAGGATTTTCCGGCCATAAGAATTTTCCGCCGTATCCGGAGGCAGAAGAGAAAATCACAAACGTGCAGACAATTGTTAAAATATAGAGGAGATAATTGATTTCTTTTAGCGATAAATAGAGGAGGAGGTTGTAAAAAAACATCACAATCAGTATCCCATAAAAAACGCCGTACCCAATATCTTCTTTTCTGATTTTTTGGTGGAATTTTTCTTTTTCCATTACAAACAGCGGAAACGTCTTCGGACTCTGTCCTTCAATTTTTATGAACACAACGCTTTCGGCGTTTGCATTGAAAATCAGCGGCAAAACATGCCCCGTATGAGAGATCTTTTTTGTGCTCTGTTTCCGATAATATCCAGTAGAGACATGCTCCAGGCTACCGTCCGGTTTCACCTGAAAGAAATCGACAAATTCAAGATATGGCGCGGGAATCTCCAGGTACCATGGTGTAGCCAACGAGGCTGTTTTGGTTTGAATCTTCAGCCAGATGGAAGACTTTGTATATCCGAAGGTAAGTCCTTTGCTCGGTTTAAAATGTTCTTGAAAAGCGGGGGCCGTTATGTCGTCGATCTCAAGAATACTTGTGGAATCCCGGAAGACCTGGACATTATCGTCAATGCGATACATTTGAGTGCTGTCTTCTAATAAAAAAAATTCCTGCGCGGTGCTGGATTGGAAGGAAAGCACCAGAAAAACCGTCACTACTGTGCTGATTGTGTGTAAGTTGAAAGAATAGGGCATCAGGACACGGAAAAAATAGACGCTAAAAATAATCAAAATTGGCTGCGATCAGGCATA
>DASUTP010000435.1:0-6842 GCA_036374515.1 Chryseolinea sp. | reverse complement strand
ATCAGCGAAAGTCCCCTGGGTGGCGGAAGTGCATCAGGTCCACACTTTTCAATGAAAGTGGTGGACGTCGGCAATTTCGACCAGGAGTTCAGAACGCTGCGCGACAAGCTTCCACCCAATCAGGCAGTGGAGTACAAGCCGGAAGAACGAGAAGATTACTTCAGTGTATTTGTACAATGGGGTTTCCTATTCCTCTTGTTATTTGGGTTCTGGATGCTGATGCGGCGTATGACCGGCGGCGCTGGCCCAGGCGGTCAAATCTTTAATATTGGAAAATCAAAGGCTGCTCTTTTTGATGCTGAAAGCAAGGTCAAGATCACTTTTGCAGACGTCGCCGGTCTTGATGAAGCAAAGGAAGAGGTAAAAGAGATCGTCGACTTTTTGAAGACTCCGCTCAAGTTTACAAAGCTGGGTGGAAAGATTCCAAAAGGTGCACTTTTAGTGGGACCTCCAGGTACGGGAAAAACGTTGCTCGCCAAGGCTGTGGCCGGCGAAGCAGAGGTACCATTCTTCTCATTGTCGGGTTCAGATTTCGTGGAAATGTTCGTGGGCGTGGGCGCGGCCCGGGTCCGGGATCTCTTTAAGCAGGCAAAGGAAAAAGCTCCTTGTATCGTCTTTATTGATGAAATAGACGCCATTGGACGTTCCCGCGGGCGGGGCCAGGTGCCTGGTGCTAACGATGAGCGCGAAAATACTTTGAACTCACTGCTGGTGGAAATGGATGGATTCGCCACCGACTCGGGTGTCATTATCCTGGCTGCAACCAATCGTCCTGACGTATTGGACTCTGCGTTGCTGCGCCCCGGTCGATTTGATCGGCAGATCAGTATCGACAAACCCGATGTGGTAGGCCGCGAAGCGATCTTTAAAGTGCATTTGAAACCAATCAAGCTGGATCCCTCAGTCGACGTGAAAAAATTGTCGGCTCAGACACCGGGTTTTGCTGGCGCTGAAATTGCCAATGTATGTAATGAGGCAGCTCTGATCGCCGCGCGAAGAGACAAAAAAGCCGTAGATATGCAGGATTTCCAAGATGCAATTGACCGCGTCATTGGAGGTCTTGAAAAGAAAAATAAGATCATCCTGCCGGAAGAAAAGAAGATAGTGGCGTTTCACGAAGCTGGGCACGCTGTGGCGGGCTGGTTCCTGGAGCATGCCGATCCGTTGGTAAAGGTGAGCATTGTTCCCCGGGGAGTTGCTGCATTGGGTTACGCCCAATATCTCCCAAGAGAGCAATTCCTTTATCAAACAGAGCAAATGCTGGATGAGATGTGCATGGCGTTTGGCGGACGGGCTGCGGAGGAATTGGTTTTCAACAAGATTTCAACGGGCGCGCTAAGCGACCTGGAACGAATTACAAAAATGGCCTATAGTATGGTGACCATCTATGGGATGAACAAAGAAATCGGAAATGTCTCATTTTATGATTCAAAACAATCCGAGTATTCGTTCCAAAAACCTTATTCCGAGGCGATGGCCGAACGGATCGATAAGGAGGTGAAACGAATCATTGACGACGCGTATCACCGCACCAAGAGTTTGTTAACGCAGCATCGCCAGCATTTGGACACGATCGCCAAAGAATTGTTGGAAAAAGAAATTCTTTTCCAGGCAGACCTGGAGCGTTTAATTGGAAAGCGTCCGTTTGAAAAGCTTACGACCTATCAGCAATTCACGAATGGGCTGGGCAAATATGAAAAGAAGCAACTTGAACACGAACAGCCAGGAGTAGATCCAACGCCAACTCTTGAAGGTGAAAAGCCGGCTGAAACTTCTAATTAATATTTTAGTTATAAATCTTACTTTTGAACTCAGGTGTTTATCACGCCTGAGTTTTTTTTATCTATGCTTGAACCTATTCGAGACCTGAACGGCAAGAAAATCTATTTTGCCTCTGATTTTCACCTTGGCGTTCCCGATTTTCAAGCGAGTCTTGAACGGGAAAAGCGCGTGGTCAAATGGCTTGATGGCATTCAGCATGATGCCCATACAATTTACCTGTTGGGTGATATTTTCGATTTCTGGTTCGAATACAAGCACACAATTCCAAAGGGGTTCATCAGGTTGCAGGGAAAACTTGCCAGCCTGCGCGATGCGGGTATTCCCATCGTGTTTTTTACCGGCAACCACGACATGTGGATGTTCGACTACTTCCCCACGCAACTCGGCATTCCTATTTATAGAGATCCTCAAACTCTGGTAGTAGGCAACCAGAAACTGTTAATTGGTCACGGCGATGGTTTAGGACCCGGCGACCGGACGTACAAATTCCTTAAGAAATTTTTCAACAGCAGGTTATGCCAGTGGCTTTTCGCCAGGATTCATCCCAATCTTGGTATAGGTATTGCGTCATACTGGTCTAAAAAAAGCCGCCTCGGCAACGCCAAGCGGGAAGAAAAGTTTGAAGGTGAGGAGGGTGAGTTTTTATGGACCTACTGCAGGGAAATGGAGCTCCACCAACATTTCGATTTTTATGTTTTCGGTCACCGGCATTTACCGCTTGATTTGAAAATAAAGGAAGGAAGCCGCTACATCAATTTAGGAGAGTGGGTAAATTTCAATACTTACGCTGTGTACGATGGAAAAGATGTCGCTCTGAAAACTTTTGGAGCCGAATGATAAAGCCTATCATTTTTCTGCTCGCGATTTTCAGTATGCAGGCAAACGCTCAAAAGAAAATTACGTCGCGGGAAGTTACCGAGGAAATTGTATTTGCTACTGTCGACCGGGTGGGTGAACTGTATGTGCTGACAGAAAAGGGACAAATACAAAAGTTTGGTATCGATGGCGACCTGATTTCCCTGTATAAAAATGGACCCAGGCCCACGTTATTTGAGCCGCGTGACGGAAGCCGGCTATTTGCTTTTTTCAGAATGGGTCGAAAAATTCAATACCTCAATCCCTCATTTGAAGTTTCATCGGGCGCATTGATCGATTCTGCATTTGTGATCGACCCGTGGCTGGCATGTTCATCAGGCGATCATAATCTATGGGTGCTGGATGCCGAAGACATGACCATGAAAAAAATCAACACCCGAACCGCCAACGTGGATGTTGACGTCACGTTTCCCGAAAACCTTTCGCATGACTTTTCAACCGTGAAGTCCATTCGCGAGTATCAGGGCTTTTTCTTTTTACTGGACTCGCAGAAAGGCATCTATATTTTTAACGGAATGGGAAAGTTGATCAAGACTATTGCGCACCCAGACCTTCCCTATTTCAATTTCTTAGGAGAAGAATTATACTACCCTTCCCAGAATGGCCTGACACTTCTAAATCTTTTCTCTGGCGAGAAGCGCGAAATACCGTTAAAGAAAACTTTTAAGTTCGCGCTGGTGACGGATGAGCGGATGTTTTTGGTTCAGACAAATTCAATAGATTTTTTTGAATTCGAGCCGTAAACTGTTCACTTTTGAACATCTTTGTACAACTGAGAACACGCCTATAAAGCCAATCAAGCTGATAAGCCTGATTTTGCAATTGGCATAAATTTCCCTGGTTTTATTCCCTAACTTAAATCTAAACAAGTGAATCCTGAAGGCGGTAAAATTCTGATGATCGACGATGACGAGGATGTATTGCTGGCAGCCAAGATGTTGCTGAAAAAACAAAACCATCATGTTATTATAGAGAAGAATCCAAAAAAAATTCCATTCCTGCTCAACAATGATAGCTACGACGTAATTCTTCTGGACATGAATTTCAGCAAGGATATTACTAGTGGTAAGGAAGGCTTTTTTTGGCTTGACGAGATCATCAAACACGATCCCACATCAGTTGTAATTTTGATTACTGCCTTTGGGGATGTTGAAATGGCCGTCAGGGCGCTCAAGCAAGGTGCAACTGATTTCATTCTGAAGCCGTGGCAAAATGAAAAGCTTATCGCTACGATAGCAACGGCGATTAAACTGAAGCAATCCTATAATGAAGTTGATAAGTTAAAAAAAGCGAAAGAGATGCTGGAGGAACAAATCAGCAAACCATTCGCGGAAATCATTGGAAAAAGTCAGGCGATACAGGAGGTTTTTAATTTGACGGACAAAGTTGCAAAGACAGACGCCAATGTATTGATCCTGGGAGAAAACGGGACTGGCAAAGAATTAATCGCGCGCGCAATTCACCAGCGTTCACCGCGCAAAGACAATAGTTTTGTGTCCGTCGATATGGGTGCCATTACCGAAACACTGTTTGAAAGCGAATTATTCGGACATAAAAAAGGTGCCTTTACCGATGCCCGCGAAGACCGACCAGGGCGTTTTGAGCTGGCAAATCGCGGTACCTTGTTTTTAGACGAAATCGGAAATTTAAGTTTAAGCCTGCAGGGTAAATTGTTAAGTGTATTGCAATCGCGGCAGGTGACGCGTGTGGGATCGAACCACGCCCAGCCCGTAGACATCAGGTTGATCTGTGCAACGAATATGCCTTTGCACAAAATGGTACAGGAAGGTACCTTTCGGCAGGACCTTCTCTACCGCATCAACACCGTTGAGGTGCACGTTCCGCCATTAGGTGACCGCGTTGAAGACATCCCCCTGCTGGCCCAGCATTATTTGGCGCACTACGCGAAAAAATATCATAAGCTGGTTAAACTGATAACCCCTGAAGCAATGGACAGGCTTAAGCGTTATGCATGGCCCGGCAACATTCGCGAACTACAGCATGCAATTGAACGAGCCGTCATCATGACCGACTCCGATACCTTGCAGGAAAGTGATTTCTTATTAAGTCGATCCACAACCGCCGGATCGACGAACCACACCCTCAACCTCGATGAGGTAGAGCGGACGGCTATCGCGAAGGCTTTACAAATGCATAACGGAAATATTTCCAAAGCTGCCGACGAGCTGGGCCTGACACGCGCTTCCCTTTACCGCCGAATGGAAAAGTATGGGCTTTAACTGGCGATCTCCCGTTCTTCCACGGGTGGCGTTCTTAGCTGCTTCTATTTTTCTTTTTGGGCTTTTTACGTTTTCGAAGGGAGACTGGCTGTACGCGCTCATTTTCCTGGCGCTAAGCGCTTACCAGATCAAGCTTCTCATTGAATACCTCGACCGTTCCAATGAAAATATCGCTTCTTTTCTGGACTCAATCCAGTTCGACGACCTGTCTTATTCTTTCAAAACCGCCAGCGACGATCCAGCGGTAAGAAGGCTTCATGAGGAACTGAACGCGGCTATGCTGAAGCTGCGAAGTGCGCGACGCGAAAAGGATTCGGAATTTCTCTTTTTTAAGAATATCGTGATGCATGTGGGGATTGGACTTATCGTATTTAAGGAGGATGGCCACATTGAAATTTTCAACAGCGCAGCCCGCAAGCTCCTGAAAATTAATCGCGTTGAAAAACTAAAGGACTTGATGGACGTAAGTGAAACCCTGGTTCATGTATTTGAAAAATTGAAAACCGGTGGCCGGGAATTGGTGCGTTTAAAAATTGGAGAGGAGCTGGTACAACTTTCGGTCTATGCTATCGAGCTCAATCTCCGCGGCGAAAACGTAAAATTGATATCGATCCAAAATATTCAAAGCGAGCTCGAGGAAAAAGAAATGGAGGCATGGCAAAACCTGGTGCGCGTGCTGACGCATGAGATCATGAACTCTGTAACGCCGATATCCTCCCTGGCCGGCATTGTCGAAGAGGAGTTGAAGCCTCATGTTGATGACGCAAACCCTATACCCTTATCAAAGGACCAGATGGCGGATATCCATCTCTCTCTTCAAACCATTAGCAAAAGAAGCGAGGGGCTTATTCATTTTGTAAAAGAATTTCGAAGCCTCACCGCCATCCCCAAACCTAGGCCAACCCAGATCAATGTTTGCAATCTTTTCGACGAGCTCGCGGTGCTACATAAACGAGACCTGGCAGAACGGGAAATTCGTTTGGTGACTTCCGTCTATCCAGAGGATCTCACGCTTTCTGCGGATAAAAACATGATCGAGCAAGTGCTGATAAACCTGATCAGGAATGCCATCCAGTCGTTTGAAGATCAGCCCGACAAACAGGTTGAGATCAAAGCTTATGTCAATGAAAAATCGAGGCCGGTGATTTCTATAAAAGATAACGGAACGGGAATTGATCCTGAGGCCATGGAAAAAATATTTATCCCATTCTTCACAACTAAAAAGACCGGCTCCGGCATTGGTCTAAGTCTTTCCCGGCAAATTATGAGGCAACATCAAGGTACGTTGACAGTGAAGTCAACGGTAGGGAAAGGCACAGAATTTTTCATGCGCTTTTGAAAAAACATTAACGCTCTATCAATTTGGCCCAGGGGATTGCCACTTGTGGGGCAAATGCAGATTTAATACATTTACCAAACAGTTAAGCGCGCTATGCAAGATATCCCAAAAAAGGTTACCAAAATACTAACGGAAAAACTAGGCATTGCTGAATCAGAGATTACCCCGGACGCAAACTTTGTTAAAGACCTTGGAATAGATTCCCTCGACTATGCTGAAATTGTAATGGAGTTTGAGCAAACATTCGACATTCGGATCCCCGATGATGATGCTGAAAAGATGCAAACATTTGGTCAGGCGGTAAAGTACATCCAGGACAAGGTAAAGAAGTAATATTCCGTAAACCGACTGTCAACGACCGGCCATATTCCTATCCTGCTTTCCACAGTCCATTTCTCCACCAACTTATTATAGAATTAACATCGTTGATTCAAAAAATTTGTAATGTTGGTATGTGAATCGCAGCGATAAAAAAGCATTATTTATCATCAATAAATTTTCCGGCATGGGTTTCCAGGACACCATTGAGGGCCGGATACTCGATACCTGCGAAAAGAACAATTCCGAATGCTTTATTGAATACACCCAAAAAAGAGGGCACGCCA
>DASUTP010000434.1:0-17134 GCA_036374515.1 Chryseolinea sp. | reverse complement strand
TCTAATAATCATTCTAACGGTAGTCATCACCGCCCTGTGCTTGTACTACCTTTCATTTACATATGTCTCCCGCGGCGTTCAGGATGACGCGGTTGAACACGCGACCAGTAAGGATGGCGTTGTGGATCTCTCCAAAAAACAAGCCTACCTCGATTCGGTATGGAATCTCCCCGTTTATAATTTATTCGGTGCGGAGTATACCTACAAAGAGGTTAAAGATAACGAGCTCAGCCTCGGGCTGGATTTGCAAGGGGGGATGCACGTGACGCTTGAAGTATCGCCTATCGACATCATCAAAGGATTAAGCGGCAACAGCCAGGACTCAGCCTTTGTAAGGGCATTGAACACTGCCCGTCGTCAGTCAGTAAAAAGTCAGGAAAATTTCAGCGCCCTGTTTTTTAAGACTTACCGCGATGCAAACCCCGGAAAGAAACTGACATCAATTTTTGCAAACGCATCAACGAAAGGACGAATTGCATCTAACGATGACGATAGCAAGGTGATTGAAGTGATAGACTCCGAGATCGAAAACGCGATCGACAGGTCGTTTACAATCTTGCGTAACCGGTTGGATCAGTTTGGAACATCTCAGCCGAACATTCAACGCTTGCCTGGAACCGGTCGGATCCAAATTGAAATTCCAGGTGCCGACAATCCTCAGCGGGTACGTAAACTCCTACAGGGGGTAGCAAAGCTCGAATTTTGGGATGTCGTCGATCCGTCTACTCTCAATAACTCTTTACTTGCTATCAATGATATTCTGGTAAAAGAGGCAAAAAAAACTGCTCCTGCTGCATCCACTCAATCTGAGACAAAATCCGAAGATCTTTCGGCGCTGCTCGGTGACAGCACCAAAACACAAAGCGATACCACGAAAACAGAAGCATCACAAGGCCTGGACTCACTTCAAAACCTAAACGTTTCACCTCTATTTTCATTGAGCACACCTCCCGGAACCTTCCGGTATGATGTGAAGGATACAGCGAAGATCAACGCCATTTTTAAGAGAAGTGATATTAAGAGTTTGCTTCCGAGAACCGTTGGAGTTTTCTGGGCCAACAAACCGGACCAGGATCAAACCGGCAAAGAAGCTCTTGAGCTCCACTTCCTCGACATCAGAAGAGATGGAAAGGCAAAACTTGATGGAACTGTAATCACCGAGGCGCGCAGCGATCTGGATGAATTCGCACAGCCCGCGGTAAGTATGAATATGAATGCTACAGGCACGCGTGTATGGGCAAAGTGGACAGCCGAAGCATCCAGCAAGAGCCCCAAAGGAAGAATTGCTATCGTTCTGGATAACACGGTTTACTCCGCGCCGTCCGTGAATGGAGAAATACCAAACGGTAATTCACAGATCTCAGGAAATTTTACGCCGGAAGAAGCAAAGGACCTGGCGAACGTGCTTAAGGCAGGTTCTCTGCCCGCACCCACTAAAATCGTGGAAGAAGAAATTATTGGACCTACATTAGGGGAGGTAGCGAGAAATCAGGGACTTTTTTCAGTAGTGTGTGGGTTAGCATTGGTCGTTATCTTCATGATTGGCTACTATGGTAAAGGCGGCGCTGTCGCGAACCTTTCTCTGGTTTTTAACCTCTTCTTTGTTTTGGGTATCCTGGCGCAACTCGACGCTGCGCTTACGTTGCCTGGTATCGCAGGTATCGTTCTTACCATGGGTATGGCCGTAGATGCAAACGTAATTATTTATGAACGTGTAAGGGAGGAGTTGCGTCACGGCAGACGCTTGCGCGAAGCTATTGACCTGGGCTTTAAGCGTTCCTTCTGGACCATCTTTGACTCTAACATTACAACATTCTTGACAGCTTTAATGCTCTATCTCTTCGGACAGGGCGCGGTGAAAGGGTTTGCGATTACCCTTATGGTTGGTATCGCCACAACCTTCTTTACAGCAGTATATATCTCTCACGTCGTAATAGAGTGGATGATAGCGAAGAAAGGCGACGACAGCACGATTAATTTCAAAACGGTTATATCGAACTTCGAAGCGTCAAAAGCAAATTTTAATTTTATAGGAAAAAGAAAGCTGGCGTATGCTTTCTCCGCTGCCGTAATCAGCATCGGAATCTTGTTAATAGCCATCCAAGGATTCAATTACGGCGTTGACTTTAAAGGCGGGCGAGCTTATACGGTAACGTTCCATGACCCAGTCGATGCAACTGAACTGAAAACTGATCTGACCGAGAGTTTCCAAGGTGCTGGTACAGAGGTTAAGAATTTTGGTGGTAACAATGTTGTAAAAGTTACAACGTCTTACCTGATCGATGAGGAAGCCGAAACCACGGATGAAAAGGTTAAGAGCACCCTCATCGCCGGTTTGGAAAAATCGACGAAACTAAAATTCATGGCGGATGATTCGAGGGTGGATGCCCAGCATTTCACTATTTCAAGTTCATCCAAAGTGGGCGCGAACGTAGCGGATGATACAAAGGCGGCGTCCCTTCAGGCTACCTTTTTATCTTTGATCGCGATCTTCGCTTACATTTTGCTTCGCTTTAGGAAATGGACATTTAGCGCCGGTGCCGTTGTTGCCCTTGCACATGATGCATTGTTCGTGATCGCCGCATTCGCAATCGTCCGTGTTTTTGGAATCGCGTTTGAGATCGACCAGGTATTCATCGCGGCGATCCTCACAGTAATTGGTTATTCCATTAACGATACCGTGATTATTTTTGACCGGATCAGGGAATACCTCCAACTTGGAACGTCGCATGACCGGGCGCGAATATTCAACGATGCAATCAATAGCACGCTAAACAGGACAATCATTACTTCAGGAACGGTGTTGCTGGTGGTGATTGCCCTGCTGTTTTTCGGCGGCGAGGTATTGCGCGGATTTTCATTTGCACTCCTGGTAGGTATCGTCGCGGGAACGTATTCCTCCATCTTTATGGCGGCGCCGATCGTACTGGATTTCGATAAGGAGAAGCCTAAGCCCGCTGACGTCAAACCGGAAGTCAAGCGTGCTGTCGCTCAAGTCTAACAACTTTTTTCTTTTGGAAAACACAGAGGCTGTCCGAAAAGGCGGCCTCTGTTTGTTTCAGGAGTTTATAACCGTGACTTCAATGCCCTGACCAAAACATCCAGCGCCCTTTCGAAATGCTGATTGTTCGGAATAATAAAATCCGCCTTGTGTTTCAGCGGTTTTATCAATGATTCATAGATGGGCATTACATGATGATGATAGCGATACAAAACATCGTCCAGATCATATCCGCGTTCTTCATTGTCGCGCCTTATCCTTCGGCTTAGTTTCAGGTAATCCTTTGCTTCAATGAAGATTTTCAGATCCAGTTCGCGCTCGATCTCGGGAAAATATTGAACGAAAAGTCCTTCGATAATTAAAATCGGCGCAGGTTTAAATTCCAGCGTGCTCAGCGTGACATTGGGCGTGTTGAAAGCGTATTCTTTTTTCAAAAGCGTTTCACCTCGCTTTAGTTTCAGAATATCCGCATGCAGTTGTTCGCGTTCGATCGATTCCGGCAAATCAAAATTCTTGATACCTCTTTCATCTATTTGCTGTGTATCCCTTGGTTTGTAATAGTGATCCTGGGAAATGAGGCACACTTCTTCGGGCTGAAAATGCGCAGACAAGGCCTTGATGAAAAACGTTTTTCCAGAACCGCTTCCGCCGGTAATTCCAAGAGTGTAAGGTGCAGGCATAATGATTAAGAAGCACCAAAATACAAATAACTTCTAACGAGCGGTAACGCGATCTTTCAGGAAGTCTCCCAATTTTTTTACTGCAATCGCCCGGTGGCTCAAAGAGCTTTTTTCCTGAAGGTTCATTTCGGCGTATGTTTTTTCATACCCTTCCGGGATAAAAATCGGGTCGTATCCAAAACCAAATGTTCCGCGACGGCTTTCGGTTATAATTCCATCCACCACGCCGTCAAAATACCGGGGCTCTTCCGTTAGTCCAATCAGCGTCACTACCGTGCGAAACCTGGCCTTTCGGTTCCGTTTTCCCTCCAGTTTCTTTAGTAGAAGGTCGATGTTGTCGGAACTGCTCTTATGCTCGCCTGCGTAACGTGCAGAATACACTCCCGGCTCGCCATTGAGCACCTCCACCTCAAGTCCGGTATCATCCGCGAAGCAGGCAACATTATATTTTTGAAAGACGAATTCGGCTTTTTGCAAAGAATTGCCCTCAAGGGTGGGCCTTGTTTCGGGCAATTCTTCAAAGCAATTAATTTCTTTTAGGCTGACTATTTTGAAATCGCCGCCAGCAATGTCTCGAGCCTCATTTAATTTGTGCTCATTGTTGGTCGCGAAACAAATCTTCATGAACGTTAATCGATGTTGATCACTTCGACTTCAATTATAATGTTAGCGTTTGCCGGAATCGTTGTGCCGGCGCCATCGGTGGCGCCGTCCGGGCCAAATGCATATCCAGACGGAATATATAGCACAGCTTTTGAACCCGCAGATAATTTTTGCAGACCGATTATCATTCCCATAATATAATCAACCGGCCGACTATAAAATGTGTCACTCGGGGTTCTGTCTTGGGTAACGATCGTCCTTGTATCGTCGGTTAAAAGTTTGATCGAGTACTTCAAGGTGAGTTTATCGTACCAAGTGGCCGTCGGGCCTATTCCCGGTGTGGTAATGACATATCGAAGTCCTGTTGTGTCTTTTATGGCGTTAATACCTTTTCCCTGTAAGTAGGTATCGATCGCTACTGTGTCTGCATCCAGGCGTGACGCTTCCGTAGCAGAGAGTGTTGCCTCATTAAATTTTACATCGAATTCCAAAATCGTATTACCAGGTATTTTATTACCGTTGCCGCTAACCCCATAGCCGTAAAGAGAAGGTATGATCAACGTTGCTTCAGATCCCGCCGGTAACTTTGCAAATGCAATCTTCCATCCTTCGATGAGATTATCCGACAATTTGAAGGTAATACTACCCTGGTCAAAGACAACTTTGTCTTCAAATCTCCTTCCGGTGTAGTCAACCTTAAGCGTATTGTATTTTTGACCCGGGAGACCCGTCCCGAGTTTGGATATTACCATACTGATACCACTACCCGGATCTTTCGTTGGGGTGATGCCTGCGTTGGTTAATGTAGTGTTGATAATGTCAACCTCTTCGTACCACCTTGCCAATTCATCTGGAGTTTCGGGATCGTCATTGCAGGCGCCGATGATAAAAGTTAACCCGACAAAAATTCCAACTAATAGCCTTTTCATCCTCATTTTCATAGTTTATATCCTTGTTATTCTTATTTACAAGTTCGTGTCGTTTGATCGAATTCCCTTCCAAATCCCAGTAGTTCAACATCAAATATCAAGATCGCGTCCGGAGGGATTGCGCCAGGATAGCCTTGAGGCCCGTAAGCCAGTCCGGAGGGAATGTAAAAAGTAGCCGAGTCTCCGATTCCAAGCATTGGAATTCCCAGTTGCCATCCTCGGATAACACCATTCAACGGAAAGGCTATTTGTTCAGCCTCGTCAAATACTTGGCCGTCCTTTAAAAATTTACCGCGATATTTTACTTCGACACAATTTTCCAGGCTCGGCTTTGATCCTCCTTTGCTCGTGTGCAAGACAAACCGAAGCCCACTGGTATCCTGCTGGGCTGTGATATTATTGTCAGCTAAATATTTCGTGATCGTTGTTGCATCTTTGCTCACCTGGCCCGCACTTTTCTTCGCCATTACCTCTTCCTGAAAGGCCCTGAAGGCCTCCATCTTCATGATATCGTTCACCTGAATGCAATACGAAATGTTCAACGCGGTGTCCGTTCCCGGAGGCACCGGAGCATTCACCACATCCCTGAAAAATTTTGTTACGGGCATGGTAACGACCACGCTATCGCCCTTGGAAAGCATCCGGAACATCTGCACCATACCGTTTTCGCTGGCAATGGCCGAGCTATCCTGGATCATTACCGCGGATGGCATACCATCTTCGTGCGTGTTATTCCAGATTGAATCTTTTGAGTCTTTCAGGATATGATTAAAAACAAGAATGTCTTCTTTTTTCGGCAGAACTCCGTCGCCATCCTTCACGACCGTGAACTTAAATCCGTTCGGAGTCTCCTTTTCAGTTTTTTTATCGCAGCCAATACAAAGCAACAAAGTCATTCCGATCAGCACATTTGAAATTCGAGTCATATTATTTTTTGTTAGACAGTTTAAGTTTCGAAAAAGTTTAAAAGCGTTAGTCATTTATAAGTTTGTCCCTGTACAGGGGCAAAATATCCAGGAATTTTTGTACTGTTTGTTCCAGCGTTAGATTGGTTTGTCCACCCGCGGCGTTGCGGTGACCACCGCCGTCAAAATGGGCCCGTGCCATTTCGTTCACGGAAAAGTTTCCCAGCGACCGCAAGGAAAGTTTGATGTTTTCTTTTCGATCGGAGATGAGCACTGACAGTTTCACACCTTTTACCGAAAGACCATAATTCACCAGTCCTTCCGTATCTCCTGTTTGGGATCCGAACCGCTTTAGCTCTTCGGCCGAAAGGGCGATATATGCCGTGCGAAATTCCGGCAGAACCTGTAGTTTTTCGCTTAGCACATAGCCCATCAAGCGCAGCCGCTCGATACTGTTGGTATCATAAACCAGCTTCGACACCTTGTAAGGATTCGCGCCCCGCGCAACTAATTCTGAAGCAACCTGAAAAACCTGGTGGCTCGTGTTTGAATGCCTGAAACTTCCTGTATCCGTCATTATTCCCGCGTACAGACAATCGGCGATATCAGCATCGATGAGAGTTTTATCACCAAGCTCCTCGATGAGTTTGAACACTAGTTCGGCCGTGGATGCTGCCGTATCATCCCATTGCTCAAAGTCGGCAAACCTTTCCGGCTCCAGATGATGGTCGATCAAGACTTTCTTGGCGCCGGATTTTCTCACCATCTCACCCAGGTCATTGATGCGGTTCAGGCAGGAAAAATCAAGGCAAAAGACCAAATCGGCCTGGTTGATAAGCTTCGCCGACTTTTCGGATCTTTCTTTCTGATAGATCATCACATCCCGGTTTCCAGGCATCCACGCAATGAAATCAGGATAATCGCTCGGCGTAATAACCGTCGCTGCGTGGCCTTTTTTTTTCAGGTAGTGAGCCAAACCAAGCGAAGAGCCCAGAGCGTCGGCATCTGGCTTAAAATGAGTTAAAATGACCGTTTTTCGCGGGATTTTGAGGAATTCTTTAAAGTCTTGGATCTTTTCCATGGCTTGCTCAAAAGCAAGTGGCAAAAATGAGGAATTTTAACGGGTAGTCAATGCATAATGTTCAATAGTTCAAGTCATTACGACGAAAGCCGGCTAAAAAGAGATGAAGACTATCGCACTACGGACTATTATGCTATTTTTGCGGCCATTCTAACTTTCGCAAACAAGTAACTATTGAATATGGCCGGAAAAAGAACGTTCACAATGTTAAAACCGGATGCGGTCAGCGCATCCAACACGGGTGCAATCACCAAAATTATCGAAGAGGCAGGCTTCCGAATCATTGCGATGAAGAAGACCATGCTTACGCCCGAGCGCGCCGGTGAATTTTATGCGGTTCACAAAGAGCGACCTTTTTACAAGGATTTGTGCAAATACATGTCTTCTGGGGCGATCGTGCCCATGATCCTTGAAAAAGATAATGCTGTCGAAGATTTTAGAAAACTGATCGGGGCCACCGATCCTGCCAAGGCGGCGCCTGGTACCATTCGCAACCTCTTTGCAAAATCGATAGAAGCAAATGCGATCCACGGCTCTGACAGCGATGAAAATGCGGCCATCGAAGGAAATTTCTTTTTCTCAAACCTCGAACGGTTCTAACATTTGCTGCTGGAATTATAAAAAGTCAGGATCCCCTGACTTTTTTTATTTTATTTCAGGAAGGGTGAAATCGTCCAGGGCGCTGGGCTGTTGCATCAAGGATTCAATCTCTTCAATTTTTCTGGGCGCCGAACCGGAAAGAAGTTCGTACCCCTCTTTGGTGATAAGGAAATCATCTTCAATTCTTACGGCAATTCCCCACCAGCGTTTATCGCAGTTTGCATTATCCGGAATGTATATTCCAGGCTCGATGGTTATGACCATGTTCTCCAGCAGCGGCCCCTTGGGAATGGGATCGTGAACATCTAATCCAATGTGATGACAGCAGCCATGTGGATAATATTGGTGCTTGTCCGTTTCGCTTTTCAATATGCCTAATTCGGTTAAGCCCCGGTTGATCACGCGCTGCGTGATGACCGACAGCTCATACGTTGTAATGCCAGGTTTACACGCCTTCATGGCTTCTTCCTGTGCCTTGAGAACCAGTTCATAGATCTGTTTCTGTTCGGGTGAAAATTTTCCAGAAATCGGTATTGTCCTCGTCACATCGGCCGTGTATCCATGAAATTCGGCCCCTAGATCCATGAGGATGAGCTCTGTATTCGAAATTTGTGGTTTATAATTTTCAATATAATGCAGTATACACCCGTTGTGTCCGGCGCCGACGATCGAAGGATATCCTACATCCTCCGCCTGATACTTTTTGAAAACGTATTCGTGTATTCCCTGAATTTCGCGTTCGGACATTCCGGGTTTAATGGCTTTCATTACTTCACGCTGCGCCATTCCCGAGATGGCCGCAGCCTTTCGAACCAATGCAAGTTCTTCCTTGGTTTTTACACCTCGTAAAGTTCCCATCAACACCGCAAGCTCTTTTGTGTTGAGATTGTTTTTCGCGGATTCACGGGCAACATTCAACGTGCTCTGTTGCGACGGATAGTTGACCTTTACTTTAAATTGTTGAATGATATCATATAGGTCTGAAGAGTCGTTGGGATCGTTGCGCACATCGTTTTGGAAATCGGTGAATAAGACGGTAGTGAACTTTGAAAAATCAACATTGTATTTCTTAAACTCTGTATTATTAAATGCCTGGGCAAGTCCCAGTTTTGCTTTTACACCTTCGTCGCCCAAACGTCTGCCGTTCCACATTTCTGCATCTGCATTCCGGGGCTGGACAAAAATAATCTCATCGTATTGCGCGCCGTTGTTGGCAGTCTGCTTGTCTTTGAAAATGAGCAGGACGGCATCCGGCTCCTTGTAGCCCGTGAGGTAGTAAAAGTTTGGATCCTGGTGGTACGAATAATCGACATCATTCGAGCGATTGCGCACGGCATTTGCAAAAAATACCGCGACCGAATTCGGTGGCAATTTTTCGCGCAAGGCATCCCTTCTTCCTCGGTGAAAATCTTGCGTCAAGAAATCCGATGGCAGATCATCCGATGATTGTGCCTGAACATTTATTGCTGCCGCTAGAAATGACAGCATGGCGATTACCTTTCTCATACAATTTCCTCCAATAAAAAATCTTTTCCCTTCCCGTACTTGATTAGATCCTTCAAATGATAACGCTCGAGTGTCAGTAGATCTTTGACTTTGAAATCGCCGTTAACAAGAATATTTTCAATGATAAATTCGTGTTTCTCCCCATGATTGATAAGCAAATACTTTTTACCTGTTCGCAACACATCAAATGAAAGCCCTGCCATATTATCAGTTGTTATAGCTCTTCTTCGCGTTCCAACATCAATATGGAAGCCTGGGGCACAATAAAATACTTTTCATCTTCATAAATAACTTCAATCGCGCCTTTTTGTAAAAAAATTGCTAAATCGCCTTCCTGTGCCTGTAGCGGTAAATATTTTACCTGCTCCTCTTTACCTTTCCATACATCATCCTCGTCAACTGGTAACGGTAAGGGATATCCAGGCCCCACTTTAATGACGTAGCCGCTTTGAATTTTTTCTTTTTCCTGCACGCCGGGTGGAAGGTATAAGCCTGAGGAAGTCTTGTCCGATTGTTTTGTGGGTTTGATCAGCACACGATCGCCAACAACAATGAGTTTTTTTAATTTATTTTCCGCCGTTATTTTCATGATCATCTATTCAAACAGGTCTTTTTGCTCACCGGCACGGTCCAACAATCGTTGGTCTACGCTCTTGGCAGGCTTCAGTCCCAATGCCTTAAAACGTTCAACACTCTTCACAAGGTTTCCATTCCCGGTTGCCAATTTACTCATCGCATTTTCATACGAGTTCTGCGTTTTTCTAAGTTGATTGCCAATATCAATAAGATCATTCGTAAATCCAGCAAATTTTTCATAAAGGGACGTTGCATGCCTTGCAATTTCCTGTGAGTTCCGATTTTGGTATTCCTGCTTCCAGACATTTTTTATTAGCTGAAGGGATGGAATAAGCAGGGTGGGGCTGACAAAGACAATTCTCTTTTCAAGGGCCTCTTCGTAAAGGTTTTTTTCACTTTGAATGGCCAGGATGTAGGCTGGTTCGATAGGAATAAACATGATAATGAAGTCCAGGTTACGATCTGAGATCTTTTGATAATTTTTTTCAGAAAGTCCTTTGATATGCTGACGGATCGAAAGCAGGTGCGCCTTTAGCGCTGCCACTTTTTCATCTTCAGTCGCTGCGTTTACAAAATTATTGTAAGCGGTCAGGCTGACCTTGGAGTCAATGATAACGTGGCGTTTTTCGGGTAAACGGATAATGATATCCGGTCTGAAGCGACCCTCCTCCGTGGTGAAAGACTCTTGCATAGTATATTCCCGGTCGCGTTCCAATCCGGATTTCTCCAGAATGCTTTCCAGTATGAACTCACCCCATGCGCCCTGGGTTTTAGAGTCCCCCTTTAATGCCTTTGTCAGATTCTCAGCCTCTTTCGTCATTTGCACATTCAGCCGCTGCAGGTTCTCCAATTGTTCACGCAAGGCTGAGTTACGCGTAATATTGTCCTTGTGGGTATCTTCCACCTTGCGCTCAAACTCGACGATTTTTTCGCCCAGCGGCTTTAGCAAATCCAGCATGTTGGACTTATTCTGGTCGGTGAATTTTTTACTT
Source organism: Chryseolinea sp. (assembly GCA_036374515.1). Taxonomy (GTDB): domain Bacteria; phylum Bacteroidota; class Bacteroidia; order Cytophagales; family Cyclobacteriaceae; genus Chryseolinea. The sequence goes on along the minus strand of DASUTP010000434.1, from coordinate 6,261 downwards.
TTTTCTTCGAAGATATCGTTTGCCAGATTCTTGAATTGAGCCGTAAATTTTTCGTTTAAATTTTCAAGCTCTTTTTTTTGATCCAGCAGTTTTTCCTGGATGTTGCGATAGTCCGCCTCGGCTGCGGCCAGGTTGTTATTTGCCTCCAGCACTTTTTGCCTTTCGTTTTCTAGTTCGTGCTTCAGCTCACGGATGAGCGCATCCAGGTTTTTATTTTTTTCCTGCTCGACAAGAATCGTCGAGAGCATTTTTTGTGTATCAGTGGCAAACCTCGCTCGGGTAAGGATGATGGCGATGCCCCCACCCATGAGCATTCCGAACAGCACCAGAAGGATATCCATAATGTAAAGTTATGGCATTTCTACCGCTACACAATTCACAACTTTCCGGAATACGCTAATTCTAAAATCCTGATTAGATTTGTAATCCATTTCTTGAAATCAATTATGCTCGGAACAATAACGTCAAGCCAGGAAGCGATCGAGCTGGAAGAAAAGTTCGGCGCCCACAATTACCATCCGCTCCCCGTTGTGCTGGCAAAGGGTGAGGGCGTGTTTCTCTGGGACGTCGAGGGAAAGCGTTATTTCGACTTTTTGTCCGCCTACAGTGCTGTTAACCAGGGACACTGTCATCCGCGAATTATTGCCGCCCTTGTCGAGCAAGCGAAAGAGCTTACACTTACATCCCGGGCATTTTATAACGACAAACTTGGAATTGCGGAAAAATATGTCTGCGAGCTTTTTGATTACGACAAGGCGCTGTTCATGAACAGCGGTGCGGAGGCAAATGAGACTGGAATTAAGCTGGCGAGAAAATGGGGATATGTTAAAAAAAGAATCCCTGACGATCAGGCAATCATTGTTGCGGTTCGCCAAAATTTCCACGGGCGCACTACTGCGATTATTTCCGCGTCGTCGGAATCATCGTCGAGGGATGGATTTGGGCCATTCATGCCAGGTTTTGAAATCATAGACTACGATAATGTTCAAGCACTGGAAAGTGCGCTTGCAAATCCGAACGTATGCGCACTCTGGATTGAGCCGATCCAGGGAGAAGCAGGCGTGTATGTTCCTCGCGACGGCTATTTGAAAGCTGCCGAAGAAATTTGCCGAAGGAACAATGTGCTGCTGATGATGGATGAAATTCAGACCGGCATCGCGCGCACAGGAAAAATGCTGGCCTCCGAACATGAAGATGTGAGACCGGACATTCTGATCCTGGGAAAAGCATTATCCGGCGGCGTCCTTCCGGTATCGCTCACGTTAGCCGACGATGACATCATGTTAGTCATTAAACCTGGTGAACATGGCTCCACATTTGGAGGGAATCCGCTGGCCGCCGCAGTGTGCATGGAAGCCCTGCAGGTCGTTCAGGATGAAAAGCTTGCTGACAACGCAGAACGACTTGGAATTATTTTTCGAAAAAGAATGGAATCCTTGTTGAAAAAAACGAAGCTGATCGCATCGGTGAGAGGAAAAGGACTTCTGAACGCCATCGTCATCAACGATACGCCGCAAAGCGAGACAGCATGGAATATGTGCGTGAAGTTTGCGGCTAAAGGTTTGCTCGCGAAGCCAACCCACGGGAACATCATACGCCTCGCGCCGCCGCTGGTGATAACGGAAGACCAGGTTCACGAATGCTGCGATATTATTGAAACCTGTGTGTTGGATTTCTCAGATTAACCCCTTTGACCATTGAGAATGCCCAGCCTTGCAAGGTCATACCGCAGTTGCACCGGTGATTTAAAGTGAATGGTGGTTAGTCCAATGCTATTACCCGCTTCAATATTTTTTATGTTGTCGTCGATAAATAAAGCATTAGCAGGAGTGACATTATAGCGCTCGAACAGGATCTGGTAAAATTCTGGTTTCGGCTTTCTCATCTTTTCTATTCCCGAAACAACAATACCTTCAAACCAGTGAAGGAATTCAAAATTGTCGAGTGCCCAGGGAAAAGTCTGAGCCGACCAGTTCGTTAATGCATACAATCGATACTTGTTTCCATCTTTGATCGTTTTCAGAATCTCGACGGTTTCATTAATTGCGCCCGGAATAGTCTCTGTCCAACGGTCATACCATGCACGGATCGGCACTTCCCATTCAGGATGCTTTGCAACCAACATTGCCGTGGCATCTTCGAACGAGCGTCCGGCATCTTGTTCATCATTCCATTCGCTGGTGCAGATATTCTCCAGGAACCATGAAATCTCTTCTTCGGTCTTAAAGATCTTACGGTAGAGGTAGCGTGGATTCCAGTCGATCAGTACCGCGCCTAAATCAAAAATAATTGTGTCTATTGTACTTTTCATATTAACAAGAACATCGCAAATTAACGACGATGAATTTATTTGATTAAAAAATTTCTTGGGAACGCCAATTTAAACGCCAGGATTCGAAGCCTTAACACATACATTCAAGAAACTGCTTGGTATATTCTGTCGGCCACCGTCTCAGGGGAGATCCAAGTCAGACAGGCGAAGTCGCCACGGTAACATTTTTCCCTTCCATAAACGGAGCATGGCCGGCATGTTAACTCTTCCTGACTTATCTGGACGATACTTTCTTCGCCCTTACCGTACGGTCCGAATCCAACATCTGTGTGGGTTCCGCCCCAAATGGAAATGACCGGAATGCCCATGAGACACGCGAGATGCATGTTGGATGAATCAACACACAGCATAACATCCAGCTTTTCCATAAGGGCAAGCTCTTGTTTTAATTTAAGATTGCCTGCAACAATGACGCTCTGTCCAGGAAAAGCACGCGCAAGGCTTTCGAAGTACCTGATCTCCTTTTCTCCGCCGCCGAAAAAGAAAAATTTTACGGGAGATTTTTCCAGTAACAAGGACATCACTCTGCCGTAGTTATCCAATGGCCAGATCTTGGTGAGGTGCATAGCGAATGGCGCGATCCCGATCCATTTTTCCTTTTTGTCGATGTTATTTTTTGCCAGCCACTGATTTGTTTCGTCGGCCACACTCTCCTTTAATTGAAAGAAAGGCGGCGGCTGAATTTCAAATGGGAAGCCGGCTTTCTCGAATGCACGTCTATAGCGTTCAACGGTGTGGATCAGCGGCGTCCTGGATTTATTTACTTTTCGCGTTATTGCTTTCTTCTCCTTTCGGCCTTTTTCAAACACAACAACTCTGGTAAAAAAGATTTTGAACATGCTGCGAAGTATGATGGTGCGTACATGGTCGTGCATGTCGAGTACAACATCATAACTTGATTTTTTCAGCAGCTTTTTGAACAGCTCGCGCATGCCAAGAATGCCGTTGTAAGTGTGGTCTACGTCTGCTGGAAATGGCACCACGCGTTCCATATTGGTAAAAAAGGACGCGAACTTCGGCCGTGTTACTACAGTAACCTCGGCATCAGGATAGGTGGCAACAAAAGAACGGATCACCGGGACCAGCAGCACCACATCGCCCATGGCTGAGAATCGGAGGACCAATATTTTTGTAAGTGCCACGTTTTGAAGATAGAAGTCAGGATTGAAAGCTGCAAACAACGTTTGATCTAGCAAGAAGACGAATTACGTTGCTTTGGTTCCGTACAGCATCGGATTTAGCGTAACGTCATTGTACATTTTCATTTGTCGATAGACTTTAAATCGCCGTTTCCCGCGGGCAATGTCATCGATTAACTCATCATACGCAAGTTGCATGTCTGATTTTTGCTCCATCAAGGTAGCCAGCTTGGCATTGGTTGTTTTCAAGTGATCGACGCCTGCTTCCTTTCTTTCTGTCTGCTCCTTCATATGAAAAATTTTTAACATCAAGATGCTCATCCGGTCTAAAAGCCATGCGGGTGTTTCGGAGTTTATGCGCGTGTCGGGTGCCACTTTGACGTTCTTGAATTCCTCCAAAAAGTAATCGTCAAGTTTTTCCACCATGTCAGTCCGATCCTGATTTGATTTATCGATGCGTCGTTTGAGTTTTAATCCCTCCGCAGGATCAATAGTAGGCACACGGATGAGGTCTTCAAGATGCCATTGCACCGTGTCGATCCAATTTTTTCCATACAGCAATGAATGAAAACTTTTTTCCGGGTAAGGGTTTTTGACTGGTGTGTCGACATGATCGTTAACATGGTAATCCAGAATACTCTGCTGGAAAATACCATAGCAGTCGTTAGCTTGAAGCATGTTGGTAAATTAATAAGCAATTTAGCCTTTTGAAAATTAAAGTTATTGTCAATGATGACCGCTAGAACTAATTTTAATTTCCTAAAGAGTTAACGGGTTACCCGTCTGCACATGTCATCGCACCACTTTGTTAAAGAAGGCCAAGAGCCTGCATTGTTTATTCTGGACAATATTGCCTTCCGCCATGTAGCGTCCCTGTTGGAATGGGTTCCGTTGATCATGGTGGCAGACCGCGCATTGGAATACGTTTTACCCTGGCGTATTAAGATCGATGTGGTTTTGCAGCACGATAACGCGGATACAATTGAAAGTCTTGTCAACGACCAGGGGCCAGTGGAGATCGTTCCGGTCCTCGACGCGTCAATTGTAGCAAGAGGGCTGCAATATCTCCGGGAAAATGACTATGGGGCCGTGAATTTATTGTGCCACGTAGACGACATCATATTTTCTGAAGTGGAAGGGTCAGCAAAAAAACTCACGGTCGGACTCTACGACGAGGAAGAAAAATGGTCTTTTATCTCGCTTGGAAAGTTTGAAAAATGGATGCCGCTAGAGACAACCATCCGGATCAGGGGCGCACGACCCATCCAAACGACTGGGCTTGTTCAAATAGGGGACGCCTGGCAAACGCTGGGTACCGGCCTGGTCACCGTGCGGTCGGAATGCGCCTTTTGGATTGGCGAAACTCTCTAAAAACGAAGAAATGAAAATGTTTTTCGGGCAATAGGGGTAAATCTTTTCTCAATTGTCATAACCTCAAAGCCGCAAAGCCGTAAATTTCGCTGTTCATGGACACAAAAACAGTGTATTTAGGCGAAGATCGGCTTTTAGAAACGCTGCAGGCGGGGGATATAACTGCTTTTGAGATGATTTTTAAAACCTATTACCAGCCGTTGTGCAATTATGCCTATAGTTTTGTGCACGACAGGGAAGAGGCCGAAGAGATCGTTCAGGCCACATTTCTTTCCGTGTGGGAAAAAAAAGACAATCTGTCAATTCATACCGGCGTCAAGCCCTATCTGTACGCCATGGTCCGCAACGCGGCGCTCAATGTTTTAAAGCATGAAAAAGTAAAACAGCAACATGCAACCGTGGAACTGGCGGTGGCCGAACGAAGTTCTGAGTCCGTTACCCGGACCGTTATGGCTAGCGAACTGGAAGAACGGATTTCCAAAGCGTTGAATAAACTCCCTGAACAATGCCGCTTGGTGTTTAAACTGAGCCGGTTCGAGGAATTAAAGTATGCGGAAATCGCAGAGCAACTTAATATTTCGGTTAAGACAGTGGAAAATCAAATGGGCAAGGCATTAAAGATTATGCGTGAACAATTGAAAGATTACCTTCCACTACTTCTAGTATTTATGGATGGATTTTTAAAGTAGCATTTTGAATAATAGTGTAGATCATATTGACGACCTCATTGGAAAGTATCTGGCAGGTGAAGCTGGAAAGGAGGAAATCCTTTTTGTGGAATCCTGGGCAAATGAAAATGAAGGAAATCGAAAGCACCTGCACCAGTGTAAGCTGATCTTCGATAGATCAGCCGAAGCAAAGGTGCTGCAGGAATTCGACACGGATGCAGCGTGGGCTAAGATGAGAACGCGGCTTCAGTCCGCCGGTCATACGGTTTCATTTAAATCGTCAGCATCCTCCCGGTTTTTGATTTGGAAAGTTGCGGCCAGCATCATCGTTGTGTTGGGGATAGGATTTTTTGCTTATCAGATGATCTCTGGCAGCGGGAGCAAGTCGGTGGAGGTGGTATCTCAAAAGGGGACCAGATCGGATACTTTACCCGATGGAAGCGGTGTATTCCTGAACAAGAAAACCGAGCTAGCTTATACCTATGTTAAGAAAGAAAAAAGTCACGTCGTAAAGTTGAAGGGCGAAGCGTACTTTAACATTCAGCACGAGGATGATAAAAACTTTATCATCGATGCGGCGGGGGTTTTCATCCGGGATATTGGAACTTCGTTTAACGTAAAGGCCTACCCTGAAGATAATACCGTCGAAGTTGTTGTGGAAGAAGGAAAGGTCATGTTTTATACAGACAAGGACTCGGGAATTTATTTATCAGCAAACGGAAAAGGAATTTATAACAAAACGACGAAGGAG
>DASUTP010000433.1:0-2976 GCA_036374515.1 Chryseolinea sp. | reverse complement strand
GCCACCGTAGATGGACCAACCACACGTACGTCATCGCGCGCTCCTTGTGACCATTCATTTCACTGAAAAAAAATACCTTTTTACCGTCATCCTTTTGTTTATATCCATGTTGTCTTCCTAAATAAATTGTCTAGTCGCTATCGTACGACTATAGACAACACACGCTTCAGGCTTTTGTCTTGTCAGAAGATCCAAAGAAACCGCCGAAACGCAGGAGCAGCGCGGTAAGTCCACCGATTGCCGTAATCAAGCCGTTCAGGTTTTGAATGAGTTTTTCTTCGGCTAGTCCAATGAGAATGGCAATTGCAATGAAAACGAGGAAAAGTATCAACTGCACTGTATGCCAAGTACCTCGCTGCTTTGATTGCTTCTCCATCGCTATCTCTTCGTCTACTTTGACAATTCTAAGAATAAAATCGTTGAAACTCTGATTCATAATCCTGATAGAGTCATCGCAATTGATGATGCCCTTGTTTATCAGCATACGCAGAACAGGTGTATTGCTTGTATTGACAAACCGATCTTTTGCTAGATCATAGAGCACGAGTTTCTCGGTGTTTGAAAAGGCGTTCCACAAACCGGTGTAATACGACTCCGCCATTTCTTCAATCTGCAAAATTATGTCTTCTTTTTGCTTAAAAGAAGGATCGTCCGTTTTATCAAACTTCTCTTTTAATTTAGGTAGAAATGACCCGTTGTTGAGTTCGGAGTCTAAAAAGCTATCCGGTTTGTCATTAACGCTTTGCAGGGGCATGTACATAAGATTAAATTCCCGAAGGAGGTTTCTCCATTGACGAATTGCCTGTTTGTACTCCTGCAGTTCTTTCCTATTGTCATTGTCGAGAGGGAGTTTACAAATGTCACTTATTTTCCTTTCATAGAAATCAACTATTACCGAAGGCTGCACTGACGATAAGATGATCAGACTTTTATCGTGTTCTTCAAGGATCGAGTAAAGGAATTTGAGCTTTTCATTATTCCGCTTATGATCGTTTATTCCCGATTCGAAGTGACGGAGAAAGATTACCTGTTTGGTCCTGCTTGACTTGAGCGAGTCATTTCTGAAATTCACCGTCTCAAAGCGGTCGGGGTACCTTTCTTTGATCTTATTAATGAGAATGCTCTTGCCAGAGTTTGGCAATCCAACCAAAAAAGTCATCATTTGATTGTTTCCCAAGAAGACCGGTTCAATTGCCTTGTAAAAACTTTCAACGGTCATGTAGGTGTCCTTCATTCGAAGCAGGTCGGTTCCAAAAATATGGGCAGTTGCAAATCTTAAAACCTTATAGATGACATAGCACAAGAATATTATACTGATAATAAAGGTTAGGAGGTAGTCGGCATTGGAGAATGTAAAATCAGGTATCGTCGATGACAGATAATACGACTGACTTTGCTGCTCCGCCTTCGTTCGAACGGGCGTATAATGGAGCAGTACTGAAGATTTTCTATCGCTGAACCACCGCCATTGCCGGTCACTTGCCTGCGGAAAAATTGACGATTTACCTTTCTCCAGAAGGTCACTCGAAATTGGGGCGATCTTAAAAAGCATCTCAAAGTAAGGGGAGGGATTAATGCGACTGTAACAAGATGAAGGTACCGCGTAGATTATTTCTCCTGTTGATTCGATATAGTCTCCAAGTCTTTTCAACTCTGTAAATTCAAGCGAGTCCAATTTGATGTATTTTGCATCGAGGTCGGCCTGCAACATTACTTTTCTTTCCGCGCATTGGGATGCGGCTTGTAATTGCAGGTAGCGAGTCCACGCTCCGACTTCTTCATAGTACCCGCACTTGTAGAAATACACCACGGGCATAACGGCCGATAGAAGTAGCCAGTAAAACATACAGATCATGTAAGGATTTGGAAAAGGAAAAGTTTTTATTTTGTTCAACATGTTATTCACGACGGGAACATCTATTTTTTTCCCATAGCAAAGAAGTAATACTATTACGCCCTGTACCAAGATCGCAGCCATTGCCGACTCCAGATAAGGATAGGCAAATGTGTTGGCAATGATAACCAGTGCAATACTGACCTTGGCGAATGGATGGGACAATCGTCTAGATCGACGGTTCGCACCCTTTGGATCGGCAACCGTTTTCTTCAGCAAAAGAAAATGAAATAACAACAGGTAAGCCGGCAAGATGATAAAGCAGAATGCCAGCCACCGCTCGCGAGTCACCATAATCAGAACGGTCAAAAAGATTGCCAGGAAAAATTGCGTTTTGATTGACCGGATATATTGATCGATGGCGAACTCATTGCAATTAGTCGTTGCAACATCGGGCAGCGGTCTCAGCCAATTTAGGTAGAACCTTCTCACCGCCAACCGTGTCCGTCTATACGTAGTGATTAACAATGCCAGCTGCTGAATGCCCTGAAGGGTATATAAAAAAATGATCATCGCACCAGCAAACGCCAAGGTGAGGATTAAAGGAGACTTATAGAATTCGAGATCGTAGTAGGTGATCAAATAGAGTTCGGTATTTTTCACAGGTTGGATATGCACACGAATTTTGCGATCGTAGTAAGTCGCATCAGTTTCAATTTCCACGCGTCCCTGGATGGCCGCTTGAAGTTGAGTTTCGCCAGTTTCGGTAATAAAATTTTCTTGAAGATTTCGGTCTGTCTGGGAATGAAACATCACTTCACCTTCTTTATCGACCAGGCAGAATCCATAGCCTGGGGGAGTTACGACATCCATCACCGAGTATAGCTGTGTTGCCATAAGGAGTACCTTAGCGGGAGTTGTAGAATCCTTTGGAACCTTGATGAAATCATTTACTGGAATGGCAAATCCCACCTCTTCCCGGGACGAACTCCACGACCGTATTGATTGAATTGAGAACTGTCCTTGTTTCAGCTCGTTCGATGGCAGCGCCCAAAGGTCATTGCTGATAACAGATGAAAAATATTTTCTGGCAGACAGGTTTAATGGCTCTGCCGACGTGTTTACTTCATGTGTTGTTAATA
>DASUTP010000432.1:0-5748 GCA_036374515.1 Chryseolinea sp. | reverse complement strand
GTTGAGTCGTCTTAACGCTTCATCCAATTGCATATTCATTTCTAAAGGAGAAGTCAACGGTTTGAGAACCTGTAGCTCAAGGGTAGGAACGCCCCCGTCCCAAAAGAAAGAATTCGACCAGGCAAGATTTACAAGGGGCATCGAGTTTCTTTCGCCTGTAGCACCTTGCACACCGATACTAAAGACCTTATTATCGGTAAAAGATTGGGTGGGCTCGTGGCATGTCGAACACGATACGGACTTATCTTTTGAGAGTATTTTGTCAAAGAAAAGCTTTTTACCCAGCAGCACGCGCTCTTTTGTGAGAGCATTATCCTCGGGAATATTCGGTCGTGGAAAGCCCTGGGGAATCTTTAGGTCATAAGGAGTTTCTTTATTAAGAGAGGCATCGCCGGAGGCCAACAGAAAACAACTCAAAATGGCGGCGATCAGCGATGCGTAAAGGGGCTTCATGTCCTTATGAATACCAAATATATACGAAAGGTATCTCGATTTGAACCCACAATCGGCAAATAATGCGAAAAGAGCGAAATGTTTAACAAAAAGTTCCGTTAACCGACCACAGAAATTAACTACGACGTTCATGGATTCCGTTGCAAGTCAACTCCACGGCTGCATCTTAACCAACTGCACTAAGCCTTGAAAACAAACTTATGAAAGCTGGGCCCGAATAATCTTCAACAACGCCGGGTAGTTTGACTTCTCCACTGCAACGGCCTGACATTGATTGAATTTTGCGAAATCCCGTATCCCGTCACAAATTGTTTCTACGAGGGGCTTAGCAGATTTTATGTTTTCAAAGTGAATGTTGTGAATGACCAATGTTCCCGATTTACGGTCTGCTTTTGAATCCATTCTGGCCACAAAAGTATCACCGGTAAGGATGGGCAAAGAAAAATATCCATACTTGCGTTTCTCCTTCGGCACAAAGCATTCCACCTGATAATCAAAATCAAAAAAATCTTTTAGCCGGTGGCGGAAAACATTCAGCACATCAAATGGGGAAAGGATAAACGTACTTCCCGATACCGTGATCTTTTTCTTTTTGTATTCAGGCAACATGTAGTGTGGTCCTTTTAAATTTTCAACCTTTACTTCGCAGATCTCTCCGCTTGCCGCCATTTGCTTTATCTGATCCCGCACGCAATTATCTTTCACATGATGGGCAATCCACCCCATCTCCTTCGCGTGAGCAATGCCAAGTCTTTTCAATGACCTAATCACTACATGCCTTGCATATTCTTCCGGCGTCGGTGCAACCCTGTCGGTATCAGCAGGGATGACATTCTCAGGCAGGTCGTAAATTTTTTGAAAGTCTTTTCTGCGCACCGCCATCAGACTACCCTCGAGATAGAGGCGTTCAAGAGCAACCTTCGACGGCCTCCAATCCCACCAGCCCTTGCTTTTTACAACCCGATCGTTTTCAAAATCTCTCGCCATGAGCGGACCTTCGCGTGCAATCCTGTCAAGAATTTTTCGCATCAGGTTGGTCTCCACAGCCGTCAGATTCATTCCGCGCGCCTTAAAGCTCGCCTTCATTGGCAATGAAAACCTGTAGTCTGACATGGGCATGAATCCGGCATCGGCAGTAAAGAACTCGTAGATCTTTCCTTGGGTCTGCAGGTCGTGGAGCCATGCTAGTTTATAATTCGGCACGCGCGTAAAGAGCATGTGATGATGCGCGCGTTCAACCACATAGTTGGTATCAAGCTGAAGAAAGCCAAGATGATCTATAACTTTGTAGACCGCTTCCTTGCCCTTGCCGAACTGCGCAGGCTTTGCCAAACCCGCAGCATGAAGTGTAATTTCTCGAGCTTGCGATTTAGATAAAACAATTTGATCCATACAACTAAGATATTGAACCGCAAAATTTAACCTGTCCTGCGGGCCCTACCAAAAATATGGATCCAAAAATATTATTTTCAAGTGGTGTTACTGTAGCTAAAAGAAAAGAAGTCCCTTGCTGCTCACGTATCGCCGCGTTCCAGGAAGAGATCACTGCCGGGGCTGGAACAACTCTACGACGTTTCCCGATGGATCAACCAGCAGAATTTGAGAACCGCCGGGCCCTGTAATAATATCATTGCGAAAATTCACCCCCTCTCCTTTTAGGCGCTCAACTTCCAATGACAGGTTGTCCACGACAAGTTCGATCCGATTCCATCCTCCTGGAACGGGCAACGTTCCATCGGGCATAGGCCGCCCAGCCGAGCTTTGCCTGCCGCTTAGCAGGAGTCGCAGATTACCTCGCGTTACATCTGCAAACGCAGGAGCAGCGCTTGTCCCAAGTGTAAATCCAAGATGCTTCACGTAAAAGGCTACAGCTTTTTCAACATCTTCGACCATATACCGCACATTTACCTTATTTGTATCCATAAAATAAAAGATTATACAATGATAACAGCTGGAGCGCCGGATGGGCTCTACGGTAATGCCAATATATTAACTCAGTGGTGTAGGCTGTTGTATTAAAATGCCGTTTCGCGCCTGTACACGCTGCCGAAAAGTGAATAAATATTTAGCCACTTTTTTGAAAAACGATCCTCTATTCGTGACCGTTTGGAATTTTAAAAGAATATTAACTACATTTAAGTAAAATATATGCGAAGTGAATAGACATCAGCTGGGAGAATTTGAAGAAATTGTAATGCTTACCGTAGGGATTCTTTACAAAGCAGCGTATGGTGTGGCCATCATCGATGAAATCGAACATCGCCTGCACCGAAAGGTTAGCGTCGGGTCGTTGCAAACGGTGCTAAGGCGCCTCGAGAACAAAGGATACCTCAGATCTGAATTTGGTGAGGCTACCAATGTCAGGGGCGGAAAGCGAAAGCGATACTTCAGCCTCACATCCCTGGGATCACGTGTCCTGCGCGAATCACAAGAGCAACGCGTTGAATTATTTAAAGCTATTCCACGCGTGGCATTCCCCAAATCATGATGAAGCCAATACGCGATCTACAACCTCCCGAGATTTTTGTTCGGTTCTTCAGATGGTTCTGCGACCCATCAATAGCAGAGGACATCGAAGGTGACCTGAGAGAAATGTTTCAACGGGACGCCTCAAAAGGAAAAATCTTCAAAGCGAAACTGCAGTTTTCAATCAACACGCTCAGACTGTTTCGTCCCGGAATTATAAAACAAATTGGCAAGTCATCAATGTTCAATCACCCCTCCCCTATGTTTAAAAATTATTTCATTACCTCCGTGCGCTCGCTAATGCGCAGCAAAGGATTCTCCATGATAAACATCATCGGACTCGCAGTCGGCCTGGCAACCTTCAGCCTGATTTCTTTTTACGTTTACCACGAGCTGAGTTTTGACCGTTATCACAAAAATGCTGAACGCATCGTTCGCGTGGTGGAAAACCTCAGAACAGAAAATGAATTGCTGTTGCAATCAACAAGCTCTCCCCCCATGGGACCAAGACTGAAGAAAGACTTTCCGGAAGTAGAAAACTTCGTGCGCCTTCAAAACTGGAGTTTGTTAGTGCAACGCGATGGGAACGCTTATTATGAACCGGATTGCTATATCGCGGATAGCACAGTGTTCGACATCTTCTCATTCAACCTTCTCGCTGGCGACCGGAAGACAGCGTTGAGGGAACCAAAGTCGGTGGTGCTGACCGCGTCTCTGGCACGGAAATATTTTGGAGAGGGAGATCCGCTAGGGCAAACGTTAAAATTCGACAATGATAATTACAAAGTGACGGGTGTCATGGAAGATGTTCCTGCAAATTCCCACTTCCGTTTTTCCTGCCTAATCTCGTTTTCAACCTGGAGTCAATATAACAAGGACAATGAAAACCGCCAGTGGTTCTGGAATGGTTTCCACACTTACCTTTTATTGAATGATGCTGCCGCCGCAGATAAGGTGCGTGCAAAAATGAAAGACTTCATTGAACGCAATATCGAAAAAGGTGGAATGTATTATGAAGACCTTCCGCTGCAACCGCTCACCAGCATCTACATGGCAGAGGAACGTTCGTGGGAAAACGGCACAAGGGGCAGTATGAACAATGTCTATATCCTTTCCATCATCGCACTGTTCGTACTTTTAATTGCCTGCTTCAATTATATCAACCTGGCAACGGCACGCGCATCCAGGCGGTTGAAAGAAGTGGGCCTTCGTAAAACCCTGGGCGCCCTCCGGAGAATGCTTATCGCCCAATTTGTGGGTGAATCAATTATCGTGGCGTTTATCGCGTCGATCCTTGCCGGGATACTCGCGTGGACGGCCCTCCCCGCGTTTCGCACGCTGGTCGAGTCTCAGTTGAGCTTTTCTATTTTTCCCAATCCGTGGACGGTTGTAGTGGCAATGCTTGGTCTGGTACTGTTTATCGGCATTTTCGCAGGTGCCTACCCCGCACTAATCATTTCGCGCTTTCAGCCCGTGCAGATATTCAGGCCTTCTACCAAAGGAATTTATAGTCACCACAATTTTAGAAAGCTGCTGGTGACCATTCAATTCGGAATATCCATTATGCTGGTAGCCGGAACGTTACTAGTGTATGACCAGTTGTACCTCGTTCAAAACCAGGATCTTGGTTTTAACAAAAACAATATGCTCGTTTTGCCTACCAATGGCGATACTTCAATCTTGAGGCATCTCGATGCCGTGAAACAGGAATTGAAAACCGTGAGGGGTGTAATAGCTGTTGCCGGATCATCACAGGTTCCTGGCCAATTCGCAAACAACCTTTACACAGAAATTGAAATGGCCGACGGAAAGATGTCCGCTACTAACATCAATTTTAATTTTGTCGATCATGATTTTCTTGCCACCTACGATATCAAACTAAGCACAGGGCGAAATTTTAGCCGTGAAGTAAAGGCTGACGATTCGACGGGCTATCTCATTAATGAGTCAGCCGTCAGAGATTTTGGATGGACGCCCGAGCAGGCCCTCGGTAAAGCGGTACAGAAGAGGACGAAGGGCAAAATCATTGGCGTGATTAAAGACTTTAATTATCGGTCACTGCACAGTAAAGTGGAGCCGCTGCTGCTGGCATTAACGCCCAATGTCTATCGGATGTCAATTCGAATTGATGATGAAAATCTTCCTGAAACTATTCAACGCGTTGAGGAAAAATGGAATACGCTCGTTCCACACCTCCCTTTCGACTATTCGTTTCTCGACGTGGATTTTGACAGGCAATACAAAGCCGATAAACAACTCGGAAAAGTCTCAGGCATTTTTACGGGACTGGCAATTTTCATCGGATGCCTTGGTTTGCTCGGACTCACCTCATTCGTGGTGGAGCGAAGGACAAAGGAAATTGGCATCCGGAAAGTCCTTGGCGCAACTGTGAGCAGCGTGGTAATGTTGATTGCGCTCGAATTCATATGGCTGATCGCCGTCGCGCTTGTCGTCGCTACGCCACTCACATGGTACCTGATCCAGCAATGGGAACAAAATTTTACACTACAGGCCGTGATCAACCCGTTAAGATTTCTTACGGCGGGCTTGGCCGTGTTTGTTTTTGCCTGGCTCACCATCAGTGTTCTATCAGTGCGTGCGGCACGGGCCAATCCTGCTCAGGCATTGAGGACAGAATAGTCGGAAGGCTCTGGTTTGCAAAACCGACACCTTACTTCTTATTTGCTTTTTTTTTAAACGAGTCATCGATCATGGCTGCTTCGAATAACAATGCCCGTATGTTTTCTTCATTGATGTCCCCAATGGAGTGAAAATACAAGATGCGCACCTGCTTCCGCCCTTCGGATTTTAATAGACCGTCGTCGTTTG
>DASUTP010000431.1:0-2787 GCA_036374515.1 Chryseolinea sp. | reverse complement strand
ATAAACAAGTGAAATTTTTAAGGAACCACGACCTCGGTTTTCAAAAAGAAAATATCATCCGCCTGACGGAAACTTTTGCGTTGGGTGACAACTTCAATGCTTTCAAGGAAGAAATGTTGAGCCACTCCGAATTTCTTCACGCCAGCTATGCGGCATCGCTGCCGCCGAACATCAGCTCAACTACTTTTCTCCGGGCAGAACACAGCGAGCAACTCGTCGGCTTTTTTGTCAATAATTCCGACTATGATTTTGCAGAAACCATGGGGTACCAAATGAAGTATGGTCGGTATTTTTCAAGGGACTTCCTGACCGATACAAGCGCGGTGGTGATTAACGAGGCTGCCGCCCGACTCCTTGGCTTCGACACTCATGAAGGGAAACGGATAGGTTTTAATAACGAGAACATGTATAATGTGATCGGTATTATACATGACTTCAACTTCGCCAGCTTGAAATCCAGTATTCAGCCCATTGCTATTTTTCTCGACAAAGACATTCGAAGGCACATGGCCGTACGCATCGCGCCAGGCGACCCTGGCGAAAAGATCGAGCTCGCCCAGATGATCTGGAAGAAGCATGCTAACGGTGCACCGTTCGAGTATTCATTTATCGACGAGGACTACGATCAACTATTTCGCGCTGAACAACGGCTGGGCGCCGTGTTTACAGTCTTTACGATCCTCGCGATATTCATTGCTTGCCTTGGATTATTCGGCCTGATCACCTACATCGCGACCCAGCGGACGAAAGAGATCGGTATCCGAAAAGTTCTAGGCGCCACTGCAGGGCAGGTAACGATATTGCTCCTTTCAGATCTGATCAGACTTGTCGTCATCTCATTGGTTATTGCTATTCCCATTGCATGGTATGGAATGGATCAGTGGCTTCAGTCTTTTGCATATCGAACGGATTTCGACTTCTTTTCAGCGATTGCTGCCGGGGTGTCCGGACTGCTGATCGCTCTCGTTACGGTAGGATACCGTTCATTGAAAACAGCTTCTGTCAATCCAATCGATTCACTAAAAAATGAGTGACAGCCGTGGTCATAAAGATAAACCTGTTAATCGAATTCGTCTTTATTCAGGACCTCCCTAATCGTTGTTCATCACACCGATGGGATAAAAGTCAAGATCACCAAAAAAAATAAGATTCTATTGGTTGAATGGCTGAGGACAATAAACATCTCTGTGAATACCCTGAATTCGGACTCTGTAGTTTAGCATAAACTCGTGAGTGCCATTAGAAAATTTTCGGATATCAGCCGTTATCCAGTCGTAGGAGTAGCCAAAATTAAATTTTTCACTAAGCTTAAAATGGAGTAACGTCGTAAAACTTTCCCCGGTACGATACGAAACTCCGGTGCTTATCAAATTGTGGAAAATTACGTTGACGTTGATGTCGGCATTTAACGGTGTTCCTTCCTGCGCCCGAACCAATATCGACGGGCTGACTTTTACTTTCTCAAGCCGGTCAAGAGGAAGTATCGCACCAACGTGCAAATAGTAATGGCGTGCCAATGCCAGTTGTTGCAATCCTTGACTGAAAAATCTGCTGTGCTTTAAAATTACAGGAACTGAAAACCCACCAAAAAATCTCTTATTGTAGTAATAAACACCGCCGCCGAAATTAGGCTTCAATTCGCTCATCGTGCCATTGAATGTCGGATCTTGTCCTGCTTTCAATTTAAGTGAGCTGAAATCAGCGCGGAAATTGTGAATGCCGCCTTGAAGGCCCATCGAAAATACACCACCTCGCTGATCCCGGATACGATATGCGTACGCAGCGAAAATACCCGTATTAGTATAGCTACCGATCTTGTCGCTGGTCGCCAGCAACCCCAAGCCTATCTTGCTTTTGTTTACTGCAGAATGAACGCCCAACGTAGTCGTTTGAGGAGATCCTTCAAAATTAACCCATTGGTTTCGGTAACTAACCGTAGCACTAAGTTGAATGTGACTTCCCGCGTATGCAGGATTGATAAGCAATCCATTGTAAATGTATTGTGAGTACACAATGCTCTGTTGTGCTGCTACGTGAAAGCAAATTGCGTTCAACAGTAATACAAACACAAACCATATCTTTTTCAAGGCATTCATATTTTAATGCAGTAATTCCAGGTATCCGGTCTTAGCTTCCGAGCCATCGCCCTTGTTAATGATGTAGAAATAAGTTCCATCGGGCAAATCATTACCAAGGATATTTACACCACGGTTTGAAATACCGTCGAAGTAAATATCTTCGTTGTCGTACCCGGTCGCTTCGAAGACAAGGCTACCCGCGCGGTTAAAAATCTTCACGGAATTATTTGGATATTCTCCGATACAGCCTACTTCAAAGAAATCATTTAAGCCGTCGCTGTTCCTTGATACACCATTATAGATTGAAATGTCCGTTTTGACTTCAAAGGATTGCGTTGTTTTGCAATTCTTAAAAGATATTGCCGTCACGGTGAAAACGCCTGAAGGCAATGCCGAGACCTTCGGTCCAACTTCAATTGCTGTCAGAATGTCCCATTCAATTTGTTTTACTTCGACGTCGCCAGATACGTTGATGGAGGCGGTGCCGATATTTTCATTACAATTCGTGTTAACAGTTGTGATATCAAAGGCAGGATATTGCAGAACCGCCATGACTTCTCTCTGCACGGGGCTGGACGTACATCCCGATTCCCGATCAGTTGCCGTAAGGGTGTATACCCCTGCATCCAGGGCATCATATATTTCGCCCGTAGCATCTGCCTGGTGCTTGATTTGCGTTCCATTATACCAATTGAATATGTGATCTCTT
>DASUTP010000430.1:0-5103 GCA_036374515.1 Chryseolinea sp. | reverse complement strand
TGACAAAATGCCTTCCTTGACAGAGTTTGATACGATCATCATCGGAGGCTCAGTTCATGCAGGAACAATTCAGCAAGAACTCACGACATTTTGCATTAGAAACAAAGAGCAACTGCTAAAAAAAAGGCTGGGATTATTCATGTGCTATATGAGTAACGATTTGCGGGAATTGGAATTTGAAGATTCCTTTCCAATGGATCTTAGGAAACATGCAATTGCAACTGGATTGGTTGGCGGAGAATTTCTTTTCGAGAAAATGAGTCCGTTTGAAAAGGATGCCGTGAGAAAGGTAAAGGGAATAGAGGAATCGGTTTACCGAATTGATAAAGATGCGCTTAAAAAGTTCATAGCCGCTATCAAGGCGAATAGCACCGGCCCAGTGTAAACGATCGGCGAAGATCAATTCGCACCTCAATGTCTAGCGTCCATTTATGCCCAAAATCATTGAAATTGTTTTCCACTTTGGATTGTGGTCGGCAATCAGCTTTGCAATTCCAACGAATGGTACGAAAAGAATCATCCCGGCAAGTCCCCAGAGAATACCGCCGACAAAAATGGCAACAAGCATGACGAGCGTATTCACATTAAGCCGGCTGCTTACGGCAAATGGGAAAATGACGTTCGCTTCCAGATACTGAACAAACGCAAACAAGGCTATAATTCCGACAGGGTACCAAACAGAATCATATGTAATCCACGCGATGGCCATAGGCAATAGTGATCCGACCATGATACCAATGTACGGTATAAACGTGAGCACCGATGCAATGAATCCAAAAAGAATGGCGTGTGGAACGCCCATCAACAATAAACCAATACTATTTAAGATTCCGACAACAAGGTAAACAATCGCCATGCCTTTGATAAAGTTATAATAGGTAGCAATGGTAAGCGATATGATGTTGTGAAGACTCTCATCGCTCTCCTTTGGAAAGAGGCGTTGGACGATCTTCATCCAATTTCTCCGATAGTACAAGATCAGAAAAGAATACACGGGAATAAGGACAAGCAATACTGCGGAAAAGGCAGAGGTGGTTGCCATGCTCTTAATAAATGAAAAAATATTACCGGTAGATTGATTTGAGAGTTGTGAAAACCATTCCCGCTGGCGTTCCGTGGAAATTCCAAACACCTGACTTAACAGACCGCTGATTTCTTGCGTCGACTTAGTAAATTTCTCTTGAAGCGCGGGCCACTCATTCAAAAAGGTCATGAATTGGAATATCAACAGTGTTACTACAAAAAGTCCGGCTATGACCAATAGACTGATTGAAATAATAATCGCCAATAACCTCCCTACTCCCTTCTTTTCCATCCAGACACAGACAGGATAAAGGACAAAGCTTATCAGCACCGCAAAACTTATGGGGACCAGTACATCCTTTCCAAAATACAAAATTACCGATCCGAAGACAACGTATTGAAGCGCGTGCAGGAGTTGCAATTCAGCACGCGTACTTGTCCTTCTGTTGTTCATTGGTTAAAATCTAGAATTTCGTTAGCGGAAAGCGTTCAGATAGATGATGCAAAACTATTTTCAGATCGATTTGTCCCCTATGATTTTCATCAGGGGCAGCGCTGATTAAAGTCAGCGCTACTGATTGCAAGTTATGCGACTTTTACATGGGTGAACGTCGCAAGTATTAAAAACCATCCTGAAAAAAAATAATCTAATCACACTATTATGATCTCTGTTACATCTGTTACCAATGACTACATCCTCCAACCATCCTTGATAGAAAAACACAGACGGACATTAAGCTGGCTTTCCGCTACGGTGTTGTGGCAACGTGAGATGAATTTCTTTCAGAAACTTTTAGATGAAAATGCCAGCAAGGTTAAAGGAGTGGACGACAAGAAAAAAATCGATCACTTTCAGAACTTGATCATCTATTATAATGGAGAACTAATTTTGACACTCCGTAAAAAGCTTCGTGATCATGAATGCAACCTTGCAGATATGCTCAGGGAGAAAAATGAATTAAGAACCGAGTATTTCAAGGAACATGATGCGCTCATGCAAGAGCTTGAATCGTTTAGTAACAGCTTTGCTGAATATAAAGCAGAGTTGTTTGAATTTATCGAAAAGGTAATGTAGGGACTAAGAATTTCAAACGTCCTTTCATGCTCCGCCCACCTTTTTCTACTATATATAAATGGCAGGTTCAAAAGTGAAATACCGCAATTACCATTTTGAGCTCAACCATTATTTCGATGATAAAAATCACCCCTGCTCTTGACAACAGTCAGTCGTTAAGTTCCTGAATGAAGAGTTCTTTGAAGAATTAACAATGACAAAAATGCTCGCCGGTCGAATTGCGTTTTCCATCCTGTTATTCGTTCACAGTTTGATGCATTTTATCGGCTTTATCAAAGTGTGGGGATTCCCGTTGTCTCATTACCTTACCTACGGTACAAAGATGGAGAGCGCCGCCACGGGATCAAAAACCACTGCTGTGTTCTGGATGTTCACATGCTTTACTATGGTGGTTTCGCTGGCGGTGTACCTTCTACAAAAACCATGGTGGTGGCTGGTCGCTTTGGTCGCGATACTCAGTTCGCAAATCCTTATTATAATGTATTGGCGGGATGCCAGGTATGGATATTAACTTAGTTGTTGTAATTGCTGCGATATTAGCATATCACAATCAAAAATTTAACAATCTTGTCAGGAATGATGTTCGCCTTTTGCTGACTTCACAGATTGCTGAGCCTCGAACATTAATTACGCAGCAATCGCTTGGCATCTTGCCACCCATAGTTCAGCGGTGGCTAGCAAATTCCAACGTTGTGGGCAAAGAAAAAATACACACCGTCCATCTGACCCAAAAAGGCAGGATGAAAAATAAGCCGGGCGGTCGGTGGATGTCAATGAATGCCGAGCAAGTTATCACATGCCATACGCCCGGTTTTGTGTGGAATGCAGTGATAGACGCCGGGTATTTTCTCAGGCTCACTGGTCGGGACAAGTACATGGATGGCAAAGGTAACATGTTAATAAAAGCCCAAGGGTTAGTAACAATTGCCGACAGTGGCGGAGATGAAACTGATCAGGGCGCCATGATGCGATACCTGGCCGAAATCATTTGGCTACCGACGGCTGCACTTAGCAATTACATTCAGTGGGAACATGTTAACGATACGACCGCACGCGCAACCATGAGCTTTGCTAACAAAACTGTGGACGGTCTTTTTTTATTTGATCACAACGGCGATATCACCGGCTTTGAAGGAAGGCGTTATGCAAATTTCGACGGGCATTTTTCTTTGGAGACATGGGCCATTCGTGTCATCGGACACCGGGAATTCGCTGGTTTCAGAATCGCAGATAAATGCGAGGTCACCTGGAAGCTGAATCGCGGTGATTTTACATGGCTGCAACTCGAGGTGACTGATATAATCTATAATAACGTTGATAGGATCAATAATCTAAAACTATGAAAAAAATACTTGTACCGACAGACTTCTCAAAGCCTGCAACGTGGGCCCTGGAAATGGCAACCAAGATTGCGAAAAGAGCAAAGGGTCAAATTGTGTTACTTCATATAGTAGAACAGCCAACGCCAGAGTCGTTTAACGTAGGAGCACAGGTTTCGATTGAAGAGGGTTGGGAGGATAGGCTCTTCACGTTAAAGTTGATCGAAAAGAATAAAATTCAGCTTGCTGAAGCTGCAAAAATTTCCGAAGACGCTGGCGTACCCGTTACGTGCGAACTTAGACTTGGAAACTCCTTTCATGGAATTGCCTATGTAATCACCGAGCATGAGGTTGATCTTGTTGTAATGGGAACATCGGGGAGGTCGCAATTGGAGGAAATGATGGTCGGTTCAAACACAGAGCGCGTGGTCAGGTTTGCAAGGTGCCCTGTCTTAACCATTCATGAAAAACCCTCTGAAAAGGATTTTGAAAGTATCGTCTACGCAACATCAATGAATGAAAATGAAAAGGCGTTTACCGAATTGGTTAAAAAGACACAGGAACTGTACCAGGCCAAAGTTCACCTGGTGAGAATTAACACTCCAATGAATTTTCAACCGGATCACAACTCCTTAATGGTGATGAAAGATTTTGCGAGGAAGAATAAACTAGAAAACTATACACTCAATGTGTACAGTGACCGAAGTGAGGAAGAAGGGATATTGCACTTTGCTTCTGCGATGAGCGCCGATTTAATAGCGATGGCAACACACGGAAGAACCGGCTTTGCCCATCTCCTTATAGGCAGTATCGCCGAGGATGTGGTAAATCATTCGCGGAGGCCTGTATTAACCTACGTGACACCAAATTCTTATCAGTAGATGCGACTCATGAATGCAAACAGCAAACTCACCATCGTAAAAGTGGTCCATACCCTGATATGGATCGGTTTTAATGTTGTCATATTCTACTTGCTATACGCTGTAATCGCAGATCGAATTGACCGGTGGGTATGGATCTGCCTTGGGTTGATCCTCCTGGAAGCGCTTATTCTGATCGCGTTCAAGAACGTTTGTCCCCTCACAATTATCGCCCGCAACTATTCCGGATCCGGTAAAGCAAACTTCGACATTTTCCTTCCGAACTGGTTAGCCAAATACAACAAAGAAATATATACCGGGATCGTCTTTGTCGCCATAATTATTCTAATCTACCGGTTAGTGTAAACTTGCATTTGTGGCTCAGGTTTTCAACACGTTATCCCTGCTGCCTTGGTGACAAGCTGATTTAAATCATATTTCCATCTGATCATCATCAAACGAACCTCACTACAGGGTCTATACATTTGGATGTTAATTCATCGACCAATATGAAAAAAATACTTGTTCCCTGCGATTTTTCAAAGCCGGCGATCAATGCCTTTAGATTCGCATTAGACATAGCTGAGCGCACAAAAGGAAGCATCAGTCTCTTGCATGTCATAGAACTGCCTGTTATGCACGACACCGTTTTGATGCCCGTGCTGAGCTTCGAAGAACAATTGCTCAAAGAGCTCAAAGAAAGGGCGACCGTCCAATTCAACAAGATCAATGAAAAGCACAAACGTAAAGGTGTTAAGGTCTCATGGCAGGTTGAGTTTGGCCCGATCTCAAAAAGGATTATAGATATTATCGAGTCTGCATCCAT
>DASUTP010000429.1:0-3694 GCA_036374515.1 Chryseolinea sp. | reverse complement strand
CACCCGGGAGAGTAAGTCGTTGCCTATCTTTTATTAAAACAGCCGCACAGTTTTCTGTGCGGCTGTTTTTGTTTACAGCTGTACGCTTAGAGCTTAAAGCTTAAAGCTCTAAGCTTAAAGCTTCCTTTCCCGAAATCGCTGTAAGCCTGCCGGCAGGCTGTGCGCTGTACGATGTTCGCTGTAAGCTTTCTACTTTAAGCTTTAAGCTTTAAGCCTTCTGCCTTAAGCTGTCAGCTTAAGCGTTTGTCCAAGAATTTTTTCACCCTTATCTTCGAATTTAATTTATGGAAAATACTCAGTGAAAAAACTTCCTCTTCTTATCACGCTCGGAGTTATTCTTGTCGTTGGCGGTTATTTCCTGTATGACTATCTCGCAAAAAAAAATAAAGTTACACCCTGGGACCTCGTACCCGCGGAAACAATCTTAGTCTATGAAAGCGGTCCCTGTGAAAAGTGCCAGGATGAAGTCAAAAATTCAAGCGTCTTAAATATCGTAAGAGAAGCTGTCTTCACATCCGACCAGGACTCCCTTCAGCACCTTACTGACTTTGTGCTGGAACAAGTACAACCAGGCACTCTTATTTCTCTGCACGTCACCAGAAATGACGATTTTGACTTTATCTTTTATGCTCCCGTAAAACAAAATCTCGAACTTCAATTCAACGATGTACTCGACAAAATAAGGAAAGTCAAAGGCATCGGGTTTTCAGAACGTGAATACAATGGCGTAAAAATTTTTGAACTCACACAAAAGAAACGAACGTTTTCGTGGATTAGAATCGAAGATGTCTGGATAAGCACATTCACTCCCGTCTTAATAGAGGACGTGATTCGTATGCATAACTCCAACGGCACCACCTATAAAGAACGATTGGGTAGTGTCTATCAGTTGCCAAGAGTAAAAAATGACGGAGGCAACGTATACGTTAGTCTCAAGAATTTCGCAACATGGTTCTCGCTTTTTATAAATGAATCCCCTTCGCCCCTCATCCAGCATTTCGGACAATCTGCACTGCTCGATGTCAAGATCAGCAACGATAATAACTTTGTGTTAAATGGATTTTGCGTAGACAGTATCACGCACTCGAATTACATTCTGTCAGCATTCAAAAACCAGGTGCCTGTACCCTTCGGCCTAAAGCAATTTATCTCTAACCGGGCGCTAATGGTGGTGAGTTATGGCGTTAGCAACGGTGCGAATTTCCAGGCGGATCTGCAGTCCTTCAATCAGGGACAACGGGCCATCCGCGATACCCTCGCGCAGCTTTCCAAATCGTTGAATATTGATTTTAAAAAAATGATGAGCAGCCTCTCGGGAGAAGTTGGCGTCGCGTGGATGGAGGCAAAAGCGCAGCGTACATCAAAAATTTTGGTCGTTAATTCAACCAACGGTGTGGATAGTTGGATCAATACCTTTGACGCCTTGTCTCAGAAGGTGAGCATTGATACTGTTTTTTATGAGAAGTTTTCCGAATATGAAATACGTGAACTGCCCGTCCATCGATTTCCTGAAAAAATATTCTATCCTTTGATTTCGGGTTTTAACACAAGCTATTATACCAGCGCAGGCAACACACTTTTTATAGGCGAAGATCTGGATGAGCTGAAACGTTATCTGGAAGATATCGATCGGGAAGAAACGTGGGGAAAGTCCGTCGCACAAAATCAATACCTTGAATCCACCTTGCTCGAATCAAATGTAAGCTTGTTTGTCAACACGCCCAGAATCTGGAGCATCCTCGAAACGTCCCTGCGTCCGCGCTGGAAAAAGTTCGTGAAGGAAAATCGAAATTTACTGAGGTCGCTCGGCATGGGCGCCGCTCAGTTTAGTCATTTGAATGACAGCTATTACACCAATGTATCATGGGCCTATAAGTCCACAAAGCCTTCGAAAAAGGCGGCACCGGCGACAGCCGAAAAACTGATTACGAATTTTGGGGCGAGTCTTGCGAAATTTGCCGTAGTCAAAAGTCACGTCGACAAAAGCAATGAAGTGTTGGTTCAGGATTCGACATGGAATGTCAGCCTGGTCTCTGCGGACGGAAAAGTCCTGTGGAAGGTACCGACAAACGGCGTAATCGCGGATAAAGTCCTTCAGATAGACTATTTTAATAACGGAAAGCTTCAATATTTTTTCGCCACGCCGGGAGAATTACACATCGTGGACCGCCTTGGTAAATACGTCAATTCCTTTCCCGTAAAAATTCCTGAACAGGATATTGAGTTTATTAGCCTGGTCGACTATGACCACAGTAAGAAGTATCGTTTTTTTGTCGCCGGCAAATCCGGGAAGATCTGGATGTATGATAAGGATGGCACCAATCTCGAAGGATGGCAGCCAAAAGATATCGCTGAAAGTTTGTTCGCCCCACCGCGGCATTATCGAATTCGCGGTAAAGATTATATCATAGCCATCCGTGATGATGGAAATGTTTACCTGATGAACCGAAGGGGTGAGCTGCTAAAAAACTTTCCGCTAAACCTTAATGCGCGACCTGCGGGCGACTACTATTTGGAAACTGGTTCTTCACGGGAAAATACTGCCTTTGTCCTAGTCTCAAGAGATGGATTCAGAATCAAATTCAATCTTGATGGAAAGGTCCTGACGCGGGAGACGTTAGTCAAGAATACCGTTGATGCTCATTTCAGCTTGGTGCCGGAAAAGAATTTCAAGTCTTATCTCATCCTCCGGCAGGAAACAAAGCAACTTACTCTATTTGATGAAAAGCTGAATACGGTTGTGTCAAGCGATTTTATCGGGCGGCCTGCGTATACGCAATACGATGATTTCGGGGCTGGTAAGACTTACATCACTATTACAGATAAAAGCCAGGATCTTTCTTTTGCATTCGATGGGCAGGGAAAGCTGGTGACTATCTTACCATTTGAAAGTTACGCGATAGCACTTCAGGCAATTGACCTGGACAGGGTTAAGGTATACACTGTATTTGAAAATGCGCTAACGGCGCAAGCGCTCCAAGCATCGGCCGATTAGGTTCGCGCTCCAGTTTCAAGTAAGAACTGTTCAATACAATTATAAATTTGGTCTAGCTCAGACGTTGTAATTACGTATGGCGGTACAATATAAATAACGTTTCCAAGTGGCCTCAATAAAATGTTCTTCGAGAGAAAATAGGGCAAAATTTCTTTTCGTATTTTATTGAAGTAGGAAGATTTCTCAGTGGTTTTTAGCTCAATGGCGAGAATTGTTCCTATCTGTCTGACCTCCTCCACGGTCGCGCGATCAACCAATTTCTCCCTGAACATTTTGTGCTTCCGTTCAATTACTCCGATTTGACGCTGGCAGTCTTCCTGCAGGAGCAATTCAAAGCTGGCGTTACCAGCCGCACAAGCGATTGGGTTCGCCGTGTAAGAATGGCCATGAAAAAAAGTTCTTTCGATTTCACTCGAACGGAATGGCGCCAGGATTCGCTCCGAACAGCTTGTTACTCCGAGCGCCATCGTTCCTCCTGTGAGGCCTTTTGAAATGGCAACGATATCCGGCTCCTGCGTTAGATAGTCGGAAGCAAACATCTTACCTGTTCTCCCAAATCCTGTGAAGACCTCATCTGCAATACATACCACGTCCTTTTTCTTCGCCTCCAGCATCAGGCGATCCAGGATTTCACTTGAGTACATTCTCATGCCCGCTGCTGCCTGCACAAGGGGCTCATAGATGAACGCGCCGACCTCG
>DASUTP010000428.1:0-7601 GCA_036374515.1 Chryseolinea sp. | reverse complement strand
ATTGCGCGTACCTGTGAATGGCAGTAAGACGGTCCTGACCGTTGCCCTCAAGAAGTGGTTTGTAATTAAAATTTTCTGCAAAAATTTTCACCTCATCGAGACTGGGTATCTTATCAATATTCGCAAGGCGTCCCAGGTTATTTCCGGTCAACACGCTGCTGTTCCTAATGGGCTCAGGCAAGCGATCGATCCCAACGCCTACAGGTACACCAGGCTTCGGAATTTCGAAAATGCTTTCACCGTTAGCACGACAGTAATAGTTTTCCCCCATCCGGGCAACATTGTCGATTTTCCATGGATTAATTTTTCCCCGGTCATCTAAAATAAAATCCTGCGCATGGATAAGAATCACTTCGCAGATGACAAGGTTTCCGGCGCCCCCACTGGCTCCAAGGGATTTTACTTCCAACACCTTACATTCAAACGACACGGGTGACTCCTTTACGCGTGGAGGTTTTACTTTTTGGGATTTGATTTCAGTAAGGCCCGCCTTCATGAATTCGTTTACCCCCTTCGGAAAATCCGAGCTTGCCAGCGATACTTGTTCCACCATGGCGTGGCTTACCGTGTTGATCACTACTTCCCGGGTTTCCAATATATTGTCCAGCGTGTGCTTGGTTGTGTTATCACGCTGTCGCCGCGAAGGCGAAAACACCAGCACCGGAGGCCTGGTGCTGAAAATATTAAAGAAACTAAAGGGACTTAAGTTTACGTTGCCCTCGTTATCAACGGTGCTGGCCAGCGCAATGGGTCTGGGAGCGACGGCGCCCAGCAAGATGTCGTGGAGATGTTTGTGATCAGTAGTTGTATTTGGATCTAATGTTGCCATTTTTTTCCGTCGATTAATGTTTGTCCGCGTTCGCTGCAACAACTTTACCCTCTACTGCGCCGAACCCCACCCGCCTGCCTTCCTTTGTAGCAAATCCACTCATGATAACTGTGTCGCCGTCGCAGAGAAATCTTCGCGACATTCCATTAATGGTAACAGGCTCCTGACCATTTCTGGTTTGCTCCAGAAGGCAACCTGCGTTGTCGCGGCCTGGTCCGCTGATCGTTCCGGAAGCCATGAGGTCGCCAACCTGGACATTACACCCGTTTATAGTGTGATGGGCCAGCTGTTGGCGGACATTCCAATAAAGATACCTGCTGTTGGTACGGCTGAGCGGTACCGGCGGCATTCCGTCTGTCTGAAGGTGTATCTCCAGTTGGATATCATAATTTTCATTTCCCTTAAATTTCAGATAAGGAAGTAGCTCGACGTCCTGCGACGGACCTTTTGTTTTATAGGGAGCCAATGCCTCCAATGTTACAATCCATGGCGACACTGAAGACATAAAATTCTTCCCAAGAAACGGGCCGAGCGGCACATATTCCCAGCTTTGAATGTCGCGTGCTGACCAGTCGTTGAAAAGTAGAAAGCCGAAAATATATTGTTCGGTTTGATCGATGGGAATTCTTTCGCCCAACGCCGAATTTTTTCCAATGACAAAGCATAATTCAAGCTCATAATCCAATGTTTCCGTAGGGCCAAATGACGGCATTACGTCATCCTTCCTTTTTTTGAATTGTCCCTGTGGGCGGACAAGCGGTGTACCGGAAACTACTATGGATGATGCTCGTCCGTGATAAGCGACCGGCAGGTGCTTCCAGTTGGGAAGCAGCGCATTGTTGGGGTCGCGAAACATAGCGCCTACGTTCGTTGCGTGCTCTTTGCTTGAGTAAAAGTCGGTATAATTGCCAACCCTTAAAGGCATCATCATCGTTACCTCCTGGTGTTTATAAAAGACGAATGGATGGAGCTCACGCTTCTGTCGGAGCTCATCGTTATCGTCAGAAAACAATTCGATAAGCCGTTCCCTCAGTTGACTTGTTTTTTCCTTTCCAAGGGAGATGAAGTCATTGAGATAGTCTTTTTTGAACGGAAGAGATGAACTACCAAGGGGACGAAAAAATCCGTACTCATCGAGCACAGCGAGGTCAACAACAAAATTTCCGATCGCCGTGCAGCATCGTGGTGAAACCGTGGTGGTCTTGAACACCCCGAACGGGATGTTATAAATACTGAAGTCGCAATTATCCGGGATATCAATCCAGGAGGAAAGCGATTTTCTGGCGTTGCTGATGTCCACAGATTTCTTTATAGTGTACCCCTTATTTCCTGCTCACGCTCAATGGCTTCAAATAACGCTTTGAAATTTCCTTTCCCAAATGACTTTGCACCTTTTCGTTGAATTATTTCAAAAAATAAGGTCGGGCGGTCTTCAACAGGTTTAGTGAAGATCTGTAACAGATATCCTTCCTCATCACGGTCGACAAGAATATTAAGGTCACGCAAAGGTTGAATGTCTTCATCGATCTTACCTACCCGCTGCAGAAGGTCGTCATAGTATGTTGCGGGAATACTGAGAAATTCGACACCGCGGTTTCGCAGTTCAGTCACGGTATGAATTATATTATCTGTTGCAATCGCGATGTGTTGTACGCCTGCCCCCTGATAAAAATCCAGGTACTCATCTATCTGAGAGCGCTTTTTCCCCTCGGCTGGTTCATTGATGGGGAATTTGATGTACTCGTTCTTATTGGAAACCACTTTGGACATCAGCGCGGTGTATTCAGTAGAGATATCGTTGTCATCAAAGGTGATCAACAACTTAAATCCCATTACATCCTCGTAAAACTTCACCCACTTGTCCATCTCGCCGAGTGCAACATTTCCGACACAATGGTCGACATATTTTAATCCTATCGGTGTCGTCTCGAACGGACTTTTCGCCTGAATGTAACCGGGTAGGAACGCTCCGGAGTAGTTTTTTCGCTCAACAAAAGTGTGAATGGTATCGCCATAAGTGTGGATTGACGATGTGACCACCTTACCAAATTCATCCTGCAAAATTTTGGGCTCCGAGACACCCGCGGCTCCACGTCTGATCGTTTCGGCGTACGCCTTAGCGGCATCGTCAACCCATAAGGCCAAAACTTTGACACCATCGCCATGGCGGTGCACATGCTCCGCGATATGTCCCTTATGACTTAAAGAAGTTGTGAGCACCAAACGAATTTTTCCCTGCTGCAAGACATAAGACGCGAATTCACGTTGCCCCGTCTCGGGTCCTGAATAAGCTACAAGCTGGAACCCAAAGGCATGTTGATAATAATGCGCGGACTGTTTTGCATTGCCCACGTATAGCTCGATGTAGTCCGTTCCAAGAAGCGGAAGAAAATCCTCGGCACTATCACTGTGAAGATTTTGCAGGGTAGATGTTTTTGTTGCCATACTAGGTTTTTTGCGGCTGCTTAACTTGTCTGTAGTATGAAGATACTGGTGTGTCTTAATGCTCGAGCCACGATTTATAATATTTTCCATCATCGATTTGCATAGCCGCATCTGTAACCATAAGGGGATGAAAGGTATCCACCATCACAGCTAGCTCTTTCGTTTCCGTCTTTCCAATGCTGCGTTCCATAGCACCGGGGTGGGGTCCGTGCGGTATGCCACCCGGATGAAGAGTGATATGCCCTTGCGCGATGTCATTCCGGCTCATGAAATCTCCGTCAACATAATAGATCACCTCGTCCGAATCGATGTTGCTGTGATTGTAAGGGGCCGGAATTGAACGGGGATGATAGTCAAACAGCCTGGGACAAAATGAACAGACCACAAAATTATGCCCTTCAAATGTCTGGTGAACCGGAGGCGGTTGATGAACCCTGCCTGTGATCGGCTCAAAGTTGTGAATCGAAAAAGAATAGGGATAATTAAAGCCGTCCCATCCCACGACATCAAACGGATGAGTAGCATAAATATAGTGGTAGAGATTATGCTGCTTTTTGATCTTGATGAGGAAATCTCCTTGCTCATCGTGCGTTTCCAAATTCGCCGGCAACCCTAGATCGCGTTCGCAATATGGCGCATGTTCCAACAGTTGTCCGAATTCATTCCGGTACCGCTTCGGCGTGTATATCGGACTGAAAGATTCAACGTACAGCAGACGGTTGTCGTCCTGGTCAAAATGAATCTGATAAATCATTCCCCTTGGAATGACCAGGTAATCACCATATTTAAAGTCCAGGGTGCCCAGCAGCGTCTTTAATTTTCCGGATCCCTTGTGAACAAAAATCAGTTCATCAGCCGAAGCATTCTTATAAAAATAGTCGGTCATGGATTTTCGGGGCGCAATCACACCGATGTGTACGTCATTGTTTACCAGCAATGGCGTTCTGCTCTGTAAAAAGTCGTCCTGCGGTTTAATATCGAATCCGACGAGCTTCCTGCTGAACAGACTTTTTTGCTGGGCTATCTTTGGTGCCAGATCGACAACTTCTTTTATCGCTTTTACTTCCGTGGGTCGGTGCACATGATAGAGGAGCGAAGCCATTCCATGGAAGCCTTCCGTTCCAAAAAGCTGCTCATAGTAGTACCCGCCCTCTGGCTTTTCAAAAATTGTGTGCCTTTTAGAAGGCTTTTTTCCTAGTGAATGGTAAACAGGCATAGCATTTTTTTGGCGATATGGCTTTATTTTAATTAACAAAGATACTAATGCAAACGTTTTAATAGAAGTAAAAAAGGCCATTTTGTGCCTTTTCGATCAGGGGCCACGACCGTTGATCAGCTATTGATAAATGCGTATGGTTTGGACGGCAACCAAATCTGTAACAATTTATTGTTCTCTTCGTCATCCAAGCGAATGTGGCGAAGGGTTGAAATCTAACCTTACGCGAAATGAAGGCAGTTGTTTGTACTCGTTACGGATCCCCGGATTTTCTTCATGTGAGGGAGGTTCGAAAGCCAATCCCGAAGGGTAATGAAGTCTTGATAAAAATCCACGCTGCTACGGTAACGATGGGTGACTGCGAAATTCGACGATTTCATATACCGGTCTTATTCTGGATCATCCTGAGAGCTATACTGGGCTTAACCAGACCCAAGCCTGGGATATTTGGCCAGGAATATGCGGGAGAAGTTGAAGCCATCGGCAACAGGGTAACACGATTCAAAATAGGGGACACGGTATTCGGACCTACCACGATACGCCTGGGCGCACATGCGCAATACTTATCCATTCGTGAATCTTATCCGAACTTATTCCGCACCGAAAAAATGACCTATGAAACAGCTGCAACGATCACAACCGGTGGCGTTAATGCGTTACATTTCGCGCGAAAGGCAAAAATTTCTCCTGGCGAAAAGGTGTTGATCAACGGCGCCGGCGGAAGCATTGGAACCTATGCCATTCAATTTGCCAAGGCGTTTGGTGGCGTCGTAACCTGTGTCGACAGCATCAACAAACTACCCATGCTGAGGGAACTTGGCGCAGACGAGGTCATTGATTATTCACAGCGGGATTTTACAAAAAATGGAAAAAAGTATGATGTGATCATCGACATCGTAGGAACGAGCCCTTTTTCGCGATGTCTCAAATCATTAAACAGAAACGGCCGTTATATTTTAGGCAATCCCACCCTCGGTGGAATGCTGCGGGGATTTTTCAGATCTATGATTGGCAGCAAAAAGGTGATCTCTGAATTTGCCGGCTATGACAGAAAAAATTTTGAATTTCTCCGGGACCAAATTGAAGAACACAAGCTAAGGGCTGTTATCGATAAAAGGTTTCCGTTAGATCAGGTGGCAGACGCTCACCGTTACGTGGAGGCCGGCCTAAAGGCCGGGCATGTCGTTATTACGGTCGATCATGGGCAATGACAAGTCAAAAAATATCTCAGGCTTAAAGAAGGTTTTGTTTCATTTTTGATAGGGAAGTTCAATTGACTGATATTTATCTGTTTAATTGGTGGTAAATTGTCGTAGAATATTTTTTTATGCCTTATCCCAGACGGAAGTTCGTACTACAGTCATTGGCAGCTTCTGCAATGGGAATGCTCTCACCCTTAAAAGCTATTCCGGCTATGGACCAAAGTCGCTCACAAGTCATCCTCGATCACAAAGAACGGCGTGAAAAACTGTTTTCATTGCTTGGAGATCTTCCTGGTCGCTATTCTCCGGGCGCGCCGAAACTGCTAAGACGGGAGCAACATGATGGCTATACGCTGGAGTATCTGGATTTTGACTTCAATGGACTGGAACGAGTGCCGGGCGTTTTGCTCATACCTGACGGATTGAAGAAGAAAGCTCCATGCATGTTGTACTGCCACGCTCACTTCGGCACCTACAAGATTGGAAAAGACGAATTGCTGCATGGAAGAGCCGTGATGCCTGCGTATGCTCCTGTTTATGCAGAGAAAGGGATCGTCACTCTGGCTATTGACAGCTGGTGTTTTGGGGAACGTCATGGAAACACCGAGATGGATACTTTTAAAAAAATGCTTTGGGAAGGCAAAACGCTGTTTGGAATGATGCTGTTCGATGAAATGAAAGCTCTCGATTATTTGTTATCAAGAAGTGAGGTGGACACGGGGCGGGCTGGGGTGTTCGGTCTTTCGATGGGAGCAACCAAAGCGTGGTGGCTGTCGGCGCTGGATACACGAATTAGCACTTGCATAGACCTGTGCTGTATGACGGATTTTGATGAGCTAATGAAAGCGAATAACCTGAAGGGCCACGGAATATATTATTATGTTCCTTCATTGTTGAAGCACTTTGACACAAAAACGATCAACGAATTAATTGTGCCTAGACCACACTTAAGTTTGAATGGACGTTTCGACGATCTGACACCGCCGAGAGGCGTGGAAAAAGTCCGTGACTACCTGGCGCCACTGTACGAAAAAGCGGGGAAAGCGGAAGATTGCCGCATCGAATTATTTGATTGTCCTCACGAAGAGCTGCCTGAAATGCGGCAAATTGTGTTAAACTGGTTGGACAAGTATTTGGTAAAGGCTTAGCAGCAAGTTATATTTTGAAAACTAAAGCATGACTAAAATGACAACTTCATACGTGCCCGTCCAGTATGTTTACCGGGAAATCATTGAAGAGGAAATAGGCAAAGGTACAACTGGAAAGATTTTTTATTTTAATGGCGATAACGTTGTGGATTCTATCGAGGGTAGGGTGATAAAGCTGGAAGAAATCAGTGGTGAAGGATTATTTATAACGTTGGAACACGATGCCCGTCTCAGAATTGACCGGATCATAACTTTGTTTGGAAAGCCGGGTGCAGCGTTTGACGAATATGATGCCTTTTCAAACCAATGTCTTTCGTGTACAGGCGGATATGATCTCTGACCGTAAAAGGAGGGTTCCTTGTGTATATCAGGCAAGATCCCTCAGATTCATTAAAACATAGAGGAGCGTTGCCAAAGCGCCTTTGCGTTTGTAGAGCTCAGGATGTTTTTTCTTATTTTTTTCGATCCATCGGGCAGCCAGTACGATTAACGTTGTCAAAACAACTGTCAGTGCAAGAGTAAGCAAAAACTCCGTCAGGCCCATAAATTACCGGTAAAAATTGAATTTGAAGATACGATTTTTTCCGAAATAAACCAGCGTCCGTCCAACGGTAATTTTGCAATTACAGCCAGCTGTTTCCGGTAATCGATCAGTAAATGCATTTCGTAAATCCGTACACGCCTGTGGTCAACTTCTTTTTACGGACAAAAAATTCAACACTACTTTGGACTTGATATTGTACGTCCAATGAAAACCACCA
>DASUTP010000427.1:0-3557 GCA_036374515.1 Chryseolinea sp. | reverse complement strand
GTATCATACAACATAACGGCATAGCCGGCCTGCGCACAAACCTGGGCGATACCCTGGCCCATAGTGCCGGCACCGACGACAGCAATACTCTTTATCGAATCAACTTTCACGATATGCAATGTGGCGTATAACGTACTTCCTTAACGTCCGTGATCACGATTATTATATAACAGCCTGAAACTGCCGCAGGAACCGGATATCATTCTCGGAGAACAGCCTCAGGTCGTTAATCTGATAACGAAGCATCGTGACCCGCTCGATCCCCATGCCGAAAGCAAAACCGGTAAATTCCTCTGGATCAATATTGCAGCTCTTTAAAACATTTGGATGAACCATGCCGGAGCCCGCGATTTCCACCCACCCTGAGTATTTACACACGTTGCAACCTTTTCCTTTACAAATCAGGCACGAGACGTCGACTTCCGCGCTCGGTTCCGTAAATGGAAAAAATGACGGCCGAAATCTGATCTTAATATCGTTGCCATACATTTCCTTAGCGAAATGATATATGGTCTGCTTTAAGTCTGCAAATCCAACATTCTTGTCAATGTAAAGCCCTTCCACCTGGTGGAAAAAACAATGTGCCCGGGCGGAAATTGCCTCATTGCGATAAACCCGGCCCGGCATAATGGCCCTGAGCGGGGGCCTTTGTTTTTCCATCATGCGGATCTGCACATTGGAAGTGTGCGTCCTTAACAATATATCCTGGCCATTCCCTGACGCGGCCTTTTTTTCTATAAAAAATGTATCCTGCATTTCGCGTGCAGGGTGATTTTCCGGAAAGTTTAAGGCGGAGAAATTATGCCAGTCATCCTCAATTTCAGGGCCGTCAGCCACATTGAAGCCTAACCTTTCGAAGATTTCGATGATTCGATAACGTGTTAGGGTGAGCGGGTGAAGGTTTCCGATCTCATTGGGTACCGGAGGCAGGGTCAGGTCGATAGTTTCCGTCGACGCGGGCGCCGTCTCTAATTTTTCAGTCAATTCGGCAAGTTTTGCCTCTGCCGTCTGTTTAAGCTGATTCAAAACCTTTCCTACATTTTTCTTTTGCTCTGCAGGTATTCCTTTCAGTTTGTCAAACAGCTCAGTGATTTCTCCTTTTTTGCTGATGTATTTCATACGAAATGCCTCCAGGTCTTTTTTATCCTGGGCGAAATACGTTTTGACTTCACTTAGCAGCTGATTAATTCTTTCTTCCATTCGTGATATAAAAATCAAATGGTAAAATTAATATTTTGGCAAGAAACCCAAGCCAGGTTCTGCCTAGACATCTAAAGTTTAAACAAAGAAATTTTGGAACAGTGATACATTATTACCTCAGGTGTACAGAATTCCTGATTATTTGCTGAGATATGACGATTCTTCCTGTCGATTGCGGTTCTTTGCGGGGGTCAGTGGTGGCGAAGAGCCATCCTAGATGAAGGGTCACGAAGATCACAAGGTATGCACAACGATCACTAAGAACTTAATCCGCCGTGGTCTTCGTGATTTCTTGGTGGACGTTGTGACTCCGTGTATGGGTTCGAAGCCTTCTTTGCGGGGACTTAGTGGTGGCGAAAGGCCATCATAGAGTAGGGTCACGATGATCACAAAGTAGGCACAACGATCACTAAGAACTTAATCCGCCGTGGTCTTCGTGATTTGTTCGTGGACGTTGTGACCTGCATTAGGAAATGCTGCGTTTTCAGAATTATCGTTTAGAATATGACAGAGGAAGCAATTATCAAAATTATATTGGACGAGGCCTTCAATGTGCACAAGAAAATTGGGCCCGGCATGTTGGAAAGCGTATACAAAACTTGCTTAGCGTACCGTTTGAAAAAGCGAGGACTAATTTTCGAAACGGAAAAACCAGTGCCCGTATTTTTTGAAGAAGTTAGAATGGACTGTGGTTATCGTGCTGACATCTTGGTTGAAAAGCGAGTGATTGTAGAGACAAAGTCCATTGAGGGTATCGGCCCCCTGCAGGTGGCACAGGTATTAACTTATCTTCGCTTTTTAGGATTGAGGTATGGTTTAATTCTGAACTTTGATGTCCTACTGTTAAAAGACGGCATTAGGCGTGTGCTAAATGGGTATGGAGTTACCAGTTCATAAGCACCACAAACAGGTTCCCCCCCGGATCAGTGTATGGGTTCGAAGCCTTCTTTGCGGGGGCTCAGGGGTGGCGAGGGGCCATCATAGATGTAGGGTCACGATGATCACAAAGTAGGCACTGCGATCACTAAGAACTTAATCCGCCGTGTTCTTCGTGATTTCTTCGTGGACGTTGTGACCTGCATTAGAGTTTATTAATAATCAGCCTGTCCAGGGAAACGCTTAGCAAAAAGGAAAGCACGATGACCCCCGACAGCACGTATGCGTCTTCCAAGTGATTGAAGATCAATGCAAGAGCGATGTAGAAGATGTGCACCGCCGCCAATATCAACGTCGTTTGACTGTGCCGCATGCCCAGCCGCATTATTGCGTGGTGGACGTGACTTTTGTCCGGGTGAAACGGCGATTGTCGTTTCGAGAGCCTCAGGATAACGATTCGGAGGGTATCGACCAAAGGGATGATAATGATACACGCAGCTGTACCGATGGACGCATTGAATTTATAGGGCGTCATAGCGGGCAGGCTGTAATTGGTATTGATAAAATGGATCGACAGTATTGCCAGCATCATTCCAATGACCAGTGCGCCGGTGTCGCCCATGAACACTTCCGATGGCTCCCAGTTAAAGATGAGAAAGGCAAAAATTGCGCCCAGCATGGAAAAAGCGAGGATGGAAAAAATCCGGTCGCCAATCAAAAAGAACCAGATTCCAAAGCTCAATAGCGCCACTATAGCGATTGTCCCCGCCAGTCCATCAAGCCCGTCGATTAGGTTGAAGGAGTTGGTTATTACGATGATGGTCAGGTATGTAGTGATGTAGCTGATAATATCCGGCAGCTCATATATTCCGAACAGTCCGTAAAAGGTTTTTATGCGAAGGTCGAACAAAAAAATCACCAGCGATGCCGCCATGATCTGCCCCATTAGCTTAACCATAGCACGCAAAGGCACTAGGTCGTCGCGTACGCCGATGAAAAATATCACGAATAAGGCGACGAGAATAAATTTAATAGTGGCCCAGCCTTGAAGATCTATCCAGATGAGCGACGAAATAAAAAATCCGACAAAAATGGCAATACCGCCCATAGACGGGGTGACTTTCTTATGAATTTTCCTTCTCCCCGGAACGTCGACAAGATTTTTCCGGAGTGAATATTTTATAATCACCGGAACAATCAAAAAGGCAATGACAAAAGAGGTAATCGCAGCAGCGAGTTGTACGGCCATAAAAAATCAAAAGTGGGTAAAAATAGCGGAAAAGGCGAAGATTCTAAATGCTCCCTGCCTAATTTCACATCTTATGCTTTTTCATTTTTCTTTGAACGTCACGTACAATGAATGGGGTTTCAGGCAAAATGACTTAAGTTTCATGCTGAGAAAATTCACCTCTGCAACGAAAGGATCGACGGAAGTCGTCCTATCTGTCGCAACGGCCAAGCGGTACCCACGATTTTGGTTG
>DASUTP010000426.1:0-4523 GCA_036374515.1 Chryseolinea sp. | reverse complement strand
GTCGATTTCACCAGAATGAAATTACCTTCAGCATAATGTATGCGTTTACGGAAAATTTCATGCTACCCCTTTCGCATGACGAAGTTGTACATGGCAAAGGCTCGTTGCTTGGAAGGATGCCGGGCGATGAATGGCAAAAGTTCGCAAACCTGAGACTGCTCTTGAGTTATATGTTTATGCATCCTGGAACCAAACTGTTATTCATGGGAGCAGAGATCGCCCAGTCGGCAGAATGGAATCACGACGGTAGTCTTGACTGGCATCTATTGCAATACAACCTGCATGCTGGGGTACAAAAATTGGTTAAGGATTTAAATGCATTTTATAAATCACAGACGGCACTATACATTCATCAATTTGAGCAGAAGGGTTTTGAATGGATCGACTATTCGGATAATAATAGCAGTGTTATTGCATTTCAACGCAATGGCAACAGCAAGGATGATTTGATAATAGTAGTTTGTAACTTTACTCCGGAAGCC
This sequence comes from Chryseolinea sp., assembly GCA_036374515.1. Lineage (GTDB taxonomy): Bacteria > Bacteroidota > Bacteroidia > Cytophagales > Cyclobacteriaceae > Chryseolinea. The sequence goes on along the minus strand of DASUTP010000426.1, from coordinate 4,041 downwards.
CGGCATCACTATAGGGTAGGGGTCCCGTATCGCGGCACCTGGATCGAAATTTTTAATACTGATGACCAAAAATATGCGGGAAGCGGAGTACTTAATATCGGATCTTTAATGACCTCCCCTGTAAAATTTCACGGAAGGGATTATTCCATTTCATTAACTTTGCCTCCCTTGGGAATTTCAGTTTTCAAGCTGGAAAAAGAAGTAAATGAGTTTGAATTGAACGATATTAGCACTTAAACTATCGGAATCCTCAAACGCTGGATTTGAATCCGCGAATGGCAGCCGATAATATAAATGGAAAAAAATTGGAAAAATATATTTGTATTCACGGGCATTTTTATCAGCCTCCTCGTGAAAATGCATGGTTGGAAGTTATAGAGGTTCAGGACTCAGCGCATCCTTATCACGATTGGAACGAGAGAATTTCTGCGGAATCGTATGCACCAAATACGGCATCGCGAATCCTGAATGAAAAAGGCGTTATTAAAAACATCATTAATAATTACTCCAAGATCAGTTTCAACTTTGGCCCCACACTTTTGTCGTGGATGGAAACCCGCGATACCGAAACTTATCAGGCAATTTTGGAAGCTGACCGCGAAAGCGTGAAAAATTTCAACGGCCACGGCTCGGCTCTCGCGCAAGTTTACAATCACATGATCTTGCCATTGGCGAATTCCCGCGACAAGGAAACCCAAATTATTTGGGGGATTCGTGATTTTGAACATCGGTTCAAAAGAAAACCCGAGGGAATGTGGCTTTCGGAGACCGCCGTGGATGAAGAATCCCTGGAACTTCTGGTTAAACATGGTATCAAGTTTACAATTTTAGCCCCACGGCAGGCGAAAGCTATTCGGCGAAAGGGTGATACCGCGTGGACAAATGTAAATGTCCTTACCCTCGATACACGGCGGCCGTATAAATACAATCTTAAATCCGGGGAAAGCATTGGTCTTTTCTTTTACGATGGCGCGATCGCCCAAGGGGTTGCTTTCGATGGATTGCTTAACGATGGAAGAAAATTTGCTCACCGGCTCCTGGAGGGATTCGATATCCACACCATAGAGCCTCAATTGGTAAATATAGCGACAGACGGTGAAACTTATGGGCATCATCACAAACATGGAGATATGGCTCTAGCCTATGCGTTAGACTATATTGAACGGCACAAGCATTCACACCTTACGAATTATTCCGAGTTCCTTGCGAAATTTCCTCCGGTTTATGAGGTGGAGATTCATGAAAACAGCTCGTGGAGCTGTGTTCATGGCATCGAACGATGGCGCGAAAACTGTGGCTGCAATTCGGGCAAACCGGATTTTCATCAATTGTGGAGAAAACCTTTGCGCGAATCACTGGACTGGCTGCGGGATAAACTTATCGAGATATACACGAGAGAAACTTCCGTTTTTCTTAAAGATCCGTGGAAGGCAAGGGAAGAGTACATCAATGTGATCCTCGATCGCAGTGATGCGAATATTTCGAAGTTTCTGAAAGAACAATGCTTTGTTGAGGTCGAAAACAACCGGGTATTGCGCATGATGGAAGTGCAGCGGAACGCAATGCTTATGTACACAAGTTGCGGCTGGTTCTTTGATGACTTGTCTGGAATTGAGACGACGCAAATTATGCAGTATGCATGTCGTGCAATGCAACTGGTAAGTCAGGTAAGTGACACAAGACTGGAAGAGGAATTTCTTAAAAGAATCGAACATGCTCCAACGAACATAACGGCGCTGGGAAATGGAAAAGAAGTCTACAAGAAGTATGTGATACCCGCAAAGACCAATCTACAGCGAGTTGGTATGCACTATGCTGTTGCGTCGATATTCGAGGACGATCCCGAATCGTTTCCGGTTTTCAATTACACGACAGAAAATGAAATTTTTATCCGCAAGGAGGCCGGCGATCAGCGACTAGTGGTGGGCATTACCAAAGTTAAATCAAATGTAACATGCTCTGAAAAGAAATTTGCTTTCGCTGTAATCTATATGGGCCAGCACAATATCATTGGAAATATTTCCATCGATATGGAAGTTGAACGATTTAACATGATGCAAACCCTTATGGTAAAGGCGTTTGACGAAGCACGGCTTGGCGACATTATCGGCTTGATGCAGTTATATTTCGGTCCGGAAAAATACACAATCTGGCAGCTTTTTCAGGACGAGAAACGCAAGGTTTTCGACCTGATCACCTATCAAAGCATGCGCGACCTGGAAAATTCCCTGCGCCGGATTTATAACAGGGATTACCCGCTGGTAATGGCTTTGGCGAACAACGATGCGCCTATTCCCAATGCATATCGCACTACATTCGAATATATCCTTAATGCTGACCTCGTCCGTTGTTTCCTGTCGGAAAGAATTAACATCCGGCAGGTCGAGCGCATTACGAATGAAATGGTGAAATGGCGTTTGAATATTGAAGACGTTGTGCAGCTCGAGCGATTGGTGGGAGAGTGCATAATAAGAGAACTCCGGCGGTTCAGTCTTGAAGGGGACAACTATACCCGGATCGAACGACTGAACAGGTTATTCCCATTGCTGTTGAACCTTAACCTTTCTCCTAACCTTTACAAAAGTCAAAACCTATATTTTGGCATAGCCAAGGCGAATCCCGAGCATCAGGGACATTCAGCAGAATGGATCAGAGAGTTTGTGCTGTTGGGGGAAAACCTGCGGGTCAAAATCGAATAACCTTTTAGGGTTTATATTCAGTTTCAATTCCTCGGATAGTCTAGTTGTGAACAGGCAGACAAAACAGTTTAGGATCGGATTGGCAGTTCTCGTGATTATCGCGGCGCACGTCGTTTTGTGTCTTTCATTTTTATTTTTCCCCGCACAAGGACGGCTTCAAAACGGAATGGTTGCCGTGTACAAGCAACTTGTGTTGCTGGGACCTTTTTTCACGGAGTCCCGGATCAAAACCACGCGGTGGTTGTCAATACGGTACATGAAGGGCAATACTTGGTCTTCCTATAGGAATTTGACCGAAGAACATTTGAAAAGTTACCGCGCCAATCCATTGCGTTGGGACAAGCTGTCTTACGTCGCATACGAAAGGCACCTGGGTCAGACGCTCGAAAGCGTAGCGCACAATAAGCCCTTTGAAATCGTAAAAAGTAGTGCCGCTTTTCGTGAACTAAATGGATTCCTGCTACAGGAATTTATTGCCATGCCAGTCGATTCCATTCAGATCATATGCCAGGAAATGACATATTTGCCCCGCGAGCAAACGAGCATCCTCGACACGACATTTGTGTTTAACTACAACCCAGTGACTATTGGTGAAACTGCTAAATAGGGTACGGGGAACCGCTGAATACTTGGTCGCGGACTTTAACAATCCCATCACCGCGAGACTATTTTTTCGCGCGATGCTGTTGCTCACGTTCTTTAAAGTGGCAATCCTTTGGGCGTTTAGCCACAGCGTTATGAATTACCATCATATAACTCTGCCGAGGTCATTTTTTGGAAGAATGGTTTTTGCTCCTGCTTTACTGGCGGAAAGCAACGTGAATATTCTTTTTGGGATCTCGCTGGTGTTTCTAATTCTGGCTTTTTTTCTGCGCCCTCATTATGCGACGACACTGATATTTTTTTGGCTGACTTTCAATTTGTACATCGTCTACCTGCCCTTTGCAAGCGGTGCTGACCTTGTGTTATTCATGCTTGCATTATGGTTCGTGCCCGTTGCCTCAAGGCCGGCGTTCAATTCCGAGACCTTGAACATTTTACAAAAGGCATGCTTCAACACCGGAATGGTTTTCGCAAAACTTCAGGTGGCATTTATTTATCTGATTTCGGGATGGGACAAACTCACCAGTGAAACATGGCGGTCTGGTGACGGCATCGACTATGTGACGCACCTTGGTAGTCTATTCAATCCTCAGTTTGACGGTGCATTTGATGATCCCTCTGTGCAACTTTTCCTGTCTTGGGTAACCATCTTGTTCGAGTTGTCTTTTGCTATCCTGGTGTGGTTTGATAGGACTAGGATACCAGTTATAATAACAGGAGTATTTTTTCACCTGTTTAT
>DASUTP010000425.1:0-7810 GCA_036374515.1 Chryseolinea sp. | reverse complement strand
AATTCATTTACATACCACTGCTGATCACGCGTCTTGATGAACGCATAGGCCTGTTCACAAAGTGCATGGTAGCGTGCTTCATTTTTAACGACGCCGGCCGCAGTTTCAGCGAGGGCCATAAAATCACCCGGAGGTACGGTGAGGCAATATTTTCCCGAGAAGTCTGCCATTACGCCAACGTGCGTTCCGCAGATCAAGACTCCATGTGCCATAGCCTCGAGTGCTACCATAGGTAATCCTTCAAACCTGGACGTATGAAGCAGGATATGCGCCGTCGAAAAGAGGTCGGTAAGCTTTTCGTTAGGAATCGTTCCGACAAACTTAATTTTATCGTTCAGTCGCATTGACGCGATAATATCTATGATCTCAACGCGATTATTATCACCGGCAATAACAAGTTCGCAGTCCATTTGCTGAAGAAGCAACGAAAACGTTTTAAATAAAGTACCATAGTCTTTTACCGGATGGTAGTTAGAGATATGGAGAAATTGAATTGGTGAACAAAGTGGTTTTCTTTTGTACGCCTTAGCCTCTATCCCCCTGTGCAATACAGCAATGTTTAGGTCGATGTTCAAGTTTTCCAGCGCTATGTCTGCTTGAAACCGGGACATTGCCATTATCAAATTGGCCCTCGGGCAAACGTCGAAGGCAGCTTTGCTGAGGTGCGGATTGAGCAAATCACCAAACGGTACGTCGGGCATACGGGCAACCTCGCCAGCATGAAGAGATAGAACCCATGGAATGTTAAAAAATTTATTTAACCAAGACGACAAAACACCGGCGGGATAGGGTGATTGTGCGTGAATCAGATCATACCGCTTAATAATATGATCCAGGACAAATAGCAACGCCAGCCCGACAAATTGAATTCTTAGAAGGCTCTTCCTCGTACTCCACGTGCAACGAATACGAATACCCTTGGGTACCCTGGTTTTATCGACCGGTACAAAGGAATAAACGGTTATTGAATTCGTCTCTGACAATTTCATCAACCCATTTACCATTCCCGGAATACCTTGGCCATGTGCTCCGGTCCCGACGATACCCACACCTATTATGGCCAGCCTCTTCATTTTGTCGCAGGCTGAATGTTACGGAGAAGACTTCCGATTTGCTTGATAGTCCAGTCAATGTCATGCTCTTCCGCCCACGCTTGTGCCGCTTGTTGTCTCCTCTTCCATTCGGCTGGCTGCTCATATAATCTGATCAACTGATTCGCTAAAGTTTTGTGGTCCCGTGGCTGTTCAACAACTCCCACTTCATTCCCCAGGTCTCCCAATATTCCGACCGCTGTGCCGACAGGCAGAACCCCGCACATCATCGCTTCCGTAATCGAATTATTTTGTCCTTCCGACAGAGAGGTAAGCATGAAAACATCCGCCCAATAATAATATTCTGAAATTCTTTGATGCGGAACAAATCCGACGAATTCTACGTCACCATCTAACCCAAGCGCTACTGCCATTTTTTGTATTTGACCGTTCAAAAAATCAGGGCCAACAACTTTTAGCTTCGATGGTATCCTCTCGCGGATCAGTTTAAACGCTTTAAGCAACGTTCCTTGATCTTTCACAGGTGTAAGGTTAGCAACATGGACTATTTTTAATGGCAATTTGAGCTCGCTTGCGGTTTTAAATAGACCCTTAGTCACCCCCCATGGGATAACGGTTGCCCGCCGCGTCACGCCATAAGGTCTCAGTAATTTTAGCTGACTATTAGAAACAGCGACGAGCTCTGTAGCCCTTTGACAGGTCCAGACCACCAGCCTTCTGGAAAAGAATTTTCTTAAATGTCCGTACCCAATTTCCGATAAGTTTGCCGATTCAGCACCTAATATATTGACAACAGAAGGGCGGTTGGTGATTTTCCCAAGCGCAACGACCAGGGTACCCATTGGGTAACCCCAAAATGAGTAAAGAATATCATAACGATCTATTTTATAATTTCTAAAAAACGTAATAATCAAACTAAACCACCTGAAAGGAGATGGCTTGACATTACTTTTAACACAATAGGCTTTGTAGGTATCAGCGTGAAAACCCTCACTGAAAGCCGCCAATGAAAATACAGTTACGTCAAAATCGACGGCTAGTTTGTTTACTAATTGAGTTATCAGCGGGAAACCCTGGCCATTAATTCCTCCGGAGATCCCGCCGTGCATAAATAAAGCAATCCGCTTTTTCACGTCACTTAAGATTTTTAGAGTTTAGAAGTGAAGCAGCCCTCGCAATAAGTGCAGTCGCATCATGACGCGTCAAACACCTGTTGTCATTGAACTTGCAAACAGCCAGGTCACATGGCCCACATTCCAAATCCGAAGAATCCACACTATCGGACCACTTGCCTTGGGGGGCGGCCCATTGCCTTTTGCTTGAGCTAAACAGGGCCAACGTTGGAGTTCCGTTAACCCAGCCCATATGCATCAATCCGCCATCTTCAGACAACACAAACTTACATTTTCGGAGAATGGCAAAAGCCTCCGTCTGATCCGCCTTGCCTGTCAGGTTAATACACCGGTCGCCTAGAGCGCGGGCAATGTAGTTGGCTTTTGTTTGTAGCGCAGGAAGAAGAAGCAACACAAATTGAGTTTTCTCGTTAATTTTCTCCAGCCAAAGTTTTGCAAAACTTATATAATGGTCCAACGGCAAATTGCGGGAAGGGAAACAACCGGCCGGGTTGAGGACCACCATGTCGTGATTTGATTTCCACCCGTGTCTTCTCAAGAGGTCGTCAATCCCGGGGGCATTTCGAATGACAAAGTTAGTATCCAACTCAATTTTCCAGGACCATAATGCTTCAATCGCACGTCGCGTTCGTTCTCCAGCCGAAAGAACTGTTTGTCGATCGACGTCAAACTCCGAAAACGTCCTTACAGGAAGAAGTTTCCGAATGATCCGGCTTATCTTATGATTTTGCAAGTCCAGGATGGCATCATATTTTTGTCCGATCAGCCACGGTAGTTGTAAGAGTGCTAAGAGAAACTGAATCTTGGCATTACGTCCGCCGCCAATCGCAATGACTTTACGGAAGAGGCCAACATTAGTCGGTATTGCGCTAACTTCTTCACGCGTGAAAAAATGCAGTTCGACATCTGGATATTGTCGCTTCAGACTTTGCAGGTAGGGCAGTGTCACAACGGTGTCGCCAAGCGCCTGGAAACGCATCACTAATATTTTTTGCGGGGGTGAAGCCCCTCTCCATGCTACAGCGTGACTTCTCTTTCTCATGACGCGACAATAGACATAACTGATGTCTGACCGAAGGATTGATTCGACATCGGTACTCGCTCAAAGCATCTGTATTCTGCCGAAACAATATACTGATACAATTCACTGGATTCTACGGGGGCATAGCTAATCAGATCATTGTAAAATTCACCTTTGAAGCTGTATCCAATGCCCACAAGAAAATTTACGACTTCCTCGACACTGGAAGTGTTTTCGCGGGTGACGAAATAATCGTCATTCTTTGGATAAAATGAGGAATCCCGTACGAATTTACCTATCGTGGAAAATTTCTGTCTCAGTCCGATAGGGACAAACTTTCGCAAGGCACTGATCACACCTCTCAGTTTTACAAAAAGTTCCTCTATGCCCAACTTGCTAACGGCATGATGAATTGACTTACTCATGGTTATTCAACGTAGTGTGTAACTAGCAAATAACGCACTAAATAAACAATCCCCGCGATGTTACTTAATTATATACTCCACAGCAACGGCCGTGAGCGCCCCAACAACAGCGACAGCCATTTTCCTGGCATTAAATCTATGACCAGGACTACTTTCGAAAACGATCGTCGTGGAGATGTGAAGGAAATTGCCACAAACAAGGGCGTACAGGTACATTAGGCTTGACGTAGAAATGATCTCGTGATTTGCCAGGTATGTACTCAATAGAAGTCCTGCGGGCGCTGCGAACGAAAACCCGATAAGGTGAGGTAATGCCCGGTTTCTGGAGTGAAGCTGAAATGCCAGCACCGTCATCAGTGCGAAGGCGGCAGGAGCACGATGCAACGCAATCCCTAACAAGATAGCGTTTACATCATAGACGGGCGCTGAAGAGACAGGCTGGGCAAGCATCGCTCCTTCTAAAAACGCATGGATGCATAAAGCAAATAAGAGTATCAATGCCGAAATTGATTGGTGTCCATGCGAGTGTGCATGACCATGATGGAGATCGTCGTGGCGGTGTGGATCTCCCGTCTGAATATGCCCATGTTCCACACCAGAGGTAAAATATTCCAGCAGCTGCTGAAGGAAAAAACCAGCAAGCACAAAAAGTCCGATGAGGCCGTCATCCTGATTGTTGCCATACAACTCCGGCAAAATATGAATTACCGTTATGGCAAAAAGATACGATCCCGCGAATACCAGTAACAGCCTGTAGTTTGAGCCGCGGCTCTTCGGTACCAGGTATATAAAGAGTCCCGAAATGAGCGGCGTAAAAAATAATACGAGCAATTTAATAAGCATACATCAGGGTTCTAATTTGACGAAAGGCCGGATACCGGGTGTCATAAACGTCTCAACCGTTCCTTTATCGTTGGAGTACATCAATAACACTTCAAGTTCGGGATGCTCCGTGACCAGCGCAATTGCTTTCTCATGTCCCATGACCATGAACGCGGTGCCCCATGCATCTGCGGTGGTGCAGTCTGCAGTGAAGATCGACGCGCTTAAGATCGCCTGCCGTGCCGGGAAGCCTGTTTCCGGGTCGATGGTGTGGGAATATTTTTTGCCATTGATTTCGCGGTAGTTAAAATAGTTGCCGGACGTGGTAAACGATTTATCCTTCAAGGCAATGTAGGCTTTAAAAAATTGATTTTCGAAGGTTGAGTTTGGATCGAGTATTCCGATTTCCCACGATTTGCCAGTCTTGAGATTTTTACCCAGCGCCATACCTTCACCTCCCAGTTCAACCAACATATTTGAAATACCTTTAGCCTTTAGGAATTCGGCTATGACATCCGCGCCATAGCCCTGGCCAATTCCGCCGAAATCAAGTTGCACGCGGGGCTCTGACTTCAAAACACTATCGTTCTTCAATTGTACTTTTTCAAAGCCGATAAAAGTCTTGATGGAATCCACTTGTGAGCTGTCTGGATTAATTTGTTTGCCGGCGCCAAATCCCCATGCGTTTACCAGCGGCATCACCGTTGGGTCGAAAGCTCCGCCCGAAGCAGCGTAAATTTCTTTCGCTTTTTTCAGCGGAGGAAAAAAATACGGGAGCTTAATGGCTATACCTCTTTGGCTTGTGTTGAAGCGGGAAACCTCGGAGGTCGAATCATAGTTGTTGATCGATTTATTGACGACGATCAACAGGGAATCGATCGCCTTCTTAAAGTTCCTGTTTTTTTTATCGAAATAGGTGATGTGATAGGTGGTACCCATGGTTTTTCCTTCGACTTTGATGGGTTCCGGCACCTGGTTTTTTCTGTATAACCAAACGCCCAGGATAGACACGAACAATACTGCCGAGTAAATGATGTTCTTTTTTCGATTGTCCATGTCGTTATAAAAATGTGGCGCAAGATATACAAATTAAAATAAATGCAACACTGTTGCGAATTCCGGATGATAAGTTTATGAGGAGGGGGAACCTTTCTCGCTTTGTTCGCAGAGGAATCGGAGATACCTTAATTCCTGTTCAAGCACCCTTTGCGCCCTTTGCTGAATTATCTTCGCGCACTTTGCGTGAACTGCATTAGCTTACCACAAACTTTTCACGCAAAGGCCGCAAAGATTAATACACACGCTAAGGCCGCAGAACCAATTCCCGCCCGGTGAAATCGAGATACCTTAATGCCCGTTCAAGTTACCCTTTGCGCCCTTTGCGGAATTATCTTCGCGCACTTTGCGTGAACCTGCATTTAAATTATCACAAACCGTTTCACGCTACGGCCGCAAAGTTAATACACGCAAAGGCCGCAGAACCAACTCCCTCTCGGTGAAATCGGAGATACATTAATACCTGCGTCCAAGTCACCCTTTGCGCACTTTGCGGAATTATCTTCGCGCACTTTGCGTGAACTGTATTAGCTTACCACAAACTTTTCACGCAAAGACCGCAAAGTTAGTACACGCAAAGGCCGCAGACCAATGAGCTCTCGGTGAAATCGAGAATACCTTAGTGCCCGTCTAAGTCACTCTTTGCGCTCTTTGCTGGATTATCTTCGCGCACTTTGCGTGAACCTGTATTTAACTCCCCTCCCCTTGCCCCACCACGACATTCTTAAACTTATTTGACTCCCCATTAAATACACGCAAAAAAATTTTCTGACCTTTACGCCCGAGCAGTCACCTACAGATGACAAAACAACGATAAAACTATTAACCGATACGCGATACCATGCGGGAAGACTACCTAAAAGGCGACGGCGAATCATTGAGCGGCGAGGAACGTGAACTTGAAAAAGCGCTTCGGCCATTATCATTCGATGATTTCACCGGACAACAAAAGATCGTCGACAACATTAAAATTTTTGTACTTGCCGCCAAACAACGGAGCGAATCGCTGGATCACGTGCTGTTGCACGGACCCCCCGGTCTGGGAAAGACAACCCTTTCCCATATTATTGCAAATGAATTAGGAACAAACATAAAGATCACGTCAGGTCCGGTGCTGGACAAGCCCAGCGACCTTGCCGGCCTGCTTACAAATCTCGAGTCGCACGACGTCCTGTTCATTGATGAAATTCACCGCCTGAACCCGATCGTGGAAGAATACCTTTATTCGGCGATGGAAGACTTCCGCATTGACATAATGCTGGATTCAGGTCCAAACGCCAGGTCGGTGCAAATAGGGCTGAATCCTTTTACCCTTATCGGCGCGACTACACGCGCTGGCCTTCTCACCTCACCCCTTCGCGCCAGGTTTGGCATCAATGCGAGGTTAGAGTATTATGATTCGTCGCTGCTCACTAAAATTGTAAAACGTTCCGCGCAGATCCTTCAAACGTCCCTGGAGGATGACGCTGCCTTTGAGATTGCCAGGAGGAGCCGTGGCACTCCCCGCATTGCCAATAACCTGTTACGACGAACCCGCGATTTTGCGCAGATCAAAGGCAACGGCATCATTACGATGGATATTGCTCAGTTTGCCCTCAAGGCCCTGGATGTTGACCAAAACGGACTTGATGAAATGGACAATCGTATTTTGCTTACTATCATCGAAAAATTCAAGGGTGGACCTGTTGGATTGAGCACAATAGCCACTGCGGTAGGTGAGGAAGCGGAGACCATTGAAGAAATGTACGAACCCTTCTTGATACAGGAGGGATATATTAAGCGAACCTCCCGCGGGAGGGAAGCGGCGGACCGGGCGTATAAACATCTAAAGATCGCCCCACCCTCCTCAAAGCTTCCCGGGCTTTTCGATGCTCTTTGATTGCCAATGCATGTTGCCGGCTTTTGATTTTTCAAGGCGATAGGGCCTTGAAGTATGCCATCAGGCTAGTGAAATCTGAGAGGTATTCTTTGCGCCTGCAGAACGTTCCGGGGGTATTCGTCCCTTAAGCCGATTTCAATCATTTACAAACGACAACAATCGGGTAAACACGTTTAACAATTCTGTGACAAAGAGAAAGCCTTCAACAGCCCATTTTTCTCACAAATTTACCTTTTATGTGCGAACAGAATAAATACCAAAAAATGCTCATATAAAGAAAATATACGCAATACGTTTACTTGCAATGTGAGTAAACGCAATACGTTTATTAACTTGTTATGCGCAATGCCGCCAAGTGATTCGCTTCGAGACTGTGCTTTTGAAACAGCATTTCATAGCTCAGCGTATTTCATCGGTGGTCT